>CANRLZ010000054.1 GCA_947631595.1 uncultured Oscillospiraceae bacterium
TTTGAGGCACAAAAAAACGCTCCGAAAGGAGCGCCCTCGTCCCTCCTTATCGCTGTTAGCGGAACCACCTTGCCCGCAGGGGCAGGTTGGTGTGGGGTCATGGAGCTAACTCTCTCGCCCACTCTTGATAACGGGGTATGTTCACTTGTGAACCACATTTTACACAAACCGACGGGACTTGTCAACCCCCCCGCGGCCTTTTCCATCCTGCGGCCGCACCTATTAATATAGGAGGGAACGCCCCCTCCCTCTTGCATTTGGGGAAAAGATGTGGTATATTGACTGTGTCTATGGGTTTTTCGCACTTTGGGCGACCCCATGGGAAAATTTAAAACAGTAGGAGTTGATTTGTCCAGATGGACATACCCAGTACGATCCTGGTGGCATCCCTGGTGGTGCTGCTCATCCTGTCCGCCTTTTTCTCCGCCACCGAAACCGCCTTTTCCAGCGTCAATAAAATTCGCCTCCGGGCTTTGGCCGACGGCGGCGATAAGCGTGCCCAGCGCTGCCTGGATGTGGCGGAGGACTACGACCGGCTGCTCATCACCATCCTCATCGGCAACAACATCGTCAATATCGCCTCCACCACCGTGGCCACCGTCTTCTTCACCGGCCTCCTGGGCGAGCCTGGGCCGGCCACGGCCACCGTGGTCATGACCCTGCTGGTCCTCACCTTCGGGGAGATCACCCCCAAGAGCATGGCCATGGAGCGCAGCCTGGGCTTTGCCATGTTCGCCACCCCCATCATGCGCTTTCTGGTGCGGGCGCTCACCCCCCTGGCCTTCTTCTTCAACCAGGTCAAGCGCCTGGTGGCCGGGCTGTTCAAAGCCCCCGCCGACGAGGGCATCACCGACGAGGAACTCACCGCCATGGTCTCCCAGGCGGAGGACGAGGGCGGGCTGGACTCCCACGAGAGCGAACTCATCCGCGCCGCCATCGAGTTTGACGACCTGGAGGCCGGGGAGATCCTCACCCCCCGGGTGGACATCGAGGCGGTGAGCGACGAGGCCACCCCCGACGAGCTGGCCGCCCGCTTCGCCGAGACGGGTTACTCCCGCCTGCCCGTCTACCACGAGACCATCGACTCCATCGTGGGCGTCATCCACGAAAAGGACTTCTACGCCGCCCGCTACCGGGGCATGGCCGACCTGGCCGCCCTCACCAAAGAGGTCATCCGCACCACTTCCAACACCAAAATTTCCGACCTGATGCGGGTGCTCCAGGCCAACCAGAACCACATGGCCGTCATCGTGGACGAGTACGGCGGCACCGAGGGCATCGTCACCCTGGAGGACATCCTGGAGGAGCTGGTGGGCGAGATCTGGGACGAGCACGACGAGGTCATTGAAAACTTCCGCAAGAACCCCGACGGCAGCTACACCATCACCTGCTCCGCCGACCTTGCCGACCTCTACGACCTCTTCTCCCTCAAGGGCGAGTGCGACAGCGCCACCGTCTCCGGCTGGGTGCTGGAGCAGATCGGCCGCATCCCCGAACAGGGCGACAGCTTTGACTACGAAAACCTCCACGTCACCGTCACCCAGGTGGAGCACCGCCGGGTGCTGGAGATCCGGGTGGAGGTCACTGAGCCCGCCGAGACCCCGGAGGAATGACCCCTTCCATACCGTCAACAAATTCCCCGCCGGTACGCGTTTGCCGACGGGGATGCTTTTTCCCGGCAAAATCCCCGCCCGGCGGCTTGCGTTTTGGGGCGGCAGGCCGTATAATGGAGAAAACAGCCAGAGAGGGGGGTAGCGCTGTGGCCTGCAAGGTCTTGTCCCTGGGCATCCAGGGAGTGGCCGGGTATCTGGTCACCACCGAGGTGGACCTGTCCGGCGGCCTGCCCAATTTTGACATCGTCGGCCTGCCCGACACGGCGGTGAAAGAGGCGCGCGACCGGGTCCGGGCGGCCATCAAAAACTGCGGCTTCACCTTCCCCGTCTCCCGCATCACCGTGAACCTGGCGCCCGCCGACCGGCGGAAGGCCGGGACGGTGTACGACCTCCCCATCCTGGTGGGCATCCTCACCGACGCCGGGCAGCTCCCCGCCCCCGACCCGGACGCGGCGTTCGTGGGGGAACTCTCCCTCACCGGCCAGCTCCGACCCATCCCCGGCATGCTCCCCATGGCCATGGCCGCCAAGCGCGCGGGGGTGAAGACCCTCTACGTCCCCGCCGACTCCGCCGCCGAGGCCACCCTGGCCGGCGGCCTCACCGTCTACCCGGTGGAGTCGTTGGAACAGCTTGCCCGCCACCTCCGGGGCGAGGAGGCCATGGCCCCCGCCCCGGCCTGGACGCCGCCGCCCCAGTCCCACGAGGCGCCGGACTTTGCCCAAGTCAAGGGCCAGCACGCCGCCAAGCGCGCCCTGGAGATCGCCGCCGCGGGCGGCCACAACCTGCTCATGTCCGGCCCACCGGGGAGCGGCAAGAGCATGCTGGCCCGGCGGCTTCCCTCCATCCTGCCGGACATGACCCTGGCCGAGAGCCTGGCCACCACGGAAATCTACTCCGTCCTGGGCCTCACCACCGCCCAGGAGCCGCTGATCTGCCGGCGGCCCTTCCGCAGCCCCCACCACACCATCTCCAACATGGGCATGGCCGGGGGCGGCAACCCGGTGCCCCGCCCCGGGGAGATCTCCCTGGCCCACAACGGCGTGCTCTTTCTGGACGAGTTGCCGGAGTTCCACAAGGACGTGATCGAAGTCCTGCGCCAGCCCTTGGAGGAGGGTCGGGTGCAAATCTCCCGCGCCACCGCCACCGAGGTCTTCCCCAGCCGGTTCATGCTGGTGTGCGCCATGAACCCCTGCAAGTGCGGCTGGTACGGCCACCCCTCCGGCCGGTGCAAGTGCTCGGAGGCGGCGGTGAAGAAGTACACGGAAAAGCTCTCCGGCCCCCTCCTGGACCGCATCGACATCTTCATCGAGGTTCCCGCCCTGGAGTTTGACGAGCTGACCGTGAAGGAGTCCAGAGAGGAGTCCTCCGACGAAATTCGACAGAGGGTGAACGCCGCCCGCTCCCGCCAGGTGGATCGCTTCGGCCCGGACGGCCCCCCCTGCAACGCCCAGCTTGGCCCGGACGAGCTGCGCGCCTGCTGCGCCCTGGACGACGGGGGGCAGGAACTGATGAAGTCCGCCTACGAGCGCCTGGGCCTCACCGCCCGGAGCTATGACCGCATCCTCCGGGTGGCGCGGACCATCGCCGACCTGGACGGGGCGGAGACCATCGCCCCGGAACACCTGGCCGAGGCTCTGCAATACCGCCAACCCGCCAGTTGGATGGGGAAATGAGAGGTTTTACGCCATGAAAGAGACGATCTTGCTCAAGCTGGGCGAGCTGGTGCTGAAGGGCGCCAACCGCCGGAGTTTTGAGGAGAAGCTGCTGCACAACGCCCGCCGGAGGCTCAAGCCCCACGGCAAGTTCCAGGTCTACATCCGCCAGTCCACCGCCTACATCGAACCTCTGGACGACGCCTGCGACATGGACGGCGCCTACGCCGCCATGGAGCGGCTCTTCGGCGTGGCGGGTCTGGCCCGGAGCTACCCCTGCGCCAAGGACAAGGACGCCATGCTGGAAGCGGCCAAGGTGTACTTGGCCGACAAACTCCGCGCCGCCGAGAGCTTCAAGGTGGAGTCCAAGCGCTCGGACAAGTCCTTCCCCATGACCTCCATCCAGCTCTCCCAGTACGTGGGCGGGGAGCTTCAGGAGGCGTTTCCCCACCTGAGGGTGGACGTCCACCACCCCCAGCTCACCGTCTACCTGGAGGTCCGGGACTACGCCGCCTTTGTCCACGCCGACCCCGACCCCGGCGCGGGCGGTCTGCCCGTGGGCATCGGCGGCCGGGCGGTGTGTCTCCTCTCCGGCGGGATCGACTCCCCCGTGGCCGCCTGGATGATGACCAAGCGGGGCCTGGGGCTGGAGATGGTCCACTTCTTCTCCTACCCCTACACCTCCGAGGCCGCCAAGGAGAAGGTCTTCGACCTGACCCGGAAGCTGGTGCCCTGGTGCGGGCGGCTCACCGTCCATGTGGTGCCCTTCACCAAGATCCAGGAGGAGATGCGCCGGGTGGTGCCGGAGGAGTACTTCACCGTGGTCATGCGCCGGTTTATGATGCGCATTGCCCAGCAGGTGGCCCAGCGCACCGGCTGCGGCGCCCTCATCACCGGGGAGAGCCTGGGCCAGGTGGCCAGCCAGACCATGCAGGCCATCGGCTGCACCAACGCCGTGTGTACCCTCCCCGTGCTCCGGCCGCTCATCGGCATGGACAAGGAGGAGATCATCCGCATCGCCCGGAAGATCGACACCTTCGACACCTCCATCCTCCCCTACGAGGACTGCTGCACCGTCTTCACCCCCAAGCACCCCCGTACCCGCCCTCAGCCCGACGAGGTGGAAGCCGCCGAGTCCGGCCTGGACGTGGACGCTCTGGTGGCCGAGGCGGTGGACGGCATCGAGCGGGTCTACTTCAACCCGGAGAAATAAGGGCAAGACAAAACGGGGCCTCGGCGCGTCCGCGCCGAGGCCCCGTTTGCTCATGTCCGCCTTGCGACCCCGGGTTCACGCCGCCGGTCCGGGCGGATGCCCAGCAGGTAATCTGCCGAAACGTTGTAAAATCCGCACAGAGCCACCAGATGCCGAATAGGCAGTTCATTTGCCCCCCGCTCGTACCGGGCGTACATAGTCTGGGACGTGCCCAAAACCTCAGCCACCTGAGTCTGGGTCAAGTCGTTGTCCTCTCGCAGCGCCCGCAGCCGCTCCATACAGTCCATCCCTCTCGCCTCCATCCGTGGGATGGCTCTAGTTTATCCCAGTACAGATATTTACTATTGACTTTAGTAAATATTTGTACTAGAATTGATCTTGTCCACCAAACAACAAGAAAGGGGTTTACAACGAGATGGGAGATAATCGAGAGCTGTACAAACAGTTTGACCGGGAGTGGAAAGAGAAAAATCAAACCAAATATGTAGTCTGGCTGCTCTGTTATGCGGTAAGTATCATTCCAATACTGGTAGGTTTTTTTGCCATCGTCACCAGCGGAGGCAATGAAAAGTCCATGATCAACGGCCTCCTCTGGATCCTTCTAGGGGTCATGTTGGATGTGGTGGCCGCCGTTTTGAACATGGGGCGCAAAAAAGAGTGGAAGGAATATTTGCGTACCCACCAGCATAACGGTGCAAACTGAACCATGACCAACTTTGTCAAAACGGGGCCTCGGCGCGGACGCGCCGAGGCCCCGTTTTGCTCATTTTCGTCTGTTCCCGCGATCACTTGGCGTACTCGATCACCCTGGTCTCCCGGAGGACGTTGACCTTGATCTGACCGGGGTATTCCAGCTCCTCCTCGATCTTCTTGGCGATGTCACGGGCCAGGAGGATCATCTGGTCCTCGCTGACCTTCTCCGGGGCGACCATGATGCGGACCTCCCGGCCGGCCTGGATGGCGAAGGACTTGTCCACCCCGGGGAAGGAGGAGGTGACCTCCTCCAGCTTCTCCAGCCGCTTGATGTAGTTCTCCACATTCTCGCGGCGGGCGCCGGGACGGGCGGCGGAGATGGCGTCGGCGGCCTGGACCAGGCAGGCGATGATGGTCCGGGGTTCCACGTCGTTGTGGTGGGCCTCGATGGCGTGGATCACCGCCTCGTTCTCGTGGTACTTCCGGGCCAGCTCCACGCCGATCTGGACGTGGGAACCCTCCACCTCATGGTCGATGGACTTGCCCAGGTCGTGGAGGAGGCCGGCCCGCTTGGCCAGGGTCACGTCCGCGCCGATCTCGGCGGCCAGCAGACCGGCCACGTGGCAGACCTCGATGGAGTGGCTCAGGACGTTCTGGCCGTAGCTGGTGCGGTACTTCATCCGGCCCAGGAGCTTCACCAGCTCCGGGTGCAGGCCGTGGACGTTGGTCTCGAAGATCGCCCGCTCGCCCTCGGCCTTGATGGTGGCGTCCACCTCCCGCTTGGCCTTCTCCACCATCTCCTCGATGCGGGCGGGGTGGATGCGCCCGTCCTGGATGAGCTTTTCCAGGGCGATGCGGGCGATCTCCCGGCGCACCGGGTCAAAGCAGGAGACGGTGATGGCCTCCGGGGTGTCGTCGATGATGAGGTCCACGCCGGTCATGGCCTCCAGCGTGCGGATGTTGCGGCCCTCCCGGCCGATGATGCGGCCCTTCAGGTCGTCGTTGGGCAGGGGCACCACGGAGACGGTGGCCTCCGCCACATGGTCGGCGGCGCAGCGCTGGATGGCCAGGGAGATGATCTCCTTGGCGGTGGCGTCCGCCTCCTCCTTGGCCCGGGTCTCGATCTCCTTGACCTTCAGGGCGGCCTCGTGGGTGACCTCCTGCTCCAACTGGTCCAGCAGGAACTTCTTGGCCTCCTCGGCGGTGTAGCCGGAGATGCGCTCCAGCTCGGTGAGTTCCTGGGCCTTCAGGGCCTCCAGCTCCTCCCGCTGGGCCTCCAGGGCCTCCTGCTTGGCCTGTACGGCCTCTTCCTTTTTCTCTACGTTTTCCAGCTTTTTGTCCAGGTTCTCCTCCTTCTGCTGGAGGCGGTTTTCCTGTTTTTGCAGCTCCGCCCGGCGCTCTTTCACTTCGGCCTCGTGGTCGTTCCGGGCCTTGAGGATCTCCTCCTTGGCCTCCACCAGGGCCTCCCGCTTCTTGCTCTCGGCGGATTTGATGGCGTCGTTGATGATGCGCTTGGCCTCCTCCTCGGCGGAGCCGATCTCCCGCTCCGCGGAGGACTTGCGGCGGGCGATGCCCACGGGAACGCCCACAACGATGCCCACCAAGAGACACGCGACGCCGATGGCGATGGCGATCGCAATAGATATCATGTCGTCTTGTTACACCTCTGCTTTCCTTGATTTTTTTGTCAGTCCAGCCTATGCAGCCAGTATAATAGACCAAATTACATTGTAAAGCAGGTGGCCGCCGATGTCAAGGCAAAAATCCACCGGGGCAGAAAACAGGCGGCTCCTGGGAGCCGCCTGGCGGGTTCAACAGCAGGGCTGGGGCAGACTGTCGTCCTCCCGGATCCAGTCCTCCACGTGGACCACCCGGTAGTCGTCCGGGGTGTCCCGGATGATGACCTGGGCGATGCCGGCGTTGATGATGAGGCGGCGGCACATGGTGCAGGAGGTGGAGTTGGGAATGAGAGCCCCGGTCTGGGGGTCCCGGCAGGCCAGGTAGAGCGTGCCGCCCAGGGTGTCCCGCCGGGCGGCGGAGATGATGCAGTTGGCCTCGGCGTGGACACTGCGGCACAGCTCGTACCGCTCCCCGGAGGGGATCTTCATGGCCTCCCGGGTGCAGTGGCCCAGGTCGGCGCAGTTCTTCCGGCCACGGGGCGCGCCGTTGTAGCCGGTGGAGATGATCTCGTCGTTGCGGACCAGGATGGCGCCGTAGCACCGGCGCAGGCAGGTGGAGCGCTCGGCCACCGTCTGGGCGATGTCCAGGTAGTAGTTGACCTTGTCCCGTCTGTCCATGGGGACCCCCTCCTTTTTGGTGGGCTTTTCCTTATTATACAGGTCTTTCCCCCCTTTCGCAAGGGAATTTACACATTGTTCAAATTTTGGTCACGGAACGGACAAGGGCGGGGGCTACCATAAAACAGAAAGGAGTGCTGGGAGCATGGATGGGTTGCGGAAATGGCAGAGCCGGTGGCGTGGGGTCTACATGAAGTGCACCGACAGATCCCACAAGTATTTTCGCTGTCCCGCCTGCGGCCAGCCCCTCCGGGTCCCCCGGGGGGCGGGGAAGATCTGGGTCACCTGCCGCGCCTGCGGCGCCGGCTTTGAACAGCACAGTTGAGCGCCCGCCCCGGCGGGATACGAAACCAGAACGACACAAAAAACCAGGGCCCGTCCGGGAGGACGGGCCCTGCTTGCTTAAAAGACCAGGTTTAGTTCCAGGGGCAGGCCGCCCAGGTGGCGGCGCAGGAGGTCGAAGGCGTGGTGGGCGGCGCAGACGCGGACCCGCTCCCGGGTCATGCTCCGATCCGCCCGGCGGCAGAAGGTCCCCTGGGGGGTGGCCAGGGCGATGAACACCAGCCCCACCGGGTTGCCCCGGTCGTCCGGGTCGGGACCGGCCACGCCGGTGGTGGCCACGGCCAGGTCGCTGTCAAAGGCCCGCCGGGCCCCCTCTGCCATGGCGACGGCCACCTCCCGGCTCACCGCGCCGTACTGGTCCAGCAGTTCCTGGGGCACCCCCAGGAGGGCGGCCTTGGCCTGGTTGCAGTAGGTCACCGCGCCCCCCTTGAACACCGCCGACGCCCCGGGCAGATCGGTGAGGCGCTTGGCGATGAGGCCGCCGGTGCAGCTCTCCGCGCAGGAGAGGGTGAGGCCCCTGGCCCGCAGTTCCGCCAGGACCACCTCCTCCAGGCTGGACACGTCCGCGCCGTAGACCAGGTTCCCCAGCTTGGCTCGCACCTCCGCCTCCACCGGGGCGATGAGGGCCCGGGCCTCCGCCTCGCCCGCGGCCTTGGCGGTGATGCGGAGTTCCACCTCCCCGGTCTTGGCGTAGGGGGCCAGGGTGGGGTTGGTCAGGGCGTCCATCCGCGCCCGGAATAGCTGCTCCACCGCCGACTCCCCCATGCCGAACACCCGCAGGGAGCGGGAGAGGATCACCTCCCCCGACAGGGCCTGGAGGTAGGGGACCACCCGGTGGGTGAACATGGCTCGGCATTCGCTGGGCGGGCCGGGGAGCATGACCACGTGGCGGCCCTCCGATTCAAAGATGCACCCCGGGGCGGTGCCCCAGTCGTTTTGCA
>CANRLZ010000055.1 GCA_947631595.1 uncultured Oscillospiraceae bacterium
CTGAGCGCTCTCTCCCCAGGCGGCCCGCCAATCACCGGCGAGCCGCCTGTTTTTTGCGTTTTGGAGGGAAATTTTCGGAAATTTCCCCTTGACAGGGGGCATTTGGGCTGATATACTATCAGGGCCGCTCGGAATAGGGCCTGCAAGTGGCGCGCGGAAATTTCCCCGCCCCCCCTACGACGGCGAGCCCGTCATAAAGGAGTGAAAAACAGTATGCACGCGATCATTGTCACCGGCGGCAAGCAGTACAAGGTCACCGAGGGGGACGTTCTCTACGTGGAGAAGCTCCCCAACGAGGCCGGCGACGCCGTCACCTTCGACCAGGTCCTGGCCGTCCTCGACGGGGACAAGGCCACCTTCGGCCAGCCCACCGTGGCCGGCGCCTCCGTTCAGGCCAACGTGGTGAAGAACGGCAAGGGCAAGAAGGTCATCGTCTTCAAGTACAAGCCCAAGAAGAACTACAAGCGCAAGCAGGGCCACCGCCAGCCCTACACCAAGATCGAGATCACCAAAGTGAACGCCTGATGACCACCGTCACGTTCACCACCCGAGGCCCGCGCGTGGAGGCCGTGGAGTTCCAGGGCCACGCCGCGCTGGCCAGCGCGGGGGAGGCAGACCCCCTCTGCGCCGCGCTCTCCGCCGTCGTGAACCTCCTGGAAACCACCGTCAACGACGTGTTGGCCGTGGGCGCGACCGCGAAGGTCCGGCCGGACAAGGCCCTGATCTCCCTGAAGCTCCCCGGCGACATGGGCAAAGAGAACGAGTCCATCTGCCAGGCCCTCATGGCAGGGGCGATGGTCTACCTCTCCGCCCTGGCCGAGGAATACCCTGAAAATCTATCTGTCTTAGACATGGAGGTGTAAGACAATGCTGAACATCGGTTTGCAGTTTTTCGCCCATAAAAAGGGCGTTGGCTCCACCCGGAACGGCCGGGACAGCGAGTCCAAGCGCCTGGGCGTGAAGCGGGCGGACGGCCAGTTCGTCCTGGCCGGCAACGTGCTGGTCAAGCAGCGCGGCACCCACATCCACCCCGGCGTCAACGTGGGCAAGGGCAGCGACGACACCCTCTTCGCCCTCAAGTCCGGCCGGGTGAAGTTCCACCGCCTGGGCAAGGACCGCAAGCAGGTCTCCATCGTGGAGGAGGCCGAGTAAGCTCGGTTTGACGAAACGGGTCGTTGCAAGTGCTTGCAGCGACCCGCTTTTTATTTCACGCGCCCGCTTTCCGGCGCGGAGAGGAAGTGACGCAAATGCCGGCTGCATGGCTGGACCAGGCGAAGATCACCGTCCAGGCGGGAAACGGCGGCAACGGCGCGGTGGCCTTCCACCGGGAGAAGTACGTCCCCGCCGGCGGTCCCGACGGCGGCGACGGCGGCCGGGGCGGCGATGTGATCGTGGTGGTGGACGACCACATGACCACCCTCATGGACTTCCGCTACAAGCGCAAATATGTGGCGGGCAACGGCATGGACGGCAGCGGCAAGCGCTGCTCCGGCAAGGACGGCCAGAGCCTCACCATCAAGGTCCCCCGGGGCACCGTCATCCGGGACGCAGAGAGCGGCCAGATCATCCGGGACATGGCGGACGACGCCCCCTTCGTCCTCTGCCGGGGGGGCAACGGCGGCTGGGGCAACCAGCACTTCGCCACCCCCACCCGCCAGGCGCCCCGCTTCGCCAAGGCCGGTCTGCCCGGCCAGGCGCTGGAGGTCATTCTGGAACTGAAGCTCCTGGCCGACGTGGGGCTGGTGGGCTTTCCCAACGTGGGCAAGTCCACCCTCCTGAGCGTGGTCACCCGCGCCCAGCCCAAGATCGCCAACTACCACTTCACCACCCTCTCCCCCAACCTGGGGGTGGTCTCCCTGGGGGAGGGCAACTCCTTCGTCCTGGCCGACATCCCCGGCATCATCGAGGGGGCCGCCCAGGGGGCGGGGCTGGGCCACGACTTCCTCCGGCACATCGACCGGTGCCGCCTGCTGCTCCACGTGGTAGACGTGTCCGGCTCCGAGGGGCGGAACCCGGTGGAGGACTTTGAGGCCATCACCGCCGAGCTGCGGGAGTGGTCGGAGGACCTGGCCCAGCGGCCCACGGTGGTGGTGGGCAACAAGGCCGACATCGCCCCGGACGCCTCCGGCTCCGACGCCCTGCGCGCCCACGCGGAGTCTCTGGGCCTACCCTACTTTGAGATCTCCGCCGCCGCCCACCAGGGGGTCCAGGAGCTGATGGCCTACGCCGCCCAGCGCCTGAGCGAGCTGCCGCCCCCTAAGCCCTTCGCGGCCACCTACATCCCCAAGCCGCCCACGGTGGACGCCACCCAACCCCTGGACATCACCCGCAGCGACGACGGCACCTGGATCGTGGAGGGGGAGTGGCTCCGGCGGCTGATGATGAACGTGAACTTCGGGGACTTCGAGTCCCGCAACTGGTTTGACCGCGTCCTCCGCCAGTCCGGCCTCTTCGACCAACTGGAGGCCCTGGGCATCCAGGACGGGGACACCGTCTCCCTCTACAACCTGGAATTCGACTACCGGCGGTAGGCAACCCCCACAGAAAAGAGCGCGCCATACCCAAAAGAGCGCGCCATACCCGTGTATGGCGCGCTCTTTTCGTGTGCGATTTGGGCCAATGCCCTTCCCTCAGTCCGCGAGGCCGCGGATGGCGGCCTGGGCGGCGGCCGCCGTTACAGGGCGACGATCCGGTGTGTCAAGATCGATCCGCGATCCTTTTTATTTCAACTCCCCATATTGCCGATCGTCCACCGGCTCCAGCCATTCGTTGGAGCTGTTCTCCCCCGGCACCTCCACGGCCAGATGGGAGAACCAACTGTCCGGCGCGGCGCCGTGCCAGTGCTTGACCCCGGCGGGGATGTTGATACAGTCGCCCGGTTTCATCTCCACGGCGGGCTTGCCCCACTCCTGATAGTACCCGCGCCCGGCCACGCAGACCAAGATCTGCCCGCCGCCTTGATCGGCGTGGTGGATGTGCCAGTTGTTCCGGCAGCCCGGCTCAAAGGTGACGTTGAAAATGCCCACCTGTTCCTTGGACACCGGGGCGAGGTAGCTCTGCCCGCTGAAATACTGGGCAAAGCCGTCGTTGGGCGCGCCGATGGGAAAAACCATGGAGGCGGCGTGGGCGGCCTTGGCGTCGTCCCCGGCGGGGGCGGCCTCGCCCCACACATCCTTGGCCAGACGGAACACCGCCCACGCCTTGGGCCAGCCCACATAGAAACCCACGTGGGTGACGATGGCGGCGATCTCCGCCTTTGTCACGCCATGGTCTTTGGCGTTTTGCAGATGGTAGGTCAGGGACGAGTCGGTGATCCCGGAGGACATCAGCGCCACCACGGTGATGACGCACCGGGTCTTTAAGTCGATGTCCGGGTTGTTCCAGTTCTCACCAAAGAGAACGTCGTCGTTGAAGTGGGCGAAATCCGGCGCGAAGCCGCCCAGCTGATCCCGGCCGGCGGTCTGGGTGATCTTTTCCATGATGATCTTCCTCCTGTCACGAAAAATAGTTTGCGATCTCCTTCATCCGGGCGGACTGCTCCACATGGAAGGGGCAGCGGCTGTCGCAGTGGCCGCACCCCACGCAGTCCGCGGCGGTCTTGGCGAGGGTCTTGTAGTGCTCCGCCGCCAGGGGGTCCCCCGCGGCGGCCAGGTCGTAATACTTGTTGATAAGGCCCACATTGAGGCCCGCGGGACAGGGCGCGCAGTGGTTGCAGTACACGCACCGGCCCCGGGACTCCTCCGGCGTGAGACTTGCGATCACGGAATAATCCCGCTCTTCGGCGGAGGCGTCCAGCCAGGCCAGGTTCCGCCTGAGTTCGTCCAGGTTGGCCGCCCCGGGCAGGACGGTGAGCACACCGGGCTTGTCCAGGGCGTACTGGATGCACTGGGCGGGGGTCAGGGCCGTTTGGAAGGGGGACCGCCGCGCGTCCAGGAGCTGTCCGGCGTTGAAGGGCTTCATCACCGCGATGCCCACCCCCTCGGCCTCGCACCGGCGGTACAGGGCCTGCCGCTCCCCGTCCGAACCCATGGCGTACTCCCCCTGGCCGTAGTCGTACATGGGGTTGATGGAGAACATGAGCATATCCACGATGCCCATATCCAGCACACGATGGACCGTGTCCGGGTTGTGGGAGGACAGGCCGATGTGCCGCACCGCGCCCTGGGCCGCCATGTCCAGCAGGTATTGCAAGGCCCCGCTCTTTTCGTATGCCTCCACGTCGCTCCGCTCGTCCAGGCAGTGGATAAAGCCGAAGTCGATATAGTCCGTCTTCAGCTTCTCCAGCTGCCAGCCGATGGAGCGCTTGATGGCCTCCAGGTCGGTGGTCCAGCCGTATTCCCCGGTGGTGTAGTCAGCGCCAAAGTGTATTTGCAGGTAGACGTCTTTCCGGCAGTCGGCCAGGGCCTTGCCATAGGCGGGGAAGCAGGCCCCGTGACCCGCCGCCAGGTCGAAGTAGTTCACGCCCAGCTCCACCGCTGTGCGGACCGTCTCCATGATGTCCCGCTCCCTCTGCTGGCCCACCACCGACGACCCCAGGCCGATGACGCCGATCTGTTCCCCTCCATGGGGCAGAGTACGATATCGCATAGGTGCCTCCCCTTTCGGCGCTTCTCAGAGGACTGTCTCAACCCAAGCCTTCAGGCTCTCCGCCGTCTGGCGGCCATTGAGAAGTTTCCCCTCCACGATGTCAGCGTCCGCCGCCACGGAGGGCTTCAGTCCGGCCACGGTCTGGCCGAACCCGCTGCCGCCGGAGGTGGCAAACAGCACGATCTTCTTGCCGGAGAAGTCGTAGCGCTCCAGGAAGCTGTTGATGATGGTGGGCGCCACATACCACCAGATGGGGAAGCCCAGCAGGATGGTATCGTAGGCCGCGACGGGGGCGTCCGCGTCCGCCAGGGCGGGGCGGCTGGACTTGTCCTTCATCTCCACCGAGCTGCGGGAACTTTTGTCCATCCAGTTCAGGTCCGCCTTGGTGTAGGGCACCGCGGGCTTGATCTCGTAGAGGTCCGCCCCCGCCGCCTGGGCCAGTTCTTTGGCCACCTGGGCCGTGGTTCCGCTGGCGCTGAAATAGGCCACTAACGTTTTACTCATGTTGATCCGCTCCTTATAAAGATTTTCCCAGCCGGTAGGCTTCCGTCATGTGGGGGCTGTTTTTCGTCATGGACGGCGTTCCACAGCCGGTTCCCAGGACCTGCCCGCAGTCGGTGAAGTTCATGTACCGGCACAGCTTCTCGTAGTGTTCCACCAGATAAGGCATCACGTCGGCGCTGGAGTCCCACGCGGCGGCGATCAGCGCCGTTTTCAGGTGCTTGCCGGAGAGTTTCAGGGTGTAGCTGTAAAACCGGTCGATGACCATTTTCAGCTGGGCCGACATACCGAAGTAGTAGACCGGCGTGACGAACACCGCCATATCCGCCGCCAGCAGGGCGGCCCGGATCTGCTCCACGTCGTCCTTCTGGGCGCACGGCCCGTCCATGCCGCAGTGCTCACAGCCCAGGCAGGGGTGGATGTCCATGTGGGCCGCGTCCAACTCCTGGACGGTGTGCCCGGCCTCCCGCGCGCCTCGGGCAAACTCCGCCGCCAACAGGTTGGAGGAGCCTTTTTTGTGGGGGCTGCCCTGGATCATCACGATTTTCATCTCTCCACCTCCAACAGTTTTTTTACGCAGCGATAGGTGAGTTCGTAGATGGACAGGGACACATAGTCGACCCCCGCCTCCTCCATGGCCGCGCGCTGTTTTTCCGTGACGTAGGTGTAGGGGTAGATGCCGAACAGGAAGGGGAAGAAGGTGTAGACAAACGCCTGTTTTTCCGCCGTCGTCATCGCCGGGAAGTATTTGTCCAGACCGGCCTCCACCGTGCGGATGGCCTCGCCGTAGGCCACCTTGAACGCCGCCAGATGCTCCGGGCGGCTGCCGGTCTCCATGTCGTAGTGGTTCATGGACAGAATTTTCAGAAGCTGCGCCCGCTCCTCCAGGGAGTGGGCCAGCATGGACGCAAACTCGTCCCTGGTCATGGTCTCCACCCGCTCCATGGTCCGCCTCAGCGAGGCGATCCACAGCTCGTACTCCCGCTTCAGCAGGGCCAGAAAAATTTCTTCCTTCGTCTGGAAGTAGTTGTAGATGGAGGTGCGGGTGAAGCTGGTGGCGTTGCCGATCTCCTTGATGGTGATCTCCTTGAAGCTCATGGTCTGGTAGAGCTTCTCGCAGGCGTTGATGATCTCCTCTCTGCGAGCCTCGGTCAGCTCTGGCGATCCCTTGGGCATGTCCATCCCTCCCGGCGGGCAATTCTGACATTGTGTCATTACAGTTAGCATAGCACAATTCTGACACCGTGTCAATCCCATTTCCGAAAAAAATCGCGTAGTAAACCGCCCCGGCCTATGCCCCAAAAAAGAGGCTGTACCCCCGCGAGAAGGTACAGCCTCTTTTTTGGTCGGTGAAATCAGGCGCCGCGGGCTGACGGAACTCAGCTCTCCAGGTCGCGGATGGCGGCCTGGGCGGCGGCCAGGCGGGCGATGGGCACCCGGAAGGGGGAGCAGGAGACGTAGTCCAGGCCGATCTCGTGGCAGAACATGACGGAGGTGGGGTCGCCGCCGTGCTCGCCGCAGATGCCCACGTGGAGTTCCTTGTTGGCCGGGCGGCCCAGGTCGATGGCCATCTTCATCAGCTTGCCCACGCCGGTCTGATCCAGCTTGGCGAAGGGGTCGCTCTCGAAGATCTTGGTGTCGTAGTAGGCGGAGAGGAACTTGCCCGCATCGTCCCGGGAGAAGCCGAAGGTCATCTGAGTCAGGTCGTTGGTGCCGAAGCAGAAGAAGTCCGCCTCCTTGGCGATCACGTCGGCGGTGAGGCAGGCCCGGGGGATCTCGATCATGGTGCCCACCTGGTAATTGAGGTGGATGCCCGCGGCGGCGATCTCCTCCTCGGCGGTGTCCACCACGAACTTCTTCACGTACTGAAGCTCCTTCAGCTCGCCCACCAGGGGGATCATGATCTCCGGGGCCATGGTCCAGTCGGGGTGCTTTTTCTGCACGTTGATGGCCGCCCGGATAACGGCCCGGGTCTGCATCTTGGCGATCTCCGGGTAGGTGACCGCCAGGCGGCAGCCCCGGTGGCCCATCATGGGGTTGAACTCGTGGAGGGAGGCGATGATGGCCTTGATGTCCGCCACGCTTTTGCCCTGGGTCTCCGCCAGGGCGGCGATGTCCGCCTCCTCGGTGGGCACGAACTCGTGGAGGGGGGGATCCAGGAAGCGGATGCACACCGGCGCGCCCTCCATGGCCTCGTAGAGCGCCTCAAAGTCCCCCTGCTGCATGGGCAGGATCTTATCCAGCGCCCGCTCCCGCTCCTCCACCGTCTGGGAGCAGATCATCTCCCGGAAGGCGTCGATGCGCCCGTCGCCAAAGAACATGTGCTCGGTGCGGCAAAGGCCGATGCCCTCCGCCCCCAGCTCCCGGGCGCGCTTGGCGTCAGCGGGGGTGTCGGCGTTGGTGCGGACCTTCAGGCGGCGGTGCTTGTCCGCCCACTTCATGATGGTGTCAAAGTCCCCGGAGATGGTGGCGTCCACGGTGGGGATGATGCCCTGGTAGATGTGGCCGGTGGAGCCGTCGATGGAGATGGGGTCGCCCTCCTGGAAGATGACCCCGCCCAGGGTGAAGCGCTTGTTGGCCTCGTCCATGGCGATCTTCTCGCAGCCGGAGACGCAGCAGGTGCCCATGCCCCGGGCCACCACGGCGGCGTGGGAGGTCATGCCGCCCCGGACGGTGAGGATGCCCTGGGCAGCCTTCATCCCCTCGATGTCCTCCGGGGAGGTCTCCAGGCGCACCAGGACGACCTTTTCCCCCCGGGCGGCCCAAGCCTTGGCGTCCTCGGCGGTGAAGACCACCTTGCCGCAGGCGGCGCCGGGGGAGGCGCCCAGGCCGCGGCCCAGGGAGGTGGCCTTCTTCAGCGCCTCCGTGTCAAACTGGGGGTGGAGGAGGGTGTCCAGGTTGCGGGGGTCGATCATGGCCACCGCCTTCTCCTCGGTGATCATCCCCTCGCTCACCAGGTCGCAGGCGATCTTCAGCGCCGCCTGGGCGGTGCGCTTGCCGTTGCGGCACTGGAGCATATAGAGGTTGCCGTTCTCCACGGTGAACTCCATGTCCTGCATATCCCGGTAGTGGTCCTCCAGGATGTTGCAGACCTTGATGAACTCCGCGTAGGCCTTGGGGAACTTCTCCGCCATCTGGGCGATGGGCATGGGGGTGCGCACGCCGGCCACCACGTCCTCCCCCTGGGCGTTCACCAAAAACTCGCCCATGAGTTTCTTCTCGCCGGTGGCGGGGTCCCGGGTAAAGGCCACGCCGGTGCCGGAGTTGTTGTTCAGGTTGCCGAAGACCATGGGCATGACGTTCACGGCGGTACCCCAGGAGTAGGGGATGTCGTTGTCCCGGCGGTAGACGTTGGCCCGCGGGTTGTCCCAGGAGCGGAACACCGCCCGGATGGCCTCGTAGAGCTGGACCTTGGGGTCGGAGGGGAAGTCCTGGCC
>CANRLZ010000056.1 GCA_947631595.1 uncultured Oscillospiraceae bacterium
TGCCTCCAAAATAAAAAGTACCGCAGTCACCAGATGTGCGCGGTACAAGGAGACGACAAAATATGCCGAATACGCTCGCTACGCCGGCATTACCCGGATCAGCTAAAAGGGACCGGGGAGGCACGCCCTCCCGCATCTCAGCCGGACACCCGCCCAGCGCCCCTGTTATTCTGTTTTCTGCGGTCTGGGAACATTGTAGCCGCGCCGGGGGATTTTGTCAAGTCCCGCGGCGCAGCGCGTCCAGCACGGCCAGAAACGCCTCCGGCAGGGGGCACTCCACGGTCACGGGGCGGCCGGTGGCGGGGTGGAGGAAGGTCAGGGCTTTGGCGTGGAGGCACTGCCCCGCCAGGCCGGGATAGCCCTTGGGCGGGCCGTACACCCGGTCGCCCAGGAGGGGGTGGCCCAGGTGGGCCATGTGGACCCGGATCTGGTGGGTGCGCCCCGTCTCCAGGCGGAAGGCGGCGTAGGTGTGGCCGGGGAGGCGCTCCAGGACTTCGTAGTGGGTCACCGCCTCCCGGCCATCGGGCACCACCGCCATCTTCTTGCGGTCCTTGGGGTTGCGGCCCAGGGGGGCGTCCACCGTGCCGGCGTCCTCCCGGAGGGCGCCGATGGTGACGCCGTGGTAGAGACGGCGCAGGGTGTGGTCCTGGAGCTGGGCGGCCAGGGCCAGGTGGGCGCGGTCGTTTTTCGCGGCGATGAGCAGGCCGGAGGTGTCCCGGTCGATGCGGTGGACGATGCCGGGGCGGAGCACGCCGTTGATGCCGGAGAGGCTGGCCCCGCAGTGGTGGAGCAGGGCGTTCACCACCGTGCCGGAGGGGTGGCCGGGAGCGGGGTGGACCACCATGCCCACCGGCTTGTTCACCACCACCACATCCTCGTCCTCGTAGACGACGTCCAGGGGGATGTCCTCCGGCGCGGCCTCCAGCGGCTGGGGGTCGGGCAGGTCCAGCTCCACCTCCGCCCCGGCGGGGAGGCGTTCGCTCTTCCCCACCGGGCGGCCTTGGCACAAAACCGCGCCCCGCTCCAGCAGGCGCTGGGCGGCGGAACGGCTCAGACCCTCCACCGCCTCCGCCAGAAAGGCGTCCGCCCGGAGGCCGTCGGCGGGAACGGTGAGCTTCACGGCTGACCCTCCCCGCGGGGGGCGTCGGGGGTGGTGAGGGCGTAGATGGCGTAGCAGACGATGCCCACGGTCACGCACACGTCCGCCACGTTGAACACGCCGAAGCGCATGAAGGTGAAGTTGAACATATCCGTCACCTGATGGGCCGTCACGCGGTCGATGAGGTTGCCCGCCGCCCCGGCCAGCACCAGGGTCACGCCCAGGCGGGCGAAGGGCGTGGTGATGAACCACCCCCGCCACAGCGCCAGGGCGAGTACCACGGTGGCCACCGCGGAGACCACGGTGAGCACGCCGGTGAAGCGGTCCAGCACGGAGAAGGCGCCGCCGGTGTTCTCCACGTAGAGAAGTTCCAGGACGTGGGGGATGAAGGGCCGGCTCTCCCCCAGGGTCATGTGGGTGCGCACCCACAGCTTCACCGCCTGGTCGGCCAGCACCAGGAAGAAGGCCAGGAGATACCACAGCCAGACAGACCGCTTGCGCTCCTTCAACTCAGCCCTCCCGCGCCAGCACGGCGGCGCACCGGGGGCACAGGCCGTCGGCGTTCACGTCCGGGTGGCGCTTCCAGCACCGCGGGCACTTCTCCCCTGCCGCCGGGGCGACAGCCACGGTGAGTCCGGGCATGGCCTCTCCGGCGTAGCCCTGGCCGGAACCCAGGACGGCGTCCACGTGGGAGACGATGCACAGGTCGGCCAGGTCGTCGGGGGCGAAGGAGCCCAGGTCGCGCTCCAGGGTCTCCCGGGCCTCGCCGTCGAAGGAGAGGGTGACGGCGGCCTCCAGGCTCTTGCCGATGATCTTCTCCCCCCGTGCAAGCTCCAGGGCCTTGTTCACATCCGTCCGCAGGGCCATGACGGCAGCCCACTTCGCCTTTTCGGCCCCGTCCAGAGAGGCGGCGGGGTCGGCCTTCGGCATGTCGTTGAGCAGCGGCGAGGCGGGGTCGGCGTCCTTGGCGTGGGGCATGGCCTTCCAGATCTCCTGGGAGGTGAAGGCCAGGATGGGGGTGAGCAGGCGGGTCAGGCCGTCCAGGATGGTGTAGAGAGCGCTCTGGGCGGAGCGCCGTCCGGCGGCGTCGCCGCAGTAGAGGCGGTCTTTGATGACGTCGAAGTAGAAGTTGGACAGGTCCACCACGCAGAAGTTGTACAGCGTGCGGTAGACGGCGTGGAACTCGTAGCCGTCGTAGGACGCGCGGCACTGGTCGGCCACCTCCCCCAGCCGGGCCACCGCCCAGCGGTCCAGGTCGGCAAGCTCGCCGAAGGGCAGCGCGTCCCGGTCGGGGTCGAACCCGGCCAGGTTGCCCAGCATATACCGGGCGGTGTTGCGGATCTTCAGATAGGCGTCCGCCAGCTGCTTGAGGATGTCCTTGGAGATGCGCATATCCTGGGTGTAGTCCGCGCTGGCCACCCACAGGCGGAAGATGTCCGCGCCGTAGTCCTTGAGCACCTCGTCGGGGCTGACGGCGTTGCCCAGGGACTTGTGCATGGCCTTCCCCTCGCCGTCCACCGTCCAGCCGTGGGTGACGATCTGCTTGTAGGGGGCGATGCCGTTGGTGGCGATGGAGGTGAGCATGGAGGACTGGAACCAGCCCCGGTACTGGTCGCCCCCCTCCAGGTAGAGGTCGGCGGGGTACTTCAGATAGGGCCGGACGTCGGCCACGGCGGCCCAGGTGGAGCCGGAGTCGAACCACACGTCCATGATGTCCGTCTCCTTGTCAAAGTGGTCGTGGCCGCAGTGGGGGCAGCGGGTCCCGGCGGGGACCAGCTCGTCGGCGGGCTTGTCGAACCAGATGTTGGAGCCGTTTTCCCGGAAGAGCTGGGAGACGTGGGCGATGGTCTCGGGGGTGATGACCTCCTTGCCGCACTGGGCGCAGTAGAACACCGGGATGGGCACGCCCCAGACGCGCTGGCGGGAGATGCACCAGTCGCTGCGCTCGGAGATCATGGACACCATCCGCTCCTTGCCCCAGTCCGGTTTCCACCAAATGCCGTCGCAGGCGTCCACGGCGGCCTTCTTGATGGCGTCCACGCTGCAGAACCACTGCTCGGTGGCCCGGAAGATGATGGGGTGCTTGCACCGCCAGCAGTGGGGGTAGGAGTGGGTGATCTTCTCCTTGGCCAGGAGGAAGCCCTCCCGCTCCAAGTCCTCCACCACCAGGTCGTTGCCGGTGGCGTAGTACTGGCCGTTGTAGCGGCTGTCGGTCATGATCCCCTTGTCGTTCACCGGCACGGGCACGCCGATGTGGGTCAGCCCGGCGGCGTCGTACTGCTGGCAGATGACAAAGTCGTCCGCGCCGAAGCCGGGGGCGGTGTGGACGCAGCCGGTGCCCGCCTCCAGGGTGACGTGGTCGCCGCAGAGGATCACGCTGTCCTGGTCAAAGAGGGGGTGCTTGGCGGTCATCAGCTCCAGCTCCTTGCCCTTCAGGGTGGCCAGAACGGTGCAGGCGGCGTAGTCCAGCCCCGCCTTCGCGCACACCCCCTCGGCCAACTCCTGGGCCATGATATAGACCTCCCCGCCGGGGGTCTGGAGCAGGACGTAGTCAAAGCTCTCGTTGACGCAGATGGCCACGTTCCCCGGGATGGTCCAGGGGGTGGTGGTCCAGATGACGAAGTAGGTCTTGCTCAGGTCGGCGTACCCGCCCAGCTTGCCCTTGTCGTCCCGGACGGGGAACTTCACGAAGATGGTGGTACAGGGGTCGTCGGCGTACTCGATCTCCGCCTCGGCCAGGGCGGTCTGGTCGTGGGGGCACCAGTAGACCGACTTCATCCCCTTGTAGATAAGGCCCTTCTCCGCCATCTTGCCGAACACTTCCACCTGCTTGGCCTCGAACTCCGGCAGGAGGGTGATATAGGGGTCCTCCCACTCGCCCAGTACGCCCAGGCGCTTGAACTGCTCGGTCATCTTGGCGATATAGCTCTCGGCGTACTCCCGGCACTTGGTACGGAATTCCGCCACCGTCATCTCCTCGCGCTTGACGCTCTTGTCCTTCAGCACCGCCGACTCGATGGGCAGGCCGTGGGTGTCCCAGCCGGGGACGTAGGGCGCCTGGCAGCCGGTCATGTTGCGCATCTTCACGATCATGTCCTTGAGGACCTTGTTCATAGCCGTGCCGATGTGGATGTTGCCGTTGGCGTAGGGTGGGCCGTCGTGGAGGACGAACCGGGGCTTGCCGTCGTTCCGGGCGACCATCTTCTGGTAGAGGCCGGTGTCAAAGAATTCCCCCAGCATCTCCGGCTCCCGCTTGGGAAGACCCGCGCGCATGGGGAAGTCCGTCTTGGGCAGGTGTACGGTCTGGTTGAAGTCCATGGAAAACGCTCCTTCTATCTGAAAAATTTTCTTAGATAACAAAAAACAAAGCGCCTCTGTCTCCCTCAAGAGACAAAGGCGCGTCCACCCCTGCGGTACCACTCTTGTTGCCCCGCCCGTTCCGGGGCCGCTCTCGGCGCGTAACGGCGCCGCCCGTCCCGGCTTACTGTTTGGGGGTTCAGCCAGGCCGCTCCGAGGTGATATCCCCGCCCGTCGCCACACCGCCTCGCACCGCCCGGCGGCTCTCTTGGCTGACGACAAAGGGGGCGTTGTCCCCATCTCCGCGTTTAGACCAGAGTATTTTATCCACTTTCCCCGCAAATGTCAACCCCCGGCGCACTTGTGATTTGGGGGCGGCTGTGCTACAATGTGGGGGAGATCTCTTCCAATGCGAGGTGCGCTATGGGCTATCAGGGTATTTTTTTCGATTTTGACTACACGCTGGGGGACGCCACGGAGGCCATCGTGGCCGGCTTCCTCTACGCGCTGCACACCATGGGCTATAAGACCATGCCCACCCGGCACCAGATCCGCCAGACGGTGGGTCTGGTGCTGGACGACGGCTTCACCCTCATCACCGGGGAGACGGACGCGGAGACCCGGGCGCGGTTCACCAAGCTCTACCGCAGCGTCTGCACCCCTGTGCAAATCGCCAACGCCGCCCTCTGCGAGGGCTGCGAGGCGCTGCTTGCCGCCCTGGGTGAGCGCGGCGTGAAGCTGGCGGTGGTCAGCTCCAAGCCCGCCCCCATCCTCAACGAGATCTTAAAGGCCCGGAACATCTACCACCGCTTCGACTTCATCATCGGCCCCGACCAGGTGCCCCGTCCCAAGCCCGACCCGGCGGGCATCCTGGCCGCCCTGGAGGCCACCGGCCTCGCCCCCGGCCAAGTCCTCTACTGCGGCGACACCACCATCGACGCCCAGGCCGGGCGCAACGCCGGGGTGGACTTCTGCGCCGTCCTCAACGGCATCACCCCGGCAGAGGACTTCGCCCCCTACCCCTGCGTCCACATCGCCTCCAGCCTGCCCGAGCTTCAGAGCTGGCTTTGGAAGGAGGGGTTGGTATGAACTTCCGCCTCCTGGCCGTGGGGGATGTGGTGAGCGAGCGCGGGGTGGATATGCTCGCCCGCGCCCTCCCGGACCTGAAGCGTCAGCGGGAGATCGACTTCGCCGTGGTCAACGGCGAGAACGCCGACGGCGTGGGCATCCACCCCCGCCAGGCGGACGCCATCTTCGCCGCGGGGGCGGACGTCATCACCCTGGGCAACCACACCTGGAACCGCCTCCAGATCGCCAAGTACCTGGAAAACCACGATCGCATCCTCCGCCCGGCCAACTACACCCGCCAGGTGCCCGGCCGGGGCTTCGGCGTGTTTGAAGCCCCCTCCGGCGTGCGGGTGGGGGTACTCAACCTCATCGGCCGCACCTCCATGGACCCCAACTTCGACAACCCCTTCCCCACCGCCCTGCGCCTTTTGCGCGACGCCGACTGCGACATCGCCGTGGCGGACTTCCACGCCGAGGCCACCAGCGAGAAGGGCGCCATGGCCTGGTATCTGGACGGCAAGCTCTCCGCCCTCTGGGGCACCCACACCCACGTCCCCACCGCCGACCTCCAGATCCTCCCCGGCGGCACCGGCTTTGTCACCGACCTGGGCATGACCGGCCCGGTGCGCTCGGTGCTGGGCATCCGTCCGGAGCTTGCCATCAACCGCTTTCTGGGCGGCCTGCCCGCCCGGTACGAGGCCGCCTCCGGACCGTGCAAGCTGGAGAGCGTCCTGTTCACCATCGACGTGGACACCCGTCGCTGTGTGGATCTGGAGCGGGTGGACCTCTTCGACCCGGAGGAGGCGTAAGCGATGCTCACCGTGCTCCACGCCGCCGACTTTCACCTGGACTCCCCCTTCCGCGCCCTCGCCCCCCAGGCGGCCCAGCGCCGCCGGGCGGCCCAGCGGGAGGCGGTGGAGCGCCTGGCGGAACTGGCCCAGACCTGCCGGGCCGACCTGGCGCTGCTGGCCGGAGACCTGTGGGAGGACGCCGCCCAGCTCTACCCGGAGACCTTGGAGGCGCTGCCCCGCGCCCTGGGGCGGTTCCCCTGCCCGGTGGTGATCGCCCCCGGCAACCACGATCCCTACGGCCCCGACTCCCCCTACGCCCGGCCCATCTGGCCGGAGAACGTACACATCTTCCGCTCCCCCGCCGTGACCCCCCTCCCCTTCCCCTCCCTGGGCGTCACGGTCTACGGCTGCGCCTTCACCTCCCCCTTCCGGGAGGACGACCCCCTGGCGGGGTTCACCGCCCCCCAGGACGGCGGCCTCGCCCTGGGCGTCTTCCACGGCGACGTGGCCGGGGCGGGTCGGTACGCCCCCATCGCCCCGGAGAGCCTGGCCCACAGCGGCCTGGCCTACGCCGCCCTGGGCCACATCCACGCCCCCCGCCTCTGCCCCGACCTCCCCACCCCCTGGGCCTACCCCGGCTGCACCCAGGGCCGGGGGTTTGACGAGCTGGGCGAGCGGGGCTGCTGTCTGGTGACGTTGGACGAGCGCGGCTTACAGGACATCACCTTCCGCCCCCTCCCCGGCCCCAGATATTACGAGCGGACGCTGGACCTCACCGGGCGCGACCCCGCCCAGGCGGTGGCCGACGCCCTGTCCGATCTGAAAAAGGACGACGCCCTGCGCCTCACCCTCACCGGGGAGACGGAGGAGCTGAACCTGCCCGCCCTCCAGCGCCTGGGGAGCGGCCACCCCGGCGCCCTGGAACTGCGGGACGAGACGGCGCGGCCCCAGGACCCCTGGGCGCGGCTGGAGGAGGACACCCTCACCGGCCACTTCCTCCGGGAGATGGCCCGGCGGCTGGAGGAGGCCACTCCCGCCCAGCGCCCCCGGCTGGAGGAGGCCCTGCGCTGCGGCCTGGCCGCCTTGGAGGGGAGGGAGGAGCCGCGATGAAACTGCTCTCCATGACCGCCACCTTTGGGCGTTTGGACCGCGCCACGCTCACCTGCGCCGACGGCCTGAACCTCCTGGAGCTGCCCAACGAGGGCGGCAAGTCGACCTGGTGCGCCTTCCTCCAGGCCATGTTCTACGGCCTGGAGAGCCGCCGGGGCCGCGGCCTGTCCGAGCGCAACCGCCACACCCCCTGGTCCGGCGCGCCCATGTCCGGGACGGTGGACCTCCTCTGGCGGGGCAAGGCCATCACCCTGCGCCGCTTCCCCAAGGGCGTTGACCCCTTCGGCGGCTTCCAGGCCGTCTACACCGGCACGGAGGAGTCCGTCCCCGGCCTCACCGCCGACAACGCGGGGGAGACCCTGTTGGGCGTGAGCAAGGAGGCGTTCCAGCGCACCTGCTTCATCCCCCAGGGGCGCGTCCAGGTGGACGCCTCCGGGGACTTGGAGCGGCGGGTCGCCGCCCTGGCCAGCGCCGGCGAGGAGGACGTCTCCTACACCCAGGCCTACGGCCGATTGAAGGAGTGGCGCAACGCCCGGCAGTCCAACCGCGCCAACGGCGCCCTGCCCAAGCTCCGGGAGCGCCTGGCCCAGACCCAGGCCAAGCGGCAGCAGCTCCTGGACGCCCGCAGCCGCGCCGCCCAGGCCCAGGGCGACCTCATCCGCCTGGACAAGGAGCGGCAGACGCTGGAGGACGACCTTGCCCGCCACGCCCAGCTGGAGGAGGCCAACGCCCGCGCCGCCGCCCGGACGCGCTATGAGGCCGCCGCCCAGCGCCTGGCCCGGTCGGAGGAGGCCCTGGCCGCCGCCCGGACGGAGGAGGAGGCGGCCAAGGGCCGCATTCCCCCCGCCCCCGGCCGAAACAAAACGATACCCCTGGCCCTGACAGCCGGGATCATCGCGCTCATCGCCCTGGGCCTGTGCGCCCTTCTGTTGGCCCGGCGCTCTGCGTGGGCGCTGGCCCCGGGCATTTTGGCCCTGGCGGCCCTCGCCGGGGCGGCGACCGCCTGGCGGCTGATCGCCCGCCGGGACGCCGCCGCGCTGGCCGCCCACCAGGCGGCGGAGAACGCCTGGGCGGAGGCCCAGAAAGCGGCCCAG
>CANRLZ010000057.1 GCA_947631595.1 uncultured Oscillospiraceae bacterium
CCGTCTCCGGACTGGGCCGCACCCGCTTTAGCCGTGTGGGGCCTATTAAAACCTGCACGAATGAGCAGGTGGGTCGCTTCCGCGGCACTTTACCGCTCCCAACATCCATTGCCGGTCGAAGCCGGAACGGGAGGTCTGCGAGCCATGCCGCGAGATGGGCGTCCCATATTAGAAATGTGGGTTAATAAGAAACCCATCACGCACCAAGCAGGAAGGGGGGAGAGGCGTCACTCCCCGTCCTCTTCGTCCTCGGAGAAGATCTGCTCCATGAAGAGCTGGTAGACGGCGTCCAACTCCTCGTCGCTGTCCGGCGTGGAGAGGAACTCCTCGCCGTTTTCCGTGATGGCCTTGAGGATGACGATCCCGACCTCTTCGTCCTCGTCCTGGGCGTCGGCGTCGGCGGGGAAGAAGGCCATGTACTGCACGCCGTTGTACTCCAGGGCGTCCAGCAGCTCCAGTTCCAGCTCGTTGCCGTCCTCGTCGGTGACGGAGATGAAATCGGGACCAAATTCGTCGCCCATGGGTCTCACCTTCCCCTCTTGTTTCTGTGAATATAGTGTACCATCTCTCCGGGGAAAATGCAAGCCGAAATCGCGGAAATTTTGCCGCCGGCCCCCTGTTTTTCCGGGGGGAACCGGGCGTTGGGAAAGGGGTGGACAAGTGGGGGAGGATTTGGTATAATAGCTACGTATATGACGAAAATCAGCCGCCGCCCAACGCGCGGCGAACGTATGTGAGGTGAGGGTCATGCCCCAAACCAACCCGACCCCGCGCCGTGAGCGCCCGGGGGAAGAAGCGCGGCCTGTCCGCCGTCGCCGCCGCCGCGGCAGCCCGGCGGGAAAAGTCCTCAAAATACTGGGCACCATCTGCCTGACGGGATTGCTCACCGGCCTTCTGCTGGTGTGCTTTGCCGCGGTCTACATCCGCGCGGTGATCGTCCCCGCCGCGAACCAGGCCAACTATCTGGGCGACCTCTCCATCGCCCAGACCTCCATCATGTACTACAACGACGAGAGCGGCAACCCCCAGCCCTACCTGACGCTGAACAGTGACCAGAACCGGATCTGGGTCTCCTACGACCAGATGCCGAAGGACCTCATCAACGCCGTGGTGGCCATCGAGGACAAGCGCTTTTACCAGCACAACGGCGTGGACTGGCTGCGCACGGGCAAGGGCGTTATGAATATGTTCACCGGCGGCTCCATCCAGGGCGGCTCCACGCTGACTCAGCAGCTCATCAAGAACATCACCGGGGAGAACCAGGTCACCGTGAAGCGGAAGATCCTGGAGATCTTCCGCGCCCTGGACTTTGAGAAGACCCACAGCAAGGAACAGATCCTGGAGTGGTATCTGAACCTCATCTACCTGGGGGGGCGGAGCTACGGCGTGGGCGCCGCCTCCTGGGTCTACTTCGGCAAGGACGTCACCGAGCTGGACCTGGCCCAGTGCGCCAGCCTGGTGGGCATCACCAACAACCCCTCCCGGTACGACCCCTACCTCAATAAGAACCTGGAGACCACCAACGACATGGCCAACCGCAAGCGCGCCAAGCTGGTGCTGGACAATATGCTGGATCAGAACAAGATCGACCAGGCCGCCTACGACGCCGCCTGCGCCGAGGTGGACACCATGGAGTTTGTCAAGGGGTCTCCCGAGGGCGGCGGAAGCTCCACCATCTACAACTGGTATCAGGATCAGGTGATCGAGGACGTGCTCCAGGACCTGAAGGACGAGTACGGCTGGTCCAGCGAGGTAGCCAGCAACAAGGTCTACTACGGCGGCCTGTCCATCTACACCAACGTGGATCTGCGGGTCCAGTCCATCGTGGACGAGGTCTACTCCGACCGCCACAACCTGAACTACACCTCCCGTTCCGGCCAGCCCCTGGAGTCCGCCATCGTCATTCTGGACGACCAGGGCAGGGTAGTGGCCCTGGCCGGCGGCATGGGGGAGAAGACCCAGAACCGGGTCTGGAGCCGCGCCAGCGACAGTAAGCGCCCCTCCGGCTCCTCCATCAAGCCCCTGTCCGTCTACGGACCCGCCCTGGAGATGGGCCTGATCACCCCTAACACCATCGTGGACGATGTGCCCTACCAGATGCTGGACGGCGAGCCGTGGCCGAAAAACGCCGTCCACCGCTACAAGGGCCTGGTGACGGTGAGCGAGGCGGTGGCCCAGTCCTACAATACCGCCGCCGTGCGCGTCCTGGGCGACTACGTGACCCCGGAGAAGTCCTACGACTTCCTGGAGAACAAGTTCCACATCTCCAGCCTGGTGCGGGAGAAGTGGATCGACAACACCAAATATAGCGACATGGCCCTGGCGCCTCTGGCCCTGGGCGGCCTCACCAACGGCGTGTCCGTCTACGAGATGGCGGCGGCCTACGCCACTTTCCCCAGCATGGGCCGCTACGTGGCGCCCCGCACCTACTCCAAGGTGGTGGACGCCGACGGCAACGTGCTTCTCGACCGCACCCAGGACGGGGAGTTCGTCATCAAGGAGAGCACCGCCTACTATATGAACAACCTCCTCCGGGGCGTGGTGCAAAACGGCACCGCCACCGACGCCGCCTTCTCCGGCATGACCATCGCCGGCAAGACCGGCACCACCACCAGTCAGAAGGACCTGTGGTTCGTGGGCTACACCCCCTACTACACCGCCGCCGTCTGGGTGGGCTACGACCGCCAGGAGCAGCTGGGCAACATCGGCCACCCCCAGAACCTCCTGTGGAAAAAGGTCATGTCCAAGGTCCACGAGGGCCTGTCGGACAAGTCCTTCCCAACGCCCTCCGACCGGGAGGTGGTCACCGCCAGCTACTGCCTGGACAGCGGCATGGCGCCCACCGGCGCCTGCTCCAGCGACCCCCGGGGCAGCCGGGTGGCCACCGGCACCTTCCTGGCGGGGGATGAACCCGTGTCCGCCTGCGATATGCACACCGCCCTTCAGGTCTGCTCCGCCGGCGTGGCTACCGACCCGGAGACCGGGGAGACCCAGACCATCCAGAGCCTGGCCGGCCCAGACTGCCCGGAGGACACCGTCCAAACCATCGGCGTGCTGAACTACTCCCGCTCCGGCGCGGCGGCCTCGGTGAGCGCCGGCGACAGCTGGGTGCTGAAGCAGAGCTATGAATCCCGCGGCCCCTGCAAGGTACACGACGGCACCTACGTCCCCGAGACGTCGGTCTTTGACCCCGACGACCCCTCCACCTGGCCCACCGACGACCCCAACTTTGACCCGGAGGACCCCTCCACCTGGCCGCAGACGGAGCCGGGACCCTCCCAGCCCGCCGGTGAGGGCGGCGAGACCGCCCCGCCGGAAGGCACCGCCCCTGCCGGGATCCCGTCGGACGAGCCGGCGGCCACCCCGGAGCCTGTCCACAGCGAGGCGCCCGCCGCCCCGGAGACCCAGCCGCCGGTGGAGGAGCAGCCCACCCCGGAGCCTGTCCAGGAGAGCAGAGAACCCTCCGTGCCCGCCGGCCAGCCCCAGGGCATCCCCGCGGACTGATCACCCCCGCCCAGTACTCCCCGGAGGGGTAGACCCTCCGGGGAGTTTGTGCGCTTTGGATAGATTTTTGTCGCGATCGCCGGAAAATATGGTTGCCTTTCCCAAGCCGGCGGCGGTTGCATTTCCCGCCTGGCTGTGCTAAAATTGTGTACATTCGCGGGCAACAAATGCCCGCGCCGCAAGGACAGTTTCCGCATGAGGCCGCGTTGCCGGGAGGTGGGAGCATGGGCCAGCCGGGAAAGTTTTTCATCGTGGACGGCTCGGTGCTGCCGGAGATTTTCACCCGCGTGGTGGAGGCCAAGCGCCTGCTGGAGACGGGGGAAGTGACCACCATCAACCAGGCGGCGGCCAAGGTGGGCGTCAGCCGCAGCGCCTTCTATAAGTATAAGGACATGATCCGCCCCTTCAACGACATGCTCAGCGGCCGGATCGTCACCCTCCAGCTCACCCTGAAGGATCAGCCGGGGGTGCTGTCCAACGTGCTCAACGTGATCGCCTCCCTGGGAGGCAATCTGCTCACCATCAACCAGACCATCCCGTCCAACGGCGTGGCCGGCGTGTCGGTGAGCATGGAGACCTCCAGCCTGGCGGTGCCGCTGGAGGAGCTTTTGACAAAAACGGCCCAGGTCCCGGGCGTACTGCGTTGCGAGACCTTGGCGGGACAATAGGGAGGACGAGGAAATGGTAAAAGTCGCGATCTTGGGCTTCGGCGTGGTGGGTTCCGGCGTGGCGGAGGTCATCCGCCGCAACGAGGAGGTCATCACCGCCCGCGCCGGCGTGGGCATGGAGGTCAAGTATATCCTGGACCTGCGGGACTTCCCGGACAGCCCCTACGCCGATAAGATGGTGAAGGACTTCTCCGTCATCGAGCAGGACCCGGAGGTGGATGTGGTCGTCGAGACCATCGGCGGCGCGAAGGCCGCCCTGGAGTTCACCCGGCGGGCGCTGAAGGCGGGCAAGAGCGTGGTCAGCTCCAACAAAGAACTGGTGGCCCAGCACGGCTACGAGCTGCTGTGCCTGGCGCGGGAGAACAAGGTGAGCTACCGCTTTGAGGCCAGCGTGGGCGGCGGCATCCCCGTGCTCCACCCCCTGTCCCAGTGTCTGGCCGCCAACCGCCTCACCGAGGTGCGGGGCATTTTGAACGGCACCACCAACTATATTCTCACCCACATGATCGGCACCGGCCTCTCCTTCGAGGAGGCCCTGAAGGAGGCCCAGGAGCGGGGCTACGCCGAGCACGACCCCAGCGCCGACATCGAGGGTATCGACGCCTGCCGCAAGACCTGCATCCTGGCCGCCATCGCCTTTGGCCGCCACGTCTACCCCAGCCAGGTCTCCACCGAGGGCATCACCAAGGTCACCCTGGCCGACGTCTCCTACGCCGACGCGGCGGGGATGCGGGTGAAGCTGCTGGGCCGGGCCATCCGCCAGGACGACGGCAAGGTCATGGCCTATGTGGCGCCCCACCTGGTCCGCCACAGCGACCCCCTGGCCGACGTGGACGACGTGTTCAACGCCATCATCGTCCGGGGCAACGCCATCGGCGACGTGATGTTCTACGGCCGCGGCGCGGGTAAGCTGCCCACCGCCTCCGCCGTGGTGGCCGACGTGATCGACGCCTTCCAGCACCAGCGCACCCGCCGGTTCCTCTCCTGGGACGAGGGCAGCGAGGCGTATGTGGTCGGCCCGGAGGGCCTGTGCAGCCAGTGGTTCCTGCGCCTGCGGGGCACCGTCCGGGACCTGGAGGGTCTGGGGCCGGTCACCATCCTGGGCCGCCCCGGCGCGCCGGCGGACGAGATCGGCGTCATCACCGAGGCCATGACCCACGACGAGCTTTCCAAGCGCCTGAACGGCACCGCGCCCCTGAGCGCCATGCGGGTGCTGGACGAGAGCGCCGATCTGGCATAAGATAGTCTGGAAGCGGGTTTCGCAATTTACACCGGCCAAAGGGCCGAGAAAGTTGGGTTGATTATGGGACTGATCGTACAGAAATTTGGCGGCAGCTCGGTGGCCAACGCCGACCGCGTGCGCAACGTCGCCCGGATCATCACCGAGACCTACCGCCGGGGCCACAAGGTCGTGGTGGTTCTGTCCGCCCAGGGTGACACCACCGACGACCTCATCGAGAAGGCCAGGGAGATCAACAGCCACCCCTCCAAGCGGGAGATGGACATGCTCCTCTCCACCGGCGAGCAGATCTCCTGCGCCCTGTGCGCCATGGCCATCGAGAACCTGGGCTGCCCGGTGGTCTCCCTCACCGGCTGGCAGGCCGGGGTGCGCACCGACTCCGCCTACGGAAACGCCCGCATCAAGCGGGTGGACGCCGAGCGCATCCGCGCCGAGCTGGACAGGAACGCCATCGTCATCGTCACCGGCTTCCAGGGCATCAACAAGTATGACGACATCACCACCCTGGGCCGGGGCGGGTCGGACACCTCCGCCGTCGCCCTGGCCGCCGCGCTCCACGCCGACCTGTGCCAGATCTACACCGACGTGGACGGCGTCTACACCGCCGATCCCCGCCTGGTGCCCGGGGCGATGAAGCTGGAGGAGATCACCTTCGACGAGATGCTGGAGCTGGCGACCCTGGGCGCCCAGGTGCTCCACAACCGCTCGGTGGAAATGGCAAAGCGCTACAACGTCAATCTGGAGGTCATCTCCAGCTTCTCCGGCCAGCCGGGGACCAAAGTGAAGGAGGTTGCGAAAACCATGGAAAAGACACACATCAGCGGGGTGGCCAAGGACAAGAATGTAGCCCGTCTGGCCCTGGTGGGCCTGGAGGACGAGCCGGGCATCGCCTTCAAGATCTTCTCCCTGCTGGCCAAGAACAACATCAACGTGGATATCATCCTCCAGTCCATCGGCCGGGAGGACACCAAGGACATCAGCTTCACCGTGGTGAAGAGCGACATGGAGGCCGCCCGGAAGATCCTGGAGGAGCACCGGGAGAGCATCCACTACGACCGCATCGACGTGTCCGACAACATCGCCAAGGTCTCCATCGTGGGCGCGGGCATGATCAACAACCCCGGCGTGGCCGCCACCATGTTCGAGGCGCTGTTCAACGCCGGCATCAACATCCACATGATCTCCACCAGCGAGATCAAGGTCTCCGTCCTGGTGGACGCCGCGGACGCCGACCGGGCCGTCCAGGTGGTTCACGACAAGTTCTACGGGGAACTCACCGGAAAATAAAGGGTTGACAAGCCCGCCCCGGCGTGTTATAATACCTCTTACCTATGGAAAGGGCCTCTTTTGTCCCCGCTTTTACGGTGCGCGTGGGGCAAACCCTTTCGCCAAAGCATAGGGAGGCAATACGCCGGACATCACCGTAGCGCGGTCAAATGGGCAGGACTGCCCTTTGCGTTGCTGGGTCCGGCATTCCGCCGGACCCAGTTTTTTTGGGTTCCCGGTGAATTCGAAAAGGAGGTGCCGAACCGTGGCCAAAGCTGGAAACCGTGTGAAGATCGTCCTGCGTTGTAGCGAGTGCAAGCAGCGCAACTACCAGACCAACAAGAACAAGAAGAACACCCCGGAGCGTCTGGAGCTGAAGAAGTACTGCCCCTTCTGTAGGAAGCACACCGTCCACAACGAAACGAAGTGACAGCCCTCCAAGGCGCACTAAGAAAGAAGGGTATGTGAAAAATGTCTGAGCAAGAAAAGCAGCAGGCCGCCAAGGCGGAAAAGCCCGCCAAGGTCGCCAAGAAGAAGCCCGGCTTCTTCGCCCGCGTCGCCCGCTGGTTCCGGGAGATGAAAAGCGAGCTGAAAAAGGTCCAGTGGCCCAGCTGGAAGCAGACCTGGAACAACACGCTGACCGTCATCGTCTGCGTTATCTTCGTCGGCATCTTCATCTGGGTGTTTGACTGGCTGGCCCGTATGATCATCTCGGCTCTGCCCGCCCTGATCGCCGCGATCCGAGGGTAACGTCCATGGCAGAGGCTGCGAAATGGTATGTGGCCCACACCTATTCCGGCTATGAGAATACGGTGGCCGCCACCATTGAAAAGGCGGTGGAGAACCGCAACATGCACGACCTCATCCAGGAGATCAACATCCCCATGGAGACCGTCACCGAGATCACGGACAACGGCCCCAAGACCTTTGAGCGCAAGGTCTTCCCCGGCTATGTGCTGGTGAAGATGGTCATGACCGACGAGGCCTGGCACCTGGTCCGCAACATCCGCGGCGTCACCGGCTTCGTGGGCGAGGGCAGCAACAAGCCCATCCCCCTCACCGACCAGGAGGTCGCCAGCCTGGGCGTGGAGAAGAAGGAGATCGAGGTCTCCTACCAGCTGGGCGACCACGTGAAGATCACCGACGGCGCCCTGGAGTCCTTCCTGGGCACCGTGGAGGAGATCGACCTGGAGCGCGGCAAGGTCAGCGTCAAGGTCTCCATGTTCGGCCGGGACACCCCGGTGGAGCTGGAACTGGACCAGATCGAGCGGGTGGACGACTGAGAGACCCCACCCGCCGTGGGAGGAGCCGCCCGGGCTCCGCCAAACCACATTTCAATTAGGAGGTGCTTTTTGTGGCACAGAAAGTAGTAGGCTACGTAAAATTGCAGATCCCCGCGGGCAAGGCGACTCCCGCCCCCCCTGTGGGCCCCGCTCTGGGTCAGCACGGCATCAACATCGCCGGCTTCACCAAGGAGTTCAACGAGCGCACCAAGAACGACATGGGCATGATCATCCCCGTGGTGATCACCGTCTACGCCGACCGCTCCTTCACCTTCATCACCAAGACCCCTCCCGCCGCCGTCCTCATCAAGAAGGCCTGCAACATCGAGAAGGCCTCCGGCGTCCCCAACAAAGAAAAGGTCGCCACCATCAGCAAAGAGGACATCCGCAAGATCGCGGAGACCAAGATGCCCGACCTGAACGCCGCCAGCATCGAGGCCGCCATGAGCATGATCGCCGG
>CANRLZ010000058.1 GCA_947631595.1 uncultured Oscillospiraceae bacterium
AACCCCTTCGACCAGCCCGGCGTGGAGGCCTACAAGAAGAATATGTTCGCCCTCCTGGGCAAGCCCGGCTACGAGGATCAGAAGGCCGCCCTGGAGGCCCGGCTGTAAGAGCGTTTACACCCCCCAGAGCATATTTCCTGTGTCACCCCCGCACCAACAAGGCGGCCGCCCCATCTTGGGGCGGCCGCCTTTTCTGCGCGGTTTTTTGCTTAGGAGATGAAGTTGGTGCGCAGCGGGGTCTCGTGGGTCGGGAGGGAAATGCCGGCGTCCCTGGCGGCTTTCTGGGCGGCCAGGAGGTAGGCCATGTTCTCCCCCAGGGTGCGCATGGTCTGCAAGCCCTCCGCGTCCTGGGCCACGTCCTCCGGGTTGGAGCCGTGGACCTGGTTCCAGTACTGGGACCCCACCACCGTCATGTTGGTCATGAGGAAGAACTGGTTGAGCCGCTGGAAGGAGCCGGTGGAGCCGCCCCGGCGGCAGGAGACCACGCTGGCGGCCAGCTTGCCGGCCAGTTTTGCCTTGTCCGCGCTGAAAAACAGCCGGTCCAGAAAAGAGGTCAGCCGCCCGGTGGGGCCGCCGTAGTACACCGGGGAACCCACCACCAATCCGTCAAACTCGTCCAGCCGCGCGGCCACCTGGTTCACCCCGTCGTCGAACACGCACTTGCCCGCCTTCTGGCACCCGCAGCAGGCGATGCAGTCCTGCACGGGCTGGTTGCCCAGCCAGAAGATCTCGCTCTCGACCCCGTTGCGCTCCAGCGCCCCGGCCAACTCCCGCAGCGCCGTGTCGGTGCAGCCGTGCTGCCGGGGACTTCCGTTGATCAACAAAACCTTGCTCATGGTAACGCCCTCCCTGGTGGTTTGGTCGGTAAAATGATAGCACCCCAATGCCCAAAAAGCAAGCCCGCCCACGGTCGAAAACCGTCGGCGGGCGCTTTGCGTCTGGATGGGTCAGCTTGCCTGGGCGGTGAAGGTGAGGCCGTCGGAGCTGAGCATATCGGGGGTGAAGAGGATCTTCAGGTCCTGCCAGCTCTGGTCCACCTCGTAGCCCAGGATGCCCGTCCGGGTCTCCCCGGCGGCGATGGCGCCCTCCAGGGCGCTGAGGTCGGTGGAGTAGACGGCGGCGCTGGAGAGGCCGGTGACAGCGCCGTCCACGTAGGCCTTGAAGGAGAGGACGGAGCTGAGGGTCAGGTCCTTGTCCGAGTTGTTGGCGATGTCGAAGTGGCACAGGAGGAACACCTTGCCCGCCTCCGGCTGACCGGCGTCGGACCCTTGGTTCACCTCCACCTGGGTCAGGGTGGCGGTGACGCCGTTCCACGTCGCCGCCTCGCCCACGCCGCAGCTGTCTTTGACCGCCTGGGTCTCGGCGGGGGATTCGCCGCCGCCCCGGCAGGCGCACAGCCCGGCGGCCAGGAGCAGGCACAGAACGCCCGCGAGGAGTCTTTTGCTCATGCCGCTTCCTCCCCCTGCCGCCAGATCAGCTTGACGGTGGCGGCGACGATGGCGAAGAGATACCAGAACAGGAACATATTCCGGGGGTAGAACCAGGTGTACTCCACCAAGCCGATGGCCAAGATGCCCGCCAGCGCCCCCAGGGCGGCGGCCAGCACCCGGCGCAGCTCCCTGTCCGCCCGGCGGATGGCCTGCAAGCCCTCCTTGATCTGCCCCAGGATGAGGCCCAAAAACGCCAGAAGGCCGAAAATGCCCGTCTCCCCCCACATCTGCAAATAGTTGTTGTGGGTGTGGATGGGGTAGTTGCCGTCGTAGAGGGTGGGGTAGTGGAGGAAGACCTTGCGCATCACGTCGCTGCCCAGGCCGGTGCCGGTGAGGCCGTAATCCCGGAGGAGCCGTCCGGTGTCCTCGTAGATGGCCAGCCGGTAGCGGGCGGAGGAGTCCTTCATGTTGCCGATGGTGAGGATGCGGTTCCAGATGCTCTGGGGCAGGAAGGGGATGGCGCACACCCCCAGCACCGCCAGGGCGGGCAAAAACCGCCAGTCCAGCAACGCGAAGAACACCACCGCCGCCAGGGCCAGGCCCAGCCAACTGGACCGGGAGTAGGTCAGGCCCAGGGCGCCGATCTCCGCCACCAGGGAGAAGATCCCCAGCACCTTCCCCCGCCGGCCCTTGGCGTTGATGGTCAGGGCCAGGGTCAGGGGGGTGAGCATCACCAGCACCTCGGCGAAGTTGTTGGGGTTGTCAAAGAAGGAGTAGACCCGGCCGGGCATGTCCTTGTTCAGAGCCATGTCCTGCTGGGAGGCCACCACGTCCACGCCGATGTAGCCCTGGTAGCACCCGTAGAGGGCGGCCACGGTGACGCCCACGGCGCCGCAGACCATGAGGGTCTTCAGCTTTTTGCCGTCGTCCACGGCGCTCACCGCCACCAGCACCAGGAAGAAGCAGGTGAGGTGGAAGAGGTAGAACCGCAGGGACAGCCCCACGCTCAGCGAGCACACCAGCGCCAGGGAGATGAAGAGGAAGTAGAAGGCAAACCAGGGGCCAAGCCGCCCCACCTCCAGCCGCCGCTCCCGGCGGTTCGCGCAGCCCAGGGCGTAGAGGAAGTAGATCCCGGCGGCGCCCAAAAAGCCGTAGAGGTTCTCCCACCGCTCGTGGGGGGCGACCAGCATCACCAGGACGAAGAGGCCCAGGAGTGCCCAGGCGCCCCGGCCCAGGGCGGTGACCCCCCGGAAGGCCAGGCTGCCGTCCCAGAGGCCCTTGGCCAGGCGGTAGACGCCCTTGGCGATGGTCACGGGCAGGTTCAGAATGCCGGAGAACGCCCGGCGGAAAATACTGTCCTCCCAGCCCCGGCGCACCGCGCCCTCCCGGTCGAGGAACTGGCAGACCCAGCTGGTCTTGCCCGCGTCCCTGATGTTCTCGGCCCGGCGGTGGAACCAGCCGCCCAGGGCGCTGTTTGCCCACAGGCCCTGCCAAGCGTGCCACAGCGCCAGCAGCCACCGGCACAGGATACTGCTCTGCGTAATCATCGCGCCACCGCCTTTTCGTAGATTGCGTAGGTGTCCCGGGCCAGCTTGCCAATGTCAAACCGCGCCTTGATGTTGGCCTGGGCGTTTTCCCTGCACCGGGCCAACAGTTCGGGGTTTTCCAAAAACCGCTTCATGCACCCGGCCATGGACTCCGGGTCGTCGTACACCGCCAGCAGGCCGCCCTGCTCCGGCCCCTCCAGAATGTCCCGGTTGCCGCCCATGTCGGTGACCACGCAGGGCAGACCGGCGGCCATGGCCTCGATGATGAGGAAGGACAGCGCCTCGTGCTGGGAGGAGTTGACGTAGAGGTCGGCGCCCTTGTAGAGGTTCTTGATATCCCTGCGAAAGCCGATAAAGCGCACCTGCTCCTCCGTGAGGCCCAGCTCCCCGGCCAGGGCCTTGGACGGCTCCAGCAGCTCCCCGTCCCCGGCCAGGACCATGGTGAAGGGCTTGTCGCTCAGTTGGGTCAGCCGCTGGAGCGACCGGAGGAGGTAGGCGTGGCCCTTGTCGTGGGCAAAACGGGAGGCGCAGAGCATGACGAAGCGGCCCTCGGGGATGCCCAGCTCCTGGCGCAGGGTGGACGTGCCCTCCGCCCAGGCCGCCGGGTCCACGCCGTTGAACACCACCTGGATGCGCGCGCCGCTCCAGCCGTTTTGGATGAGCTGTTCCCGGCCCCGGTTGCACACGGCGATCATCTGGTCCTGCCGGCGATCCAGCAGGCGGTTTGTGAGCCTGGTGACGGCGTTGTTGGGCAGGATGAAGTGGTTGGTGTACACCACTCGGATCTTCTTGTTGTACCCCTTGGCCAGCAGGGCGATGTAGTGCTCCCGGAGGTAGTGGCAGTGGACCAGGTCGATGTCCCACTCCCGGCACAGCTCCGCCAACGCCTTGGCCGCCTTGCGGTCAAAGCGGCTGGACATGGTGAGCTGCCGGGTGGGCACCCCCAGCGCCTCCAGCCGCTCCACCAGCAGGCCGCTCTCGTTGTAGGCGAAAAAGGGTTCCACCGGGCCGTTTTGGCCCAGGTGGCGGATCAGCGTCTCCACATATCGTTCCGTCCCGGCCTTTCCGGCGTGGTTGAGCAGATAGAGAACTCTCATAGGGTTGCGGTCATCCTCTCCGTTTTTACGCGTACTGGCAGGTCATGTGGGCGATGAGGTCGGTGAACTCCTCGCCGGACAGGTTCAGCTCCCCCCGGAGCCAGACCAGGTACACCCGCATGATCCCGGCTGCCAAAAACTCCCCCTTGAGGCGGTGCTGGGTGGGGTCGGTCGTCCCGTTGGCCAGCAGGAAACGATCCGCCTCGTGCAGCAGGATCTTCCGGATCTGTTCGATGAAATAGGTGTACGCCTGACCCTGGACCAGGCGGCGGAAGAGGGGCAGATTTTCCCCGATCACGTCGTTGAGCACCCGGAAAAAGCCCGCCAGATCCATGTTGTCCAGCACGTCGTCCTTCTCCAGACCCTCCCGGAGGCGCTGGATGGTGGTCTCGTAGAACTCCTCCAGGATGGCCGCCGCGGAGTGGTAGTGGAGATAGAAGGTCTTGCGGTCCACATCCGCCCGCCGGGCCAGCTCCGTGATGGAGATCTTGTCGAAGTCCTTTTCCCCCAGCAGCTCAAAGAGTGCCTGGGTCAGCGCGGCCTTGGTCCGCGTCACCCGCCTGTCCTGTGCCATGCTCGTTCCCTCTTTCTCCGGCGTCCGGTCGGCCCGGACGCCCATTCACTATGGGACAGTATAGCGCAATTTTATCTGAAAATCAACGGGTGTGGCCCAGATTTTTCCACAAAAGTCAAAACTCTGGGGCGTCGGCAGAAAAAACTCTTGCATTTTGGCTTCGTTTCGGTTACAATTTAGTAACAGCCAATCCATTCCAAGAAAGCGAGGGATCCCCATGCGCAAGCGCGTTGTTTCTCTGCTGCTGGTCCTGGCGACCCTGTTGGGCGGCGTCCTCTCCGTGGGGGCGGCCGACTCCTTTGGCCTCTACGTGGACGGTGAGGAGGTCACCGACGCCCATGTGGTTCTGAAAAACGGCGTGACCTATGTCTCCGCCTACAACGTGACCCGCGCCCTGGTGCCGGACACCACCACCACGGTCTGGAATTCCGGCGCCGAGGACATGGTCCTCAAGGGAACCGACGTCAATATCAACCTCCACCTGAACCGGGACTACGTGGTGGCCAACGGCCGCTACCTCTACACCCCCGGACAGGTCATTCTCCACTCTACCGGCGACCTCCTGGTGCCGGTGCGCACCTTGGCCCTGGCCCTGGGTGCGCCCCTGACCTGGGACGGCAACGGCGTCTATCTCACCTCCGGCGGCACGCCGCTTCAGAGCGGGGATAGCTACTACGACGCCGACCAGGTCGCCCTCCTGGCCAAGGTCATTCGCCACGAGGCGGGCAACCAGCCCCTGGCCGGGCAGGTCGCCGTGGCCAACGTCCTGCTCAACCGGGTGAAGAGCGGCTCCTTCCCCGACACCCTCTCCGGCGTGGTGAACCAGAAGGGGCAATTTCCCGGCGCCCTGAACGCCACCCCCACGACCCAGCACTATATCGCCGCCAAGCTGGCCCTGGACGGGGCGCGGACGGTGCCCACCAACTGCTACTGGTTCAACGGCGTCGGCAAGGCCTGCTGGGCCTCCCGGAATAAAAAGCTCCAGGCCACCATCGGCAGCCACGCCTTCTACGGCGGCTAAAAAAAGATAAGCAAAGGCCCTCTGGAACGCACTGGCATTCCAGAGGGCCTTTTGTTATGCGGAACTCTTTACTTCAGCCCGTTCTCGTAAGCCTCGATCATCTTCTTGACCATCTGGCCGCCGACGGAGCCGGCCTGGCGGGAGGTGAGGTCGCCGTTGTAGCCCTTCTGAAGGTTCACGCCCACCTCGTTGGCGGCCTCCATCTTGAACTTGTCCATGGCCTGCCGGGCCTCGGGGATGTTCAGCTTGTTGGAGTTCTTGCTAGACATTGTCGTATCTCCTTTTCTCTGTTTCACTTGTGGGTTTGCGGGTCCATTTTTGTGACCCGAGGGTAGTTTGAACCGGCGGAGAAAAGTTATGAGCGGAAATGCTTGCCCGATTTGCCGCTTTTTGCGCCCAGGCGCAGCCCTCTCCACAGCGCCCCTTGTCTTTTTTACCCTCTCTGCTTATAATAAATAAAATGCAAAAAATTTAGCGGGAACGCCGCCGGGGCGGGGTAATTAGTCCGGTTTATGGGACTGTTCGCGAGGTAAAATAGGCGTACCAACTAAAAACAAGGAGGCGATCCAGATGTACCTCGCGCACCGGGCGGAAGATGGGCGGGAGCAGTCCGTCCTCGACCACAGCAAGGGGGTGGCCGCGCTGGCCGCCGGCTTCGCCGCGCCGTTTGGGGCGGAAAAGCCGGCGGAGTTGGCGGGTCTGCTCCACGATATCGGAAAGTATTCCGACCCGTTCCAGCGGCGCATCCGGGGGGAGAACATCCAGGTGGACCACTCCACCGCCGGGGCGCAGGAGATCGCCAAATACTTTGGATGGCTCGCCGCTTATTGTGTGGCGGGCCACCACGGCGGCCTGCCGGACGGCGGTGGCCGAGCGGACGCCCCTTCCAGCCCTACCCTCAGCGGACGGCTCAAACGGCAAGTGGAACCCTACGGTGACTTCTCCGGGGAAATCAGTCTGGAAAGGGTCTCGTTCCGGCCGCCAAAGATTTTGGGCCGAGGCGGGTTCACCGCCGCCTTCTGGGTCAGGATGCTGTTCTCCTGTCTGGTGGACGCGGACTATCTGGACACCGAGGCATTTATGCGGGGAAGCCCGCCGCCTCGTGGCAGCGACGTCACCATGGAACAGCTCCTCGCCCGGCTGGAGGGTTATACCGCCCCCTGGTGGGACGCCCAAACGGACCTGAACCGCGTCCGCTGTGACATCCTCCGGGCCTGCCTGGAGGCGGGAAAAGCCCAGACCCCCGGCCTGTTCACCCTGACGGTGCCCACCGGCGGCGGCAAGACCATCTCCTCTCTGGCCTTCGCCCTGCGGCACGCCGTAGCGCACGGAAAGAGGCGGATCGTCTACGTCATCCCCTACACCAGCATCATCGAGCAGACCGCGGACACCTTCCGCCAGGTCCTGGGGGAGGAGGCGGTGCTGGAGCACCACTCCAACGTGGACTTCGGCGACGACGAGAGCGGTTCTCCCGACCTGGAAAAGACGCGCAAGAAGCTGGCCGCGGAAAACTGGGACCTGCCGATGGTGGTGACCACCGCCGTGCAGTTTTTCGAGTCCCTGTTCGCCAATCGCCCCGCCCGGTGCCGGAAGCTACACAACCTGGCGGACAGCGTCATTATTTTCGACGAGGCCCAGACCATCCCCCTACCCTATCTGACCCCCTGCGTCCAGGCCATCGCGGAGCTGAGCGTGAACTACGGCGCCTCCTGCGTCCTGTGTACCGCCACCCAGCCCGCCCTGGAGTCCATGTTCGCCCGCCTCGCGCCGGAGCTGACCCCACGGGAGATCGCCCCCGCGATCCAGGCGGATGTGTTCCGGCGGGTGCGGTATGAGCATCTGGGCCAGTTGTCCGACGAGGCCCTGGCCCAGCGCCTCAACGGCCATAGACAGGCCCTGTGCATCGTGTCCACCCGCAAGCAGGCCCAGGCGGTCTACGCCCTGCTGAACCAAGAGGGCAGCTTCCACCTGTCCACGCTGATGACGCCGGAACACCGGCGAGCGATCCTGGACGCCGTAAAAAAGCGGCTGGTGGAAGACCTCCCCTGCCGGGTGGTGTCCACCAGCCTCATCGAGGCGGGAGTGGATGTGGACTTCCCCGTGGTCTACCGGGCGGAGGCGGGGTTGGACAGCGTGATCCAGGCCGCCGGCCGGTGCAACCGGGAGGGAAAGCGTTCCGCGGAGGAGAGCTTTGTGTACATCTTCCAGCCCGACAGCGCCTATACCGCCACCCTGCCCCACTCTATGAAGCGGCCTCTGGAGGTCACGCGTTCCGTTACCCGTGACTGCCCGGCCCTGGACGCGCCGGAGATCATCCAGCGCTATTTCACCGCCCTGCGGAAATTCACCGGGGAGGCCATCGACAGCAAGCGCGTCGTCCCCCGGTTTGAGGCGGGGGTAGAGGACCCCGCGCGGCCTTCCTTCCCCTTTGCCGAGGTGGCCCAGGGGTTCCACCTGATCGACCAGAACACCCGCGCCGTGCTCATTCCCCGCACCCAGGAGGCCAGGGCACTGGCGGACCGCCTCCGGGCCGGGGAGCGTGGCCGCGCCCTGCTGCGGAAGGCCGGGCAGTACTCCGTGAACGTCTACGAGAGCCACTTTAACGCCCTCAACAGCCAAAACGCGCTGGATATCCTGGAGCCGGACCTGGCCGTGCTGACCGATATGCGCCTCTACGACCCGGAGGCGGG
>CANRLZ010000059.1 GCA_947631595.1 uncultured Oscillospiraceae bacterium
CCCTGCGGCCCAGCCGGGCCGGTGGCGCCCTGCGCTCCATCGCTCCCAGGAGGGCCTTTGAAATTGCCGATCCATACTTTAGCCATGTGTTTCTCTCCTTTCAGGTCTCGGGCGTGATGTAGTAGATGTTGCCGGTTGTGTCCGTCTCAAACTTCGGCGGCGTGTCCGTATCGTTGTAATACGCCCAGAGGTTGCCGTCTGCGTCGCCGGACAGGGTGAACCAGCCGGAGACGGGGGTGGTGACCCCGCTATCGCCCCGCGGCCCTTGGGGGCCAACAGGTCCTTGAATACCTTGTGGACCACGCGGGCCGGTGGCGCCCTGGACGCCCTGCTCCCCCTGGGGACCCTGGGCGCGGACGCCGGTGTCCCGGTAGCCGCCCTGGGCCGCGTCCCACACCAGCCACGTCCCGCCGCCCCCCACATAGGGGTAATGGCGGGCAGCTTCCGCCGCCGCTTGGGCATAGTCCGCGGCGTCTTCGGCGTAGTTGTGGCAGTCCCCCGCCACCTTCTGGACGTTGGAATAAGTCTCCTTCGCCCGTTCGGCGTAGTCCCTGGCGTTGGTGGCCTCCTCGGCGGCCAGGGTGGCGGACTCCTCCGCCTGGCCGGCGAAGTTCTCCGCGCTCTCCGCCGCCGCCTCGGCGTCCTCCTTGTAGTGCTTGGCCTCGCTGGTGTGCTCCTCCACCTCGCCCAGGATCGCCTCGATCTCCCTCTGGAGCTGCTGGGCCTGGTCGGGGGTGATGTCGCTGCCCTTGGCGGAAGGCGGCGCGGCCACCACCTGGAACTCCTGGGTCACCGTCCGGGCCAGCGTGCCGTCCCGGTAGCCGTCAATGACCAGACTGCACCGCCCGGCCCAGCGCAGGGCCTCCGGGGGCACCAGAAGGATGTAGTGGAGCAGGCTCTGTTCGGGATCCACCAGCATCTCCGCCGTCAGGATCCGGGGCACGCCCGCCTGTACCCCGTGGGCGTCCCACCAGGCGGCTGTTTTGGCGTACTCGCTCCAGGACGGGTCGAACTGGACCACCAGCTTGTCCACGTTCCCCGACCCCTGCACCCCCGCCACCGTGCCGTCCAGCGTCACCCGGTCGCCGTCCACCGTCATGTGAAAGGTCCTCACAGTTTCACCTCCATTGAAAAGGGGGACCCGACCTGGGCCGGGTCCCCCCGCGTTTTACAGCTCCAGGCCGGGCGCCTTGCCCCGCTCCTGGGCCTCGTCCATGGCGTCCCGGGCGGCCTGGGCCTGGGCGTTGGCGTTCTCCCAGACCTCCAGGAACTTCCGCTTCAGCCGCACCGTGGAACCCCGGCGCACACGCACCGTCTCCCCGTTGACAGCCAGCAGGATATCCCGCCGCGAACCGGTCAGGTCCAGGGGGGCGGCGAACTCCACCAGCTCCTCCGGATCCAGCGCCTTGTTTTTGCTCTCGCTCATGGTCTGATCTCCTTTCTGTGGTTGATGTTGGGCGTCTTTAGGGAGTGGCCGTGGTCTCAATACGCACCAGGTACTGGGGCACCAGGATCTCCGCGGTGCGCAGGGCCTTCCAGCCCACGGTAGAGCGCTGATCCAGGGGGTCGGCGCTGCCGGCGGAACCCAGGGGCTTGACGATGTGCTGCAAGCCGCCGCCCTCCACCTCGGTGACGCCGTAGGCGTCGTCGGCGATGATGAGGGTGGAGTAGACGTCCGCGCCGGAGGCGCCGGCGCCCTGGAAGACCTTGGCCCGGGTGGACTCCACGAACCGCACGCCGTACAGCTCGCCGATCTCACCCCGGTAGAGGTGGGCGGTATCGCCGTACTCGTGGGGGCGCTTCCACTCCGGGTCGCTCATCAGGTCGAACTTCACGTTGGGGTGGATGATGCCCACGTAGTAGCCGTCGATCTTCCGGGCGTCCTGGCTCTCCAGGTAGCGCACCGCCTTCTTCACGGCGGCCACCGTCAGGTTGTTGTTGCTCTCCGCACTGGTGTAGGCCAGGGCGGAACGGGAGGCCACCGAGCCGTCGGCGTACTGCACCACCGTGCCGGCGTTGAGGATCTCCCGGGTGATGGTGTCCAGCGTCCGCCCGGCCTGGGAGGCGATGAGCTTGGTGGCCTGGAGGATGTTGTTGTCCACCGCCGTCAGCTCCAGCAGGTCGGACAGGGTGAGGTAGCCGCCGTACTGCTTCACCGTGGACTCCACCGTCTTCACGCTCAGGCTCTGCCCGTCGGGGGTCACCCCCTCGGTGAGGGGCTGGGTGACCTCGTTCAGGGCGTCAAAGCGGCGAAACTGAATGGTCTTTCCGCTGCCCTGGGGGATATTCTGCTTCTGGCCAAACTGGTCGTGGACCAGCTCGGGCTGGGCCAGATCGATGAGGTACTTGGCGTAGTAGCTCTGCATCTCCGGACTCAGGGCGCCCGTGGTGTTGGGGTTGGGTTGGCCGTCGAAGAGCGTCAGCTCCACCGGCAGCAGGTCGTGTTTCCAAAAATCATGTTTCATCCGTCAAAACTCCTCTCTTCAGCAAAAGGTGATCTTCTCCCCCCGGGCGGCCCGGCGGGCGATCTCCGCCCGCTGGGCGGGGGTCATCCGCGCCGGGTCCACCCGGGCGGTGACGCCGGTCTGGGCGGCGGCGCCGTTCTCGGAGGGGCGGACGCCCTGGGCCAGGATGTTCTGGACCAGCGCCCGCTCCCGCTCCAGGGCGGCCCGGCGAGCCGTCTCCTCCAGCAGCGCGGCCAGGTCCGCGGCCTCCTTTGCCCGCCGGGCGTCCTCCGCCTCCACGGCGGCGCGCAGGCCGTTCAGGTCGCCCTTGGCCACGCCGTAGCGCTCCATCAGCCGCTCCAGCACCGGCCGCTGGGCGTCCAGGACGGCCTGGAGGCGCCGGGTCTCCTCGTCATAGAGGTCGCGGGACTCCCCGTCCACCGGCGTCTGGCAGCGCTCCTCCCCCGCTCCGCCCTGGGCGTCGGATCCGGACGGGGCGGCGATCTCCGCCACCGTCCCGGCGTCCGCCTCCACCTCCGCCCCACCGCCCACTTCGGTCACAGTCTCTTCCAGTTCCATCATATCGCTCCTCTCTTTCCTATTTGTCCTCCGCCCGCCCGTCAGGCGGCCGGTGAGACATCCGCTTTCAGCGCCAGGTACGGGGGATAGTCCCGCCCCAACTGGGCAAGGCCCAGGAGAACCAGGCCGAAGGCCACCTCCTCCTCCGCCCCGCCCCGGCACACGATCCGGGCGTCGCCGGGCTGAAGTTTCAACTCCAACCCGTCCGCCCGCGCCGAGCGCAGCCACCCCGCCAGGGCGCACACCAGCGCGGAAGCGGCGGCGCAGACCGCCGGACTCCCCGTGGCGTGCCCCCGGAGGGTGAGTTCCTGTTCCTCCCCCCGGCGCTTATACTCCGCCCGGATCACGCCCGCGCCCCATCCCGGATGGCCCGCTCCACCCGGGCCTTGCCGGAGAAGTCCATCACCTCCAGGGCGGCCAGCGCCTGGGAGGCCCGGGCGGGATCGAAGAACCCGGCGGCGTACAGCGCCTGGCCCAGCTGGTTCTGTCCGGCCTGAGAGACCGGGTTGCGCTTCTGGGTCTGGAGCTGGACGTCGAACACCGGGCGGCGCACCAGCAGCGCCCCGGCGCTGTCCTGCCCCACCGCCTGGTCCTGAAGCCCGGCGTTGGAGAACTGGGCGTACTGCCCGCCCTCCGGGTTGGGCCCCAGGATGCGAAAGGCCCGGCTCTGGCCGTAGAACTGCCGGATGAGTTCGATGATAAGCCCGTCCAGCTTGGCGTAGGCGCGGTAGCTGCCGGCGATCATGTCCCGGCTGGACTTATTCCCCGCCTCCTGGAGCGCAGTGATGGCCGCCGCGGCGGTGACGCCGTTTCCGGCGGAACCCTGGGAGACGTCCCGGTTGGCGGAGGTCTCCTTCATCTCGTCGATCTTCATCTGGAGGACATTCAAAAACACGTTGTCCAGCGGGGAGGTGACGATCTCCCGGATATGGGTCTCGTCCAGGTTGTTGACCCCCTCCACGTGCACCAGGGGCGCGGACCAGTCCAGAAACTCCGCCTCGTTCACCCCGGTGTTCGCCCCGATGAAGAACCGCTTGCGCCCGCTGGTCATGGCGTTTTCCAGCAGGATCTGGGAGAGCCTGTCGATGTAGGTCTGGGGACTCTTGCACAGGGCCACATACCCGAAACCCACGGGGCTGCCCTTCTCCGGGAAGAGGGTGTCGAAGACGAAGGGGTAGAGGCCGTGGTCGTACCACCCCCGCCGGGCGTAGGCCGGGTCGTTCTCGCTGGCAAAGAGGAGCTGCCCGGCGCAGATCTTCGCGTAGTGCAGCACCGTCCTGCCGCTGGGCAGGCGGCGCTTGTAGTACCAGTCCACCACCGCCGCCTTGCCGGAGAGGTCAACGGCGTCGTCGCAGACGTACTCGGCCACGTCACCGGTGGTCTCCGCCCCCAGGCGCCCGGCCAGCTGGGGGTACTCCGCCTCCAGCAGATCCCGATCCTGGAGATCGACTACAAAAAGGTTGCGGCTCTTCTGGATGTCGGTGATGCCCGGCTCCCAGAAGATGTTCAGCAAATCCACAAGCCCGATCTCGATGTCCCCCAGGCCGTTTTCCAGCTCGCTGTTCCACACCGGCGCGTACACCGCCGTACCGTGCTTGAGCTTCTCCCACCAGCCGCGGGAGTAGGTCTCCTCGAACTCCGCCCGCTCCAGGATCACCGGGAGGACGGCGGAGAGCATCCGCGCCGTCTCCTCGTCCGACGGCTCCCGGGCCAGGACGTTGATCTGGGGGTAGTTGTCCATGGCGTCGGCGTGCTTGTTCATGATGGAGTTGAAGAGCCAGGCGGAGGTGGGCTGCGGGCGATCCTCCCGCCCCTTGGCGCCCAGCACGTCCCAGTGGCGCAGCTGATACCACCGCTCATCCTCCACCACCCGGCGCTCCAGGTTGGCCTTCCCCCGCCGGTAGGCCGCGAGGGTCTCCAGCGCCTGGGCCACTTCCCGCTCCCCCACGGGGAGGGTCAACACTTCCTCCTGTTCATCCATACTGTTTTCCTCCTTCCAAATCGTCCAGCTCCAACGGATCCCAAGCCATCCCGCGCCGCCGACGGGCCGCTCTGGGCGCGATGGGGTCGGCCATGCAGACGTAGCGCAGCTCGTCGTAGATGTGATCCTCCCCCTTGGTGTCCACGTCCTCCACGTCCGTCTGGTCGTACACCAGCGCCGGCACCGTGCGGATAAAGTGCTTGCAGGTGGAGAAGACGTACAGCATGGGCACGCCCCGCTCGTCGAAGGCCAGGCGGTCGTGGATCTGCATCTTCCCCGCCAGGCGGCTGTGGTCGCCCTTGTCCCAGACCACGCCCTCCTTGGCCATGCTGTCCGCCACGCTCTCCCCCGTCTCGCTGCCGAAGATCGCCGGGTCGGCGATGCCTACGATGGTCCGCCCCTTCAGGTTGGGATCCTCCCTCTCGATGCGGCGGATCGCCCTGGCCACCTTGGCCGGCTCCCACCGCACGCCCACGTTCGGCTCCCCCGTGCAGCCGTACAGCTCCCGCACCCGGTAGAGCCGCCTGTCGTGATCCACGGCGTACCACCCCACGGAGAACGGCCTTGCGTAGCCCCAGTCCAGACCCCGGTAGATCCTCCACCCGTCCGGCACCAGGAAGGGCTTGATCACGTGGCTGCCCATCCGCGTCTCATACCCCGCCGGGTCGTTGCGCCACTCGGTAAACACCTGGCCGGAGAAGCTGTCCCAGTTGCCGTTGAGCAGCGCTTCCCGCTCGGCGGTGGGCAGCGCCGCCAGACTGAGCAGGTACTCCGGGGCGTTCCGGGTGAGCGCCGGGTTGTCGCTCACCTTGGCGGGGACAAAGACCCGGCTGCGCCGGCCGCGCACCCGCAGGCCGTCCGGCCCGTCCACGTCCATCTCCGTCCAGATCGTGGTCATGGGCGGCGCGGCGGTGATGAACCGCTCCTTCACCCAGCCGTGGCCGACGCCGCCGGGGTTGGCCGTGGCGCGGATGTAGCACCGGGTCCCCGGGCCGTTGGGGCGGCACCGGGAGAAGAGATAGCTGTACTCCTCCCAGGTGAAGTGGGTCAGCTCGTCGAAGGCGATGTAGTCGAAGGCGGCGCCCTGGTACTTGGTCCTGTCCTTGGTGTACTGCATGGAGCCGAAGACCACCTTCGCCCCGCTGAGGAAGGTCCAGGTGTGCTTTTCGCCGTTGTACCGCGCACCGGGGAACGCCCTGGGGTAGTAGCGTAAGCTCTTGTCGATCAGCTCGGCCAGCTGGGGGTAGGTCTTTCGTAGGATCAGCGCCTTGTAGTGGGGGATGTGTACCTGCCGCAGCGCCTCCATCACCAGCGCCTCGCTCTTTCCCCCTCCGGCGGCGCCGCCGTAGAGCGCCTCCCACTCCGGCCTGGCCAGAAATGCCGCCTGCTTGGGCTGGGGCGTCCAGACGACGTTACCCATCTCCCGCCTCCTCCTCCACCGGCGGCAGGATCACCACGCCGATCTCCTCCCTGTCAGCGCTGTCCTCCTGGTGCTGCCGGATGCTCTTCCACAGCTTGGGCTGGCGGTTGGTGAGCCAAAACTCCGCCGCCTTGAAGTCGCCGGGGATGTGCTTGACGATCTCCGTCTTCTTCACCAGCTCCAGCTCTCCGGCCTCGTTCGCCTTGTACTCCAGCTTCGCCTCCGTGACGTCATACCCGGTGACCTGCTCCAGGCAGGCCCGGATCGCGGCCTCGTCATCCCGCCTGGTCATAGTACTGATTTCGTGCCCGTGCCAGGGAACACCGCTCCCACCCCGGCAGGCTGGCGCAGTACGTCCCCACGTAGCGGTCGAAGCTGCTCCGGTCGGGCAGGCTCACCCGGCACTCCCCCTCGCACCCCACCCGCGTCCCACGGCTCCACTGGTAGTAGGGGCAGACAAAGTCCACGTCGCTGGCTCGTTTTCCCATGGCTGTCACCTCCTTTGGATTTGAGATGTGAACAATATTCACGATATTTGGCAAAAAAATGGGGCTTAGCCGCCCAAGGCTTCGCAATCTCTCTGCGCTCGCCGCATTCGTGAATATTGTTCACGGGTGATAGGATAGCACATCCGTGAATATCTGTCAACCGACTTAGGCCAATGTGGAAAATTTTGTTGACAAATATTCACGCCCGTGGTATGCTACCCTTATGAAAGGTGGTGCCCCGTATGGAGCTGCACGAAAAAATTCGCCGTCTCCGGGAGGACCGGGGGCTGTCCCAGGAGGCGCTGGCCGGGAAGACGGGCTACACCGACCGCTCCTCCATCGCCAAGATCGAGAAGGGGCAGGTGAGCCTCAGCGCGGACAAGATCCTCCTCTTCGCCCAGGCGCTGGGCACCACGCCGGGCTACCTCACCGGCTGGGGCGACGCCCTGCCGGAGAACGTCATCCCCCTGCCCGCGCTGCGGGACATCCCCCTCATGGGGGCCATCGCCTGCGGCGAACCCATCCTGGCGGTGGAGGACGGCGGCGAGACGGTGAGCGTCCCCGACTTTCTCCACGCCGACTTTGCCCTGCGCTGCCGGGGGGATTCCATGATCAACGCCCGGATCTTCGACGGCGACCTGGTCTACATCCGCGCCCAGCCGGAGGTGGAAAACGGGCAGATCGCCGCCGTGCGGGTGGGCGACGAGGCCACCCTGAAACGCGTCTACTACGCCCCTGACCGCCAGCGGGTCACCCTCCGGGCCTGCAACCCCCTCTACCCCGACCTGGACTACACCGGGCCAGACCTGGAGCAGATCCAGGTCCTGGGCCTGGCGGTGGGCTTTTTCTCCAACCTGCGCCAAGGGCAGGAGTGAACGTCTTGCCCACTGTCCCCCTCTACGGCGCACTTTTTTCCGTTGATGTGAAAAAAGGAGGGCCGTCCGGCTTTACCGGACGGCCCTTTCTGTTTTCCCCGCGCGGGGCAAACGACAAAAAAGACCGCCTGGCCGAAGCCAGGCGGTCTCTTGTGCTGGGGATTAGAGGAAGGCCACGAAGCGGGACATGATCGCGGCGGCTTCCGCGCGGGTGGCGGTGGCGGTGGGATCCAGCT
>CANRLZ010000060.1 GCA_947631595.1 uncultured Oscillospiraceae bacterium
GACGACTCCAGGACGCGCTGGACCTCGTCGGCGCGGTGTTCCCAGGAGGCGGCCTCGCCGGCCTCCCGGCGGCGCTGGCGGCGCCAGACGTTCTCCTCCCGGATGGCCTGCTCGCAGGCGGCCACTACGCCGTGGGGGTCGTCGGAGCGGTAGATGAGGCCGGGCTGGTCGTCCAGCTCGCCGGGAAAGGCGTGGCGCGCCACCGGCTTGCCCGCGGCCAGGTACTCAAACACCCGGCCGGGCAGCACGTCGTTGGCCTCGTCGCCCCGGCGCAGATCCAGGCAGACATCGCACTGGCGGACGTAGTCGGGCACCTGGATGAGCGGGCAGCGGTCGGCCAGGATCACCTGGGGCAGGGCGCGGAGCTTTTGGAGCGCGGGGCTGTCCTCCTGGCGGCCCAGGAGGAGGAAATTCCAGTCCGGATGGGCGGCGACGCCGGTGAAAATGGGGCTGTAATCCAGGTCCGCCCAGAGGGTGCCGGCGTAGCCGACCAGCGGCCCGATGAGGTCCCGGAGCTCGGCGGGCGTCTCGATGTCCTCCCGGGCGAACATGGGGTAGTTGCACCCGTTGGGCACCACGGCGATGTTCTGGCAGCAGGGCGCCAGGCGGTCGGCCAGCCCCGCGGAGGCGGCGAAGATCACATCGGCGCTCAAGGCCAGGTCGCTCTCCCAGTCCAGGGGCAGGCCGGCCCAGTAGCGGTCGCAGTCGTAGACCAGGCCCTTGTAGGACAGGTAGTCCAGCAGGTGTACCCCCCAGGGGGTGGCGCACCACAGGAGGGGGTCACGCTCCCCCGCCCGGCGCAGAAGGGACTGGATGAAGTCCGCCGCCCGGCGCTGGTTGTGGCGGAAGCGAAACCCCTGCCGGGAGCCGGCGTTCCAGAAGCTGGGCAGGGTGTAGGCGGTGACGTGGGGGCGCACCTTCCGGCCTGGGCGGCGGTGTTCGCCGGGCTTGCCGGGGGGTTCGATGTAGAGGACCTCCGCCCCGCGCAGCCGGGTCATGAGCTGCTGGACCCGGGTGGGGGTGGACTGCCAGGGGGCAGGTGCCAGACAGACGACGACGCTCATGCTCCCTCTCCTTTCAAAAATCCCGCGGCGGCCTCGCTGTTGCGGTGCTCCACCTGGCGCAGCCGCTCCACGCCGCCCAGGAGGAACTCCCGGTCCCCCATCCGCGCCACCGCGCGGTCGATGTAGTCCTCCAGGGCCGGGGCGGTCACCTCATGGAGATCCAGGTACAGGTCCTGGCCGATGTAGTCCAAAAAGGAACTGATCTTCTGGTCGTAGACGATGCCCACCAGGGGCACCCCCTGCCCCGCGGCGAACACCAGGGCGTGGAGGCGCATGGACACCACCACCTTCATCCGGGCGAACAGGCCGATGGCGTGGTAGGACGAGGCGCTCTGGGGCGCGACGAAGTGGGGCACATCCTCCAACCGCCGGGTGACCATGGCCGCGGCCACGTTGTCCAGCTTGGCTTCGATGGGCAGAAAGACGGGGGTGAGGCCGTGGCGCTGGTAGGCGTACCGGGCGGCCTGGGCGAAGCACTCCGCCTTTTCCTCGTCAAAGCCCGGCCAGGTGCGCAGGGTGAAGCAGATATACGCCCCCTCGCTGTCCATGCCCAGGTTCTCCATCAACCCGTCGGTCACCTCCCGTGGGGCGGCGGGGAGGATGACGGTGGGGTCGGCGGACAAAATCACCTCCGGCCGGTCGATGCCCATGTCCCGCAGCTCGTCCTGGGAGTTCACATCCCGGAGGGTGATGGCGTCCACGTTCTTCTGCAGTACCCGGCTGCACAGGCGGCGGTTGGAGGGGTACTGGATGGGGCCGATGCCGCAGCCGTACATGAGGACTTTGTTATGGCGCAGATGGGCCATGGAGATGGTGAGCAGGTAGAACCACAGCGACCGCCGGGAGGTCACGTCCTGCATCAGGGAGCCGCCGCCGTTGATGTAGAGCCGGGTGCGGCCCAGGCGGCGGAAGAAGCGCCACAGGCGGAAGGTGTAGATGGCGTTTACCCGGTAGCGCAGGCGGGTCTCCCTGGGGGAGCGGGAGAGGACCCAGATGGGGAGGTCGGGGTCGATGTCCCGCAGCTCCTTGACGATGGCCTCCAAAATGGCGTCGTCCCCGGCGTTGCCCTTGCCGTAGGCCCCGCAGATGGCCGCGCCGTAACGGCCCTTGGGGCGGTCCTGGCGGCGGAGGATGGTCTGGTAGATCTCCATCTGCTTGTCCAGGGTGGTCTCGATGGAGTACTCGCTCCTGCCCTTGTTGTAGAGCCGCCGGCCCAGGCGGCGGCGCAGACCTTCATCGCCCGCCAGGGTCTTCAGGTGTTCGGCCAGGGCGTCCACATCCCCCGGCTCAAAGAGCAGGCCGGTGACGCCGTGGTCGATGAGGTAGGGCACGCCCCCCACCCGGGAGCTGACGGTGGGCAGGCCGGCACGGGCGCCCTCGGTGATGGAGTAGGGGAAGGTCTCGGACAGGGAGGTGAGGGTGTTGATGTCGATGGCGGCGTAGAAGGAGTCCACGTCGCTGACCCAGCCGGCGAAGCAGACCTCCTCTTCCACGCCCAGGTCGCGGACAAGGGTCTTCAGGGCGGCCTCGTCCTCCCCGTCCCCGGCGATGAGCAACCGCAGGCGGGGATAGGCCCGGTGGGCCTGGGCGAAGGCGCGGATGAGGGTGGGGATATCCTTCACCGGGTTGAGCCGGGCGGCGATGCCCACGATCACGCTGTCCTCCGGCCAGTCCGCCCCCACGCTCCGCAGAAAGTCCGCCCGGCCCAGGGCGGCCTTGCGGGGGGTGAAGTCGATGCCGTTGTAGATGGAAAAGAGGGTGTGGGTGTCAAAGCCCCGGTCGATGAGGAGGTCCACCATGGCGTCGGACACGCCGATGCGGTAGTCCAGCCGCCGCAGGGCCAGGGAGTTCAGCGTGCCGTACACCAGCCGCCCCAGGGGGCGGCCCAGGTAGTCCAGGCGGTAGTCGGAGTGGACGGTGGTGACCACCGGCAGGCCCAGAGAGCGCTTGACAAGGGCGCCCATGAGGTTGCCCCGGGCGCCGTGGCAGTGGATGATCTGGTAGCCGCCCTCGCGGATGAAGCGCTTGAGCTGGGAGAGGGTGTGGAAGATGTTGTGCCCCTCAAAGACCACCGTGGGGATGCCCAGCTCCCGGGCCTCCTGGGCGAAAGGCCCCTCCATGAAACAGACCAGGGTGATCTCGGCGCGGGAGGAGAGATTGCTCAGCAGGGAGTGGATGTGCGTCTTGGCGCCGCCGGAGTCTCCGCCGCTGATGAGGTGGACCACCTTCACCGCCCTCGTCCCCTTTCGGAAAAAAGTCTTGAAACACAGGTGAAAATATTATATACTAAAGTCACTATTTTGACAAGGCTTTCCACGCCTTGGTCGGATCAGGAGGCCCGGTTATGAAACTGGTAGACGAAAAAGGCAAGCTCTTCGGCAAAATCAATCTCATCGACCTGCTGGTCCTGGTGGTGATCGTGGCCGCCCTGGCCTTCGCGGCGTATCGCTTCCTGGGCGGCGGCTCCGCCGCGCTGGACCAGACCACCCGGATCGACTACACCGTCCTGGCCTCCGCCGTGGACGACGCCACCTATCAGGAGATCCAGCGGCAGCTGGAACTGGCCGGCGGGCAGGATCAGCTCATGGCCGACGGCAAGCTCCTGGACGGCTACGTCACCGGCGTCACCGCCGCGCCCCACGTGGTCTACGATGTGGACGCCAACGGCAACGCCACCCGCTCGGAGGAGGATCCCGCCAACGGCGGACGCTGGGATCTGACCTTCACCGTGACCGCCAATGTGGTGGACCCCATCACCACCAAGATCGGAACCCAGGAGGTCCGGGTGGGCAAGAGCCACATCCTCAAGACCACCCACTTTGAGTTGGCCACCACCACCATTCTGACCTGCGACTGGGCCGAGTGAGCCGTGTTTCCCGCCCTTGACCTCTGGGAGGCGCACATTTTAGCGTGGATCGAGTCGCTGCGCTCTCCCGCGCTCAACGCCCTGGTGGGCTTTTTCACCCACCTGGGGGACGGTGGGCTGCTCTTTATCGCCGCGACAGCGCTGCTGCTCCTCCTGCCCAGGACCCGCAAGGCCGGACTGGCGGCGGCGCTGGGGCTGGTGTTCAGCCTCCTGTTCACCAACCTCCTGCTGAAAAACCTGATCCAGCGGCCACGGCCCTGGGAGACGGCGGCATTTCTCCACAACCTGGTGACGGAGACGGACACCTCCTTCCCCTCCGGCCACACCTCCGCCGCCTTCGCCTTCGCCCTGGCGCTGGCGCGAAGCGACGGGGCGCGCCGCTGGCTCAAGATCACGGCGGTGACGGCGGCGGTGTTCATGGCGCTCTCCCGGCTCTACGTGGGGGCGCACTACCCCACCGACGTGCTGGCCGGCGCGCTGGTGGGTTCCCTGGCCGGACTGGCGGGGTGGTACTTGTCCACCCGACTGATCAGGGCGTTCTCCAAGACCCGCCCGCCGACGGACCCGCCGGACTGAAACCAATTCTCCGGCGGGGCAAGCGCCACCGGCACTGACCCCTTCCGCCGCGGCGGGGAACCGTTCGACGCCGATGTATCTTCCGTAAAGGCGGGGATGAAGTGATCTGGGATGGAGACAAAGCACTCATGGCGGCTGTGGTCAGCGAAATGATACAGCGGCTCATAACGGTACTTTGGATGTTGCGAATTGCTGTTAGACAGTTACTAAGTGTGAAGAACAGTGAGACAGTGGTCAGAAAAACACGGGAAACGGCGAATAGATGGGAAAGGATCACACTGCTGTGCTTCTGGGGTGCCAAAAGGGAGCGAAGAAGTTTGCTGCGGTGGTTGATCGGTATATACATTTTTATGCTGGTTACCCTGCCGCTTCCTCTATGCGCCATGCTCTTGTATTGTGTAAGCGTGTTCCCAGCGGAAGTCGCGCGAGGATCGGTCACCGCGCATTTTTGCCTTGATGTGGCGGTGAGCATGCCGGTTTGCGTTTACACGTTGAGGCGGTTTGCGTGAGGACTAGGAGGGTCGGTCCTCCTGTCTTGATATGCTCTGGAAAAAGTGCTGAAAAGTGAGGAAAAGGATGGATCTTGAAAGGGCGAGGACTGCGCTTGCGGCACATATTGCGGAAAAGGACTATATTACGATACAGAAGCAGGGGGAGACATGGCGCAGTCCGTGTATTCCACTGCGCATGGGGGAAACGCTTTTCATGAGTTTGCGTTTTCGGGACTTTTTCCCAGATGGATATGAGATCGCCGCGTTGAACCAGGTGGCGGAGATCATCCATTCCGAGACAGATGTATATTTTGGGGAGATCGTGAAGAGAGAAGGGGCGGGCCGCCTCATGGATGCCGCGCCAAAGATCGACCTTACGGATTGGCCGTCTGTTTTCCGCTCCTTTCTGAAAACGAAGGAGATCATAAGTATAGAAGTCGGATATGAATGTATGGATATTGGAAAAATCAAAGCGGTATTTGCGGATGGCATAGAAATTCGACGGTTTGACGCCACAGGAGTATGGGAGAGAGAAAACTGGTATGTCTCCTATGGCTCCATCACAAAAGTGGGAGTCAAGAGCCACTATATCAAGACTTTTGAGAAGTATTTGCCGCAGGAAGACAGCGAGAAAACGAGGAGTGGAAGACACGAGGGCGGCGCTTCTGGCTTGATGTGATTTAAAAAATGCTGTACATTATGGACGGTTCCCCTGTCTTGGCCGGAGGGCGCGGGGCGGGTGCCGGCGGCGTTTTACCAGATGGAAAGGCCCCGCTGTCTCGGCGTGGAGACAGCGGGGCCTTTTTGTCACCAGAGGAACCAGCCGGAGGTCTCCCGGGCCTCCAGCACGTCCATGGCGGCGGAGAGCATCTGGGCGCACTGGCCCCGGCTCAGGGGTTCGTCCAGGGCCAGCTCCCCGGCGGGGGTGGTCTCCAGCACGCCGGTGCGCTCCAGGTTCACCGCCGCCTGGAAGGCCCAGGCCGGGGCGGCGTCGGTGTCCGCGTAGAAGGTGGTCACCGCCACGTCGCTCACCGCCAGCATCCGGTCCAGCACCACCGCGGCCTCCGCCCTGGTCACCGCGCCCGCCGGGGAGAAGACCACCCGGCCGCTCTCATCGGGGTAGCCCCGCACCGTGCCCTGTTGCAGGGCGGCGGAGACGTAGCCCTTGCACCAGGTTGGGATGTCGCCGTCGTCGGCAAAGCCGGTGGTCAGGGTGTCCGCCAGGGGGTCACGGCCCAGGGCCGCCATGGCCATGGCCAGGAACTGCCCACGGGAGACCGGCTCGTCGGGGTGGAAATAGTAGGCGTCTCCCACTCGCTCGCCCACCAGCACACCGGCCTCCGCCAGGCGGATGGCGGCGTTGTAGCCGGCCTGGCCGTCCATGTCGGCGTAGGTCACCTTGGTGGAGGGCTTGCGGATGCGCAGGGTCACCTTGGCCGGGTCGGAGACGGTCCCGGCGCGGTTCGTCACCGTGAAGGTGAAGGAGTCCTTGCCCGTCTTGTTCTCATAGGGGGTGTAGACAAACTCCCCGGTGGCGGGGTCGGTGATCTCCAGGCTGCCACGGGCGGGCTTCTCCGCCAGCTGGAAGGTCAGCTCGCCCCCCTGGGGATCCACCCCGGTGAGGCGGCCCAGGTAGGGCACGTTTTTGCACGTCTCGAAGTTCTGGGTCTGGGCGATGGGAACGCCGCCCGGCTGGGCGGTCTGCGCTCCGGCGGCCAGCGCCGCCGTGGTCATCAAGGCCGCCGCCAGAGCCAGGGGGATCAGGCGGCGGATGGCATGGGTTTTCATGGCTGGAGCCTCCTTCTCGTATGCTGTTCCTAGTTTGGTCGCCGGGCGGGAAAATATGCGCTGCTCTCCGCATAGACTGCCGGTGTGACAAAGGAGGCGATCTCCATGGACTCCGACGCCCACAGCGCCTTTTACTGCAAGGGATTTTTTGACGCGCCCACGCCGCCCCAAGCGCCGCCGCCCTCCCCCGGCCCGGCCTGGGGACGGCCCCAGGACCTCCCCTGGCCGGACGAGGTCCTGGCGGAGGGCTACCGCCGCTCCAGAGGGGCGTTTTGCCTCCGGGAGGCGGACGGGTTCTCCCTGGCCTACCCCCTGGACTGCCGCGCGCCCTTCCCGCTGCCGGCGCTCTTCTGCTTCGCCAGGGCGCGGTGCCTGGGCGGCCGGGGGTGGTGGGTGTTCGCCTTTGGGCCGGAGGGGCTGCCCCGTTTCCCCGGCGCATAATTTCCCCGGTTTTGGCAGAGACTACCTCCATTCTCAGAAAGGAGGCACGTTTATGGCCGAGCTTACCACCAAGGAGCTGAGCGCCCTCACCGACCAGCTCAACTACGAGCGGATGATGGTCAGCAAGTACGACGCCGCGCAGTCCGCCTGCCAGAGCCAGGACCTGGGCAGCAGCTTCCAGCGCTACGCCCAGCAACACCGGGACAACTACCAGAGCCTGCTCAACTTCTTAAAGTGAAAGGAGAAGCCCCATGACCGACCAGGAACGCGTGACCGACCTCATCTTCTCCGAGAAGAAGATGAGCGACAATTACAGTATCTGGGCCAGCGAGTGTACGAATTTGAAGCTCCGGGACACCTTCCTCACCCTCCTGAACCAGAGCCACAGGACCCAGAGCGACCTCTTCTCCGCCGCCCAGCAGAAGGGCTGGTACAAACAGGTGCCCCAGGCCCAGTCCGACCAGATCCAGCAGGCCTATCAGCAGTTCTCCACCCAGGCGCCCCAGGGCAAGTGACCTGGCCGGGCGGCTCTTCCCCACGGAAGGGCCGCCCGGTTTTTCTATGGGGGGTCTTATGTAAATTGTCAAGCCCATTCGAGCAAAAAGTGAAAAAATTTTTTAGAAGCTGAAAGAGGGGTCTAGTTTCCGAACC
>CANRLZ010000061.1 GCA_947631595.1 uncultured Oscillospiraceae bacterium
TGTGTGTTCTGTATGCGCATTGGGAAATATAATTTTCCAAACGGAGGTTGCGATATGGAACAGGACATGCTTTTGAAAGTTATTGGCCAAAATGTGTTTCAGTACAGGAAAGAGGCTGGGCTAACGCAGGAACAGCTTTCCGAGTGTACAGGTCTGACCACTGGCACTATCTCCAAAATTGAGCGTGGCACCATGTCAGTCATGATTAACACCTTATGCAGCATCGCGGAGGCACTTCATGTTACCTGCGATGCTTTGCTTTATCCGCAAACACCCGCCACTTCAATCAAAAACATTGAGTATCTTCTGAAAGGTCAGAATGCCGAGTTTGTAACCGCTATGGAGAATATGATCCGTTTCTGCGTTTCCAATTTTGAGTGCAAGCCTCCCTCGGACACCGAAAAGTAATATAACTTCTCCAAAACAAGAGATATCTTGACAAGAGAGGGTGAGAAATCATTGTCTCCTGAAGAGAGCAAATTTGTAGAAGACCTTTTTAATCGGTACGGTGAGTCGCTGTGGCGGTATGCCCTTGTCTGCCTCAAAGACCCCGAGTGTGCAGACGAACTCGTTTCTGATGTTTTCCACACAGCCGCGGAAAAGCCAGAGCAGGTCATGATGTATGATAGTGCCTTTGGTTGGCTGATTGGGGTTTTGAAGAAAAAGATCAAGAAGAGCCAAGAAACACGGCGGCGTTACACCCGCCGTTTTCTTCCCCTTGACGAGGATACAGTGGACGAGTTTTTGCCGCCTGATATCCGCCCAACCGAGGATCGGGCTGAAATAGAACTAACCTCTGGTGCCGATGTTCTCACAAAAATACAAGCAGCTCTATCGCCGGAGGAATTTTACATACTGAAACGGATCGCATTTGACAAGGCGACGCATAAGGCGGTAGCACAAGAGCTTGGTATTACTGTCTGGAACAGTCAGAAACGGTTGGAACGTATCCGAACAAAGTTGCGCCAGATTTTCCCTGACCACCCAAAGGGAAAGTAAAATTTTGAAAGAATGTCAGCTTTTTGATGGAGCGGGAACTATATAAACGAAGGAGGTTCAGAACATGGCAAAAGAAAATCACGCTGAAAAATTCGCCTATCTGGACCAATTGAGCACAGAAGAACTGGAAGAGATTGTTCGTGCCCACATGGACGCTCCAGAAGACCAAAATGAAGAGGCGATTTTTCACGTTCTGGAGGTGTTGAACAAGAGAGCAAAGAAAGACCCCGATGGGATCCGATTTGAAAAAGAGCGGGTCTGGCAGGATATTCAGACCATTTATAACGTCCCCGAGGGGGTAGGGCGCTCCCTGTATCCCGTGGATGACGGGGAAAGCGGTGAAGGATCCGAGGGAAATGCCCGCTCCACCTCTAAGGCCCCTGCTAAGAAGGGTGTGCGCTGGCGGTGGGGTCTGGCCGTTGCCGCGGCGGCTATCCTCCTGTTTTCCTGCCTGATGGTAGGCGCCCAAGCCGCCGGCATAGACGTTTTCGGTTTTCTGGCCCGGTGGACGGCCGATACCTTCCACTTTGCGCCATCGACCAGCGGGTTCTATTCCGTGATCCAAGACACGTTTGACCAAAACCACTTTCCAAAGGAACAGGCCCCTCAATGGTATCCGAAGGGCTTTGTGATGGGCGAGCCAGAGGTCACGAACAAAACGTTATTTACGACCATAGTCCTTCCTTTTTCCAACGACTCAGAGGGCAAGCTCTTTTTCATTCAGGCATGGCGGTATTCCTCCCCGGAGGAGCTGGCCGCGTGTAATTACCAATGGGAGCCCGGCTCCCAGGAAGAATACACCAGCGGCAACAAAACCTTTGTCATTGTCGAAAACGAAGACCATGTCACCGCTACATGGTCGGATCGCGATACCTTGATGATGACCATAGCGGGCGACATATCTGTTCAGGACATAGAGAAAATGATTGATTCCATAGGAGGTTGATACACCTTGAAGCGCATTGCTACATTTACTCTGGCTCTTTTAGTGGCCCTTTCCTGCGGGCTGTGCGTCCCTGCCTCCGCCCAGACCGATGCCAGCTATACCATTTGTGGCAGCTCCGCCACCTTGAACAAGGGAGACAAGCCCGGCGAACTGTTCATCAGCTACGCAGTCACCGCCAATATGAGGGCATCCTCCCTGGGCGTTAAGACCATTAGAATCTACAAGATGAACGGCGATCTCGTGATGAGCCTTTCTGGGGCTACTTCCAACGGTCTGGTGGAAGTAGATTCTGTTTTTCACGGGGGGTCCTATCATTTCTATGTCACGCCCGGCCAGTACTACTACGCTGAGGTCACCGTCTTCGCCGCCACCGACACCGTTTCCGACAGCTACCTCCACACCACCTCCACCGTGCGCGCCCCCCTGTAAAGCCAGCCGCGACAAAACCCCAGTGGCCTCGCTCATTATCGAGCGAGGCCACATTTTTGTTTGCCTGCTTATATCTTCTTTTGTAGTAGTCGCCACGTTTTGCCAAACTTTCTCTCCCAAATCGCGATGTTTCACCCATGGCCCGATGTCAATTTATGGGGCAAAGGGAGTTGATTGATAGAAATTGGGGGAAACACGTAGATGGCTCCGCTTTTTATGTGGGAAGAGGTGGGGGATTTGATAGCAGTCAGTACTCTGGTGCAACTGGACTCGGACTTGCGCCTCTCACCGAAAACCCTGCGGAGGCTGAAAAGTGAGGCATCGATACGCCGGCTGAGATGTACGAATACTCTGGAGCCGTCAGTTCCGCGCCAGGGGTGTCTTTTTTCGCGCCTGTATGAAGACGTGGCTCTTGCTGTTCTCATACCATATCTTCAGAATTCATAGAGTTTTGGAGGAGGTGACTTTGGAATGGATACAAATTACATCGTATCAGAACAGTTTTCCGAACCGGAGCATCTGCGCCAGGACACCATACAAAAGGCGGTGCAGCACTGGCTCACCACTGAGCTGACCGTAGAACAAGCTAACCACCAAAACTGATCATTTCTTGCGTTATAATTGCCGATAGAGTATAATAAAGAACGTGCAGTTATACCTTGACGGAGGTGTAACAAGTGCTTTGCGCGATCTATACAAGACTAAGTAAGGAGGATGAAGATAAACAGCAACCAGAGTCGGAAAGCATCCAAAATCAGAAATCCCTTCTCATTCACTATGCCATAGAGCGAGGCTGGGACATCTACCACATTTACAGTGACGAGGACTACTCCGGTGCAGACGCCCTCCGGCCCGACTTCAACCAGATGCTGGAGGAGGCCAAAGCGGGAAAGTTCCAGATCATCCTTTGCAAAAGCCAATCCCGATTTACCCGAGACATGGAGTTGGTAGAAAGGTACATTCACGGCCTGTTTCCCATTTGGGGGATCCGCTTCATCGCCGTGGCAGACAATGCGGATACCGAGGTGCGGGGCAACAAAAAGGCCCGCCAAATCAACGGCCTGATCAATGAGTGGTATTTAGAAGACCTTTCGGAAAACATCCGCATGGTTTTTGACATGAAGCGACGGGAGGGACAGTATATTGGCGGCTTTCCCGTCTACGGCTACAAACGCCACCCCACGGACAAGCATAAGATAGTCATTGACCCGGAGGCGGCCCAGGTTGTGGCCCAGATTTTTCAATGGGCACGGCAGGGCCATGGGAAGCAAGAAATCGCCCGTATGCTCAATGACCGGGGAGTCCCAAATCCCACTCGCTACAAGCAAGACCGGGGCTGGACATTCCGCACCGCTACGGAACAGGTGTTTGGGATCTGGAACAAGACCACAGTTTGGCGTATCCTCCACAATGAGATGTATGTGGGAGTCATGGTGCAGGGAACAAAAAGGAAGGCCGGCTACAAATCAAAGACCATGATCGACGTCCCCAAGGAACAGTGGTTTCGCGTAGAGGGCACCCATGAGCCTATCATTGACCGGGAGACCTTTGACACGGTACAGCAGATGATGTCCCTGCGCACTCACAATTCCGGGACAGGACAGCCCCATGTCTTGTCCGGGCTCGTGCGCTGTATGGACTGCGGCTCCACGCTCATTAAAGGCAGCAATATGCGTAAGGAAGGGCGGGTGTCCTATCTGCGCTGCAGGCTCTATGCTGAAAGCGGCAAGCAAAAGCTGTGCAGCCGCCACGGGATCCGGTTGGATAAGCTGATTGAAATCGTGACCGAGCGGGTGCGCCACTACGTCCAGACCTATTTTGACACGGAGCAGCTCCATATTCAGCCCGAAAGGAAATCCCGGCAAGATGCGCTGGAAAAGGAGTATAAAACCTTGACCGGCCAGATGGAAAAGCGAAGCCTGGCACTGAGGACGCTGTATCTGGATAAGGTGTCTGGTGTCATCAGTGAGGGGCAGTTTGAAGAACTCAACCAGTCCTTTCTCCAGGAAAAGGCCCAATATACGATCCGTCTCAAGCAACTGGAGCAAGAACTGGCCCAGCAGGAGAAGCCGAAGGGCCGAGATGAACTGATGCGCCGTGCTAAAGAGCTCCTTGAACTGGAAACGCTACCCCGGGAGTTGGCAGTCCTTCTAATCGAAAAAGTTGAGTTAGGAGAGAAGGATCCTGCCACCGGCCGGCAAGAAGTCCGTATTACCTGGAAATTCTAGTGTGTCTATTTGATACACCGCCCCACGTCATCGAACCCAAGTACCCGGCGGCGGTGGAAAGTTATGTAAACCTTGGAGAGTGTTACGACCGCGCCGCCCTGGCGGGGGAGAAGGGGAAGATCATGGCGCTGACGGCGGCCTACCAGGGCCAGTACCGCCGGGCCTACCGCTGTCTGAAGGGGGCGGGGCAGCTGCTGGAGGACAACCTGGAGCTGCTGGAGACCCCGGAGCTGCGGGAGAAGATCCACAAGCGGGCCAAGGGCATCATCGCCCGGGAGATCCCCAAGCGTGGGCCGGGGGGCGAGGTGACCGAGCGCTTCCTCAGCGCGGTGAGCTGCAAGGGGCAGGTGTGCCTCTTTGAGACGGTGGAGGCCCAGTGTGACCGCGTCTACGCCCTCATGGACTCCTACGGCCTGGGTCACGTACTCCTGGAGGACTTGCTGGGCGCGGCGGTGGAGCGGGGCCACCGGGCGGTGGTCTGCGCCGACCCCATGGCCCCCCGGCACATCCAGCACCTTCTGCTGCCCGACCTGGGGGTGGGATTTGTCACCTCCACCGCCGCCGTGCCCTACCCCGGCAGCCCCTACCGCCGGGTGCGCCTGGACGCTATGGCGGACCAGGAGCTGCTGCGCCGCTACCGCGCCCGGGTGCGCTTCACCCGGAAGGTGGCCGAGGCGCTGGTGGAGGAGGGCACCCAGACCCTGGCCCAGGCCAAGGAGCTGCACGACCAGTTGGAGGCGGTGTACAACCCCCACGTGGACTTTGACCGGGTCCACGCCGTAGCCGGGACGTTGGCCGGGGAGATTTTGGGCTAGGCCCGGTATGTTTTGGTTGAAAAACTGGTAGGATTGCGTTACACTGTGCGGTAGAGACAAATCTCACGGAAGGGTGGTGGCCGCTGTGTCCCAGGGCCGTGTTGAGGAATATCTCCGCCCCGGCGTCCGGGTCCATCTCATGGGGATCGGCGGGGTGTCCATGGAGCCTCTGGCGGAGGTGCTGCGCCTTCGGGGGGTGCAGGTCTCCGGCTCGGATATGCGGGACGGCCCGGCCATCGCCCACCTGCGGGAGCTGGGCGTCCCCGTCCGGATTGGCCACGCGCCGGAAAATATAGCCGGGGCCGAGGCGGTGATCCGCACCGCCGCCGTCCACGACGACAACCCGGAGATCGTGGCCGCTCGGGCCGCCGGCATCCCCGTCTTTGAGCGGGCACAGGCGTGGGGGGCGATCATGAAGGACTACCCCAACGCCCTGTGCGTGGCGGGCACCCACGGCAAGACCACCACCACCTCCATGTGTACCCACATCGCCCTGGCCGCCCAGGCCGACCCCACCGTGATGATCGGCGGCACCCTGCCCATCCTGGGCAAGGGCTACCGCACCGGGGCGGGGGAGACCATCATCGCCGAGGCGTGCGAGTACTGCGACTCCTTCCTCGCCTTCTGCCCCACCGTGGCGGTGGCGCTGAACATCGAGGAGGACCACCTGGACTACTTCAAGGACCTGGCGGACATCCAGAAGTCCTTTCGGGCCTTCGCCCTGCTGGTCCCGCGGGAGGGGGGCGTGGTGGTGTACAACGCCGAGGACGCCAACACCGTCGCCGCCCTGGCGGGGGTGGATCGGCGGACCGTCACCTTCGGCCTGAGCGCCGGGGACGTCACCGCCGCCGACCTGACCTGGGAGCAGGGCCTGCCCCGCTTCCGGGTGGTCTACGGCGGGGAGACCTACTGCCAGGTCGCCCTCCAGGTGCCGGGAGCGCACAACGTAAAAAACGCCCTGGCCGCCTGCGCCGCCGCCATCGCCCTGGGCTGGCCCGGCGCGGCCGCGGCGGAGGGGCTTGCCTCCTTCACCGGCGCGGGGCGGCGGTTTGAGCGCCTGGGGACCTGCAATGGCGCCCAGGTGTACGACGACTACGCCCATCACCCTGGGGAGATCCGCGCCCTGCTGGAGGCGGTGCAGGAGCTGGGGTATGACCGGGTGGTCTGCGCCTTCCAGCCCCACACCTACACCCGCACCAAGGCCCTGTTCGGCGACTTCGTCGAGGCCCTGAAGCTGGCCGACCTGGCGGTGCTCACCGACATCTACGCTGCACGGGAGACCGACGACCTGGGGGTGAGTTCCGCCCAACTGGCCCAGGAGATCCCCGGCAGTCTCTACTGTCCCACCCTGGCGGACTTGGCCCACTGCCTGCGCCAGGAGGCCAGAGAGGGCGACCTGATCCTGCTGGTGGGCGCCGGGGACATCAACACGGTGGGGGAGAGCCTCACAAAATCGTGAATTTTGCCCGTCGTTCCTGGGAAAAAACGAGAAAAACCCCTTGCATTTCCCCGGTGGGCGTGGTATACTAACCGTAGTATGAAGAGTAGGTATTGACAAGAGTGGGGCTTGCCCCGCTCTTTCTTTTGGAGATTTTCCGCCGGCGATTTTTCCGGCGGGAGACGAGGAGGAGCGCCTATGGCGAAGGTCACGGAGGTCACAGCCGCCCTGGCCGCCCCCATCGCGGCGGAGCAGGGGTGCGGGATCTGGGACGTGGAGTATGTCAAGGAGGCGGGCAGCTGGTATCTGCGCGTCTACCTGGACCGTCCGGAGGGGGTCACCATCGACCACTGCGAGGCGGTGAGCCGCGCCCTCAGCGACAAGTTGGACGAGGCCGACCCCATCGAGGGCAGCTACATCCTGGAGGTCTCCTCCCCCGGAGCCGACCGGGTGCTGCGAAGGCCGGAGCACTTCGCCCGCTTTTTGGGGGAGAAGGTGGAGGTCAGGCTCTACCGCCCCCGGGACGGGGCCAAGAGCCTGGTGGGCGAGCTGCTGGGCCGTGAGGAAGACGGCGCCGTCACCCTCCGCGCCGGCGGCGAGACCGTTGCCATCCCTGGGCAGGATATCGCCCAGGTCCGCTTATATATTACTTTTTAAGAGGAGATAGAACAATGGCTAAGAAAGCACCTGCCCCCAAAAGCCCGGAGCTGGACGGCCCGGAGTTTTTCGCCGCCGTCAACCTCATCGAGCAGGAGAAGGGCATCCCCAAGTCCTATATGCTGGACAAGATCACCCAGGCCCTGGT
>CANRLZ010000062.1 GCA_947631595.1 uncultured Oscillospiraceae bacterium
ATCACCTATTCCCCGGGCCTTTTTGAACCATATTTCGCACAATATGAGAGCTGGCGGGACCGCGGTCTGGGCCTGGCCCAGGACCGTTTGAAGGCAAAGCAGGACGCGATGATCCTGACGTTGGACTTCAAGAGCTTTTATTACAGTGTGGACCTGCGGCAGGAGGACTTTTCCGGATTTTTGAAGCAATTTGAACAATACCGCGGACTCGGTATGGCCGAGGTGTGGCAAAAGCGGGTCAATGAGTTCGTATACCGGGTCATTGAGACATACTCGGAACAACTGCGCGGCTATTGCGCGGGCACGGAACTCACCATCGGCGATCGCAATATCCTGCCCATCGGTTTTCTCCCCTCGCACATTCTGGCTAACTGGATATTGACCCCCTTTGACAACGCCATTATCAGTACATGGAACCCCACCTATTACGGCAGATATGTGGACGATGTCATCATTGTAGACAAAGTGGAGAAAAACAGCCCGCTCTATCTCCTTGCCCATGCCAGTGAAGGAGCCGACAAACTCTCGTCCGAAGCTGTCCTCGATATGCTGCTGACCAGGCAGGACAAGGGGGCAATCGGCGAGCGAGAGATCCTGGTAAAGGAAAAACTGACTGCGGATCAAACCTATGAACACGAACAGCGGATGGCCGATGCTGAAGACCGCTCGAAAGCCGGCCCGGTCTACCATGTCGCGCCCTGCCTTCTGAACAGTGATAAAAGCCTGATACGCCTTCAAAGTCATAAGGTAAAGGTGTTCTATTTTCAGTCGGGCGCCACCCAAGCGCTGCTCAGCTGTTTCCGGACCCAGATCGCCAGAAATGTCAGCGAGTTTCGGCTGATGCCCGATTTGGATAATATATTGCAACGCAAGGATTACAGCGAGGTTTTCCGCCTGAAAAACAGCGATACGATGAACAAGTTCAGAAGCGTGGAGGGGGTGGAACTCGACAAATTCGCCTTTTCAAAGTTTCTCGGGAAATATCGAAAGGTCAGTGGCTTGATCAGCGGGAAAGAAGAGAACATTTTTGAAAGAGACCTGATGCTGATCTTGGACGAGCGAACGCTGATCGAAAACTATACCACTTGGGAACGGCTTTTTGAGATCATGGTGATCAATGGGCGGAGCGATCTGTTGGAAAAACTGTCCCTGCGTATCATAGCGGCCATCAGGCGGTATGAGGTACCCGGAAGTGCGGTCAACAGCGTGATGCCGGATATCAAAGGAGGACTGCTCCATGTTCTGCTGTCATCTCTTTGCCGGGTCACGGCGCTGGTCTGGGGGAGTGACATTGCGGGTGTCCTGCGGCACATCGCGGAGGAGATCGACGTCTGGAGAGCGCAGGGCGGCGATTGCCCAGAACATGCCGCTGAGGCATTCAGTTATGACGGTATGCGCGCTCTGCGCGAACTCTATTGCAGGACCTACATGGTCAATAAATATGTGATCCCTCTCCCCCTGAACTGCGTGCTTGACGATCTGCTCTTTACAGATGATGTCTCTGTCCGCCTGTACGATCTTACCGACGAATGGGAGGAGCTGGATCCTGAGTGGGAGAAGGCTTCCCTCGATTACCGTTATTATCCCTATCTGCTCAAGCCGGAGGAATTGTCGCTGGCACTGCTCTGTACAGATATCAGCGCAAACATTGCGTCGTTCGACCTCGAAAACCAGTCAGTGCGGCTGACAAATATCTATCTGCGATGCAACTTCCCCAATGTCAAGACAAATGCGGATCGAGAACTCTATGAAATGAAAGAGGTCACGACGACCTCGCTGGGAAAAAGCGGCCTGCCCGGCCACTATGCCACTCGGGTTGGAAATAAGGACAGAAGTGACAGACGGGACAGCCTGTGCGTTGCCATTGGAAACGCGGAATTGAGTAAAAAAGATTTCAAAGCGGCCCTTGATCAGCGGCCCAACCGCAGCTATTCGCGATACCGCAAGATCGCTAAAATCCTGGATGAGGCCATTCAGCAGAAGGTGGATCTGCTGGTCCTGCCGGAGAACTATCTTCCGTTCGAGTGGCTTCCCGCGGTGTCCAGGATCTGCGCCAACAATCAGATCGCTCTGGTTACAGGTATCGAACACATCGTTGTTCCCCATCTGAAAAAAACTTCGGCAAAAGCGGGACCGGGTACACACGCAGTCTATAATCTCACAGCGACCATCCTGCCCTATGTCCATCAGCATCAGAAGTTTGCCTATGTGTCTTACCACAATAAAACAGCTTATTCCCCCGAGGAGGGGCGGCAAATCAAGGGCTATGGCCATACATACCAGGAAGGAAATACCTACCAGCTGTTCTGTTGGCATGATGTCTGGTTCCCGGTGTACTGCTGTTTTGAGCTGGCCTCCATCCGGGACAGGGCTCTCTTCCGCTCCTATGCGGATCTGGTGGTGGCGGTCGAATGGAATTCGGACATCCCGTACTTTAGTTCGATCGTCGAGTCTCTGTGCAGGGATCTTCACTGCTATTGCATCCAGGCCAATTCCTCCACCCCCGGAGACAGCCGGGTGCTTCGTCCCTCCGCTTCCGAACGGCGTGATATGATCAAAACCAAAGGCGGAAAGAACCCGTGCATTCTGGCCGTAGATCTGAATATCAAAGCGTTGCGCGATTTTCAGCGGGTGGACTACAGCCTCCAAAAGGACGATCCATCCTTTAAGCCAACTCCACCCGGGCTGGATCAAACGATTCTCCGCCAAAAACGGGACGGAACCCTGTTTCAAAGATTATACGAGGAGAATAACCCGTGACAAAAAGCGGCGGGCGGAGCGGAGTGGAATAGGGCGATATCACCTCTTGCCAAAGGAGGCGGGATGGTCCATAATAGGGGGTGCGCGAAAGGAGGGGATCGTCCTTGAAACATATTATCGCGGTGCACGATCTGTCCGGCTACGGCCGGTGTTCTTTGACGGTGGTGCTGCCCACGCTGGCGGCCATGGGGGTGCGGGCCTATCCCCTGCTCACCGCCTATCTCTCCGCCCAGACCGCCTTTCCCACCGGCGGCAGGGCCGTCTTCCTCGACCTGACCGACCAGATGGAGCAGGTGCTGGACCACTGGAAGTTCCTGAACGCCCGGTTCGACGGCTTTTACAGCGGCTTTTTGGGTTCGCCGGCGCAGATGGACATCCTTCAGTCCTGCCTGGCCAAGTTCCGCCACCCGGGGTTTCTCACGCTGGTGGATCCGGTGATGGGGGACAACGGCAAACCCTACCGCACCTATACGCCGGAACTGTGCGCCCGGATGGGCGAGCTGGCCGCCCAGGCGGATGTGATCACGCCCAACCTCACCGAGGCCGCCATCCTCTTGGGGGAGCCTTACGACCCCGACCCCAGCCCGCGCAAGGCGGAGGAGTGGCTGCGCCGCCTGAGCCTGGACAGCCGCCGCAGCGTCATTCTCACCGGCCTCACCCCCGCCCCGGGCACGCTGGGCGCCGGGTGCTTTGACCGGGCCACCGGGCTTGTCCACACCGCCCAGGCGCCCCTGGCCCATGGGCGGTTCTCCGGCACCGGCGACCTCTTCGCCTCGGTGGCCCTGGGGCGGCTGCTGGCCGGCCACGACCTCCCCGACGCCACCCACACCGCCGTGGCCTTCGTGGCCAGGGCAGCCCAGGCCACCGTGGACCGGGGCGGCGACCCCCTGGAAGGGGCGGATTTTGAGCCGCTACTTGGGCTGCTCACCCAGCCGGAGGCAGCGCACCCCCTGGGCCTGGAGGGCGGCGAGGTATAGCACGACGCCAAACCCGGCGGCGGCCAGGCAAGCTGTGCCCGCCCCAAGGCCGACCGCCAGGAGCTTGTGGAAGAGCAGCCGGCAGCACAGGCCCATGAGCAGCGCGGCCAGGCCCGGGGCCACCAGCCAGGTAAAGGGCTGCGCCTTGACGCCGATGGCGTTGCGGGCGGCCCGGAGGTTCAGCGCCGCCCCCACCAGGGCGCTGACCCACAGGCCGGTGACATAGCCGCCCAGGCCGATTCGGGGGTCGCCCACCAAAAACCAGGTAAACGCCAGCTGCACGCCGTCGCTGAGGAGCATATTCCCGGCGGCGGCGCTCTGTTTGCCCAGGCCGTTGAGGGCGCTGCCCAGCACCGCCTGGTAACAGCTCAGGGCGACCCCCACCGCCAGGGGGAGGATGTAGCCCCCCGCCCGGTCGTCCCGGAACAGGAGGACGCCCAGGTGGGGGCCGATCACCGTCAGGAGGGCCATGGCGGGGAGGATGAGCAGCGAGGTCGCCTCCATCACCCGGCACAGCTGGGCCTTGGCCTGCTCGATCCTGCCCAGGGCCACCGCCTTGGCCAGACGGGGCACCAGCACCAGGCCCAGGGCGCCCACAAAGGCGGAGGGCATCATCAGCATGGGAAGGGTCATGCCGTTGATGACCCCGAAGGCGCTCATGGCCTGGGACACGGTGGCGCCGCCCCGCACCAGCAGCCGGGGGATGAGGACGGCGTTGGCAGAACCCATGAGGTTGCCCAGGAGCGCCGTACCCCCCACGGGCAGGGCGATCCGCAGCATCTCCCGGCGCAGGTCTCCCCCGTCCAGGCGCGCCTCCCGCCCCGTGCCCATGCACCGGCGGAAGAGCAGGGTCAGCGCGCCGGCGGAGAAGACTTCGCACAGGCACATCCCCAGGACGATCAGCCCCACCGTGCGCTCGCCGTTCTGGGGCAAAAAGGCGATCAGCAAACCCAATACCGCCACGGCGCGGATGACCTGCTCGGCCATCTCGCAGATCGCCGGGGGCGCCACCCGACCGGCGCCGAAAAAGCTGTGCTTCTGGAGGTTTTCGATCCCGGTGAGCGCCAGGCAGGGCACCAGCAGGCACAGCCCCAGCCGGGTCCGGGCGTCTCCCAAAAGGTAGACGGAGATGGGGTCGGAACAGAGGATGGTCGCCGCCCCCAGGGGGATCAGGAGGGCGAAAAAGGTCCTCAGACTGGTGCGCCGCACCTGGCGGATGGCGGCAAAGTCCCCATGCGCCCCGTACCGGGCGGAGAGCGCGGACACCGCCACGGTGAGTCCCGCGGCGGTGAGGGAACTGAGCACGGCGTAGACCGGCATGATGAGCTGGTAGAGGCCCATCAGCTCCGCCCCGATCAGCCGGGAGAGGGCGATGCGGTAGAAAAAGCCGACCACCTGGCCAAAAAGGCCGCTGAAGGTCAGCAGCAGCGTGCCACCCACCATGGACGTGTCCTGCCGCTCCAATCCCATCACCCCCCGCGCTTGAACCTATGCGCGGGGGCGGCCGGGAAGAACGGGGGCGGGAATTTTTCCCTTGTGCTTTTGCCCCAAATACAGTATAATGAAGACTCGACAAACTGTGGAAAGGAGGGGTCTTATGCCCCGGCAGGGTTTTATTCGGGAACCCTTGGACGTGAAGGTGGTCGTGCTGTACGTTATGGCGCGGGTGGCCGCCCCCATCCCCTTTGACACGCTCACCGAGCTGTCTCTTCGGGATGGAGCCATCGACTATTTCCTCTTCGCCCAGGTGGTGGATGAGCTTTTGAACAGCGGCCATCTGGTTCGGGATGAGAATGGCCTCTACGCCATCACGGACAAGGGGCGCACCAACGGCGGCATCATGGAGAGCAGCATCCCCTCCAGCGTCCGGGGCCACTGCGACAGCGCCCTGGCCAAGGTGAACGCCACGCTGCGCCGAAACGCCCAAGTCCTCGCCCAGGTGGCGGAGGAGTCGCCGAACCGGCGGCACGTGGAGCTGGGCCTCTCCGACGACGAGGGGCAGCTCTTCTCCCTGCGCCTCACCGTCCCCTCCCTCCAGCAGGGCGAGGAGATCGTCCAGCGCTTCCGGGATCATCCGGAGCACACCTTCAACGCCATTCTCTCCTGCCTGTTGCAGGAGCCTGAGGAGGAGTAATATGCCGACCGTCACCTTCTTGGGCTATCCCTTCTCCACCCTCCTGCTGTACTTTTGCTTCTACTCCTTCGCCGGCTGGTGCATGGAGACGGTCTACTGCTCCATCCTGGAGCGGCGCTTTGTCCCCCGTGGGTTCCTCCACGGGCCGGTCTGCCCCATCTACGGGGTGGGCGTGCTGCTGATGATCCTGTTTTTTGAGCCGCTGGCGGGGAATATCTTTGTTTTTTACGTGGTCTCCACCCTCACCATGTCCGCCTGGGAGTACTTCGTGGGCTGGTTTCTGGAGGTCACCACCCACGTGAAATACTGGGATTACAGCATGTATCGCTTCAATCTGAAGGGGCGTATCTGTCTGTGGGTGTGCCTTGTGTGGGGGGCGCTGTCCTACGTGTGCATCTTCTGGATCCACCCGCCGGTGGAGCGGATCGTCCGCTCCATCCCCATGCTGGCGCAGAACATTCTGGCGGCCGGCCTGGGCGCCGTGCTCCTGGTGGACGCCGCCTTCACCATCCGCGACCTGGCCATTATGACCCGTGTGCTCAACACCCTCCAGCGGGCGGGCGGCGAGTTCACCAGCCGCCTCCAGGACGCCAGGGAGGCGGTGGCCACCGCCCTGCCGGAGACCATCGCCGAGGGCGGCGCCAAGCTGCGGGAGAAGTATGGCGACCTGGTAGCCCTTGCCGAGCGGAGTTCCCGCCGCTTCCGCAACACCTACGCCCAGTTCCACGCCCCCAAGCTGGACATCCACTTCCACCAGGCGATCCTGGAGAAGGCCAAGCAGGTGGCCGAGGAGCGCAAGGCGAAAAAGACCGCCCGGTCTTAAACCGTCACCCGGTAGCGCCGAATCAGACCGCCCGCGCCGTCGGACACCCTGTCCTCCAGCTGGGCCTTGTAGTGGGCGATGGCCCGCGCGGCGGGGACGTTGTCCTCCCCGCAGGTCAGCAGCACCTGTTCCAAGCCCAGCGCTTCCCCGCACCAGGCCAGGGCCAGGCCCAGCATCTCCACGGCGTAGCCCCTGCGGCGGCGGTCCGGACGGACGCTGAGGAGGATCTGCCCGGCGGTCTCGTCCGGGTCTTGACGGATCTGGAGGGCGCCTGCCATCTCCCCGGCGGCGTCCATGGCTATGAAGGTGTTTCCCTTTACAGCATCAGCCGTCACGGCGGCGCGCCAGGCGGCGTAGTCCGCCGCGTCTTCCAGACCGGCGGCGCCGACGCAGGGTTCCTGAACATCCTGAAAACACTGGCGATAGGCCCAGACGGCGGCCTCGTGCTCCGGCTGGGGTTCCACCAGGGTCAGACGGGCTGACAAGGTTTCTCCCTTTACAGCGACGCACCGGCAGATGGGCTTGCCCTCCCGATAGAATTTCTCCTCGTAGTCGGTCATCACGCCGTTGACCCCGTGGGCGTGGAGGTCCCGGGTCACCTGCTCCAGGGCGTAGCCCGCCTTGGGGAACTGGAAGAGCGACCAGGCGAACAGGTCCTGGTTGTCCGTCTTGAAGTGGATCTCCCCGCCGGGCGA
>CANRLZ010000063.1 GCA_947631595.1 uncultured Oscillospiraceae bacterium
ACCCCGCGATATGGTGCCGGAGACCGGGGTCGAACCGGCACGGGATCGCTCCCACGGGATTTTAAGTCCCGGGCGTCTGCCAATTCCGCCACTCCGGCATCCGATGCTCCGCTAGAGCCTTATTAGGATATCACACCCGGCCTGGACTGTCAACCCCCGGCGGGCAAAACTTCTCCCCAGGCTTCGTCACATCTCGCCGCCGGGGGCGCATATACTGTGGAAAACCCCACCGCAAAGGAGTACCGCTATGGACGAGGAGACCACCACACCCCAGGAACCCGACGTGGACGATCTGGTCTTTCAGGACCAGGACCCCGGCGGGGTCAGCCAGCGCTGAACGCGGCCAATAGGAGAGGCGGGCAGCCCACATTTTTGTGGACTGCCCGCGCTTTTTTGGGCCTGTGTCAGGAGCGGCCAAACTGCTTTTCCAGCTGCTTCCGGGTGAGTTCCGCGGCCACCGGGCGGCCGTGGGGACAGTGGGTCACCTTCCCCTCCATCACCGCCTGGGCGATGACCTCCAGCTCCTGGGCCTGGTTGGTCTGGCCGCCCTTCATAGCGGCCTTGCAGGCCATGGAGTGCAGGAGGGCGTCCCGCTGGGCGTCCGGGTCGGCCTCCCCCAGGGCGTACTCGTGGGCCAGGTCCTCCAGGGCGCCGGGGATGTCCCCGCAGGCCAAAAAGTCCGGCGCGGCACGCACCGCCAGGGCGTCGTCCCCAAATTCCTCGATCTGGAAGCCGAACTCCTCCAACTGCGCGGCCTTCTCCAGCAAGATCGCCCGGTCCTCCGGCGCGGGCCGCCAGGACAGGGGGCGCAGCAGCTCCTGGGACATGGGGCGGTAGCCCTGGGCCTTCAGGGCGTCGAAGCCCAGGCGCTCGTGGGCGGCGTGCTTGTCGATGAACAGGAGCTTGTCCCCCTGCTCCACGATGATGTAGGTCTTCAGGGCCTCGCCCACGATGCGCCAGGGAGGGGTCTCCGGCCCCGTCTCCACCGGCGCGGCCGGTTCGGCCTCCCGCCCTTCCGGCTCCGTCCCCGTCGGAACGGGGGCGTACCGGGGGGCAGGGGGCAGGGGGAACCGGGTCTGGACGGCGGGCGTCTCCTCTTTTTCCGGGCCGCTCCGGGCGGGCTGGACAGGGGGCGCCCAGCGCTCCTCCTCCCGGGGCCAGAGGGCGGGCTTCACCCGGGGCGCGGGGGCGGCGGGGGAGCGGAAGGTCACCTCCTCCTGTTGCCGCGGCTCGGGCGGGACGTCCGCCGGGGCAGGCGTCTCCGCCCCGGCCTCCACCGGCCGGGCGTGGAGGGTGGGCCGGTCCGTGGCCCCGGCGAGGGCGTCCTGGACGGCGCGGTACACCCGGCCAAAGAGCGCCTTTTCCTCCAAAAAGCGCACCTCCATCTTGGTGGGGTGGGCGTTCACGTCCACCTGGTCCAGGGGCATCTGGAGGTACAGGACGGCGATGGGGAAACGCCCGGTCATGTGCTGGTTCTCATAGGCCCGCTCCAGGGCGGCGGTGAGAATTTTGGAGCGGATGGTCCGGCCGTTGACAAAGAAAAACTGCCCGCCCCGGCTGTTCCGGCACTGGGTCGGCCGGCCCACAAAGCCGGTGACCTTCACCGCGCCGTCGTCGGCATAGACCTCCAGGAGCTGGGCGCTCTGGCCGGGGAGGACGATCTCGGCCACGCTCCGGGCATCCCCGTCGCCGGCGGAGGTGAAGACGCTCTTGCCGTCCTTCAAAAAGCGGAAGGAGATCTCCGGGTGGGCCAGGGCCTGCCGCTCCAGAATGTCGTGGATGGCGGCGGACTCGGCGGCGTCCGCCTTGAGGTACTTATACCGGGCGGGCACGGAGAAAAACACATCCCGCACCACCACCGTGGTGCCGTCGGGGCAACCCGCGTCCCCCTCCTCCTGGGGTTCGGAGTTCTCGATGGAGTAGCTGTACCCCATGGGCTGGCCGGCGGGCTTGGTGAGCATCTGCACGTAGCTCACCGCCGCGATGGCCGCCAGCGCCTCGCCCCGGAAGCCCAGGGTGCCGATGCGGTCCAGGTCCTCCGCGGAGCGCAGCTTGGAGGTGGCGTGGCGCAAAAAGGCGGTGGGCACCTCCTCTTTGGGAATGCCCCTGCCGTTGTCCGTGACCCGGATGTAGGTGGCGCCGCCGTGGCGGATCTCCACGGTGATCTGGGTGGAGCCGGCGTCCACCGCGTTCTCCACCAGCTCCTTGACCACGCTGGCCGGGCGCTCCACCACCTCGCCGGCGGCGATCATGTCGGCGAGCTGCTTGGGTAGGACCTGAATGTGGGCCATGGGCGGCGCCCCCTTCCAAAATGAGTTTTTTTACAGGCCCATGGGCAGCGCCGCGCCGGGGCTGGCGGCGGCCAGGGCGAGAAAGACGGTCTGGGCCGCCACGCGCACGGCCATGGGGACGTAGACGCTGCCGCTCACCTCATAGCTCCAGCACAGCGCCACCCCCAGGGGGAGGTACTGCGCCGCCATCAGGAGATAGGCGGGGTTGCCGGAGAAGAGGGCGTACTGCCAGACGGCGGACAGGGCGAAGATCCCGGCGGAGAGCAGATAGGCCAGGCCCCGGCTGCTCCGGCGCAGGCCGCCGAAGAGAAACCCCCGGTACAAGATCTCCTCCACCGCCGGGCGCAGCAGCCCCGCCACCGCCCAAGTGGCGCCGGGGACGGCCAGGAACTGCGCCTTGTAGACCGCCACGGCGGGGTCTTTCACCGGCAGGGGGATAAGTCCGACCAGGCACGTCAGCCCCACGGCGGCAAAAAAGCCCACCCCGAAGGCCACCAGGCTGGGGTAGAGGTTGTCCCGAAAAATGTCCCAGGCGTGGCGGAGAAAGGCCCAGAAGGCGGCGATGAGCACCAGGAGAATGAGGGTGTAGTAGACGGCGCTGGACTGGACGGCGGTGAGCAGCAGCGCCAGGCGCTCGTCCAGCATCCGCACCACACTGCCCACCAGCAGGGGCAGGGCGGTGAGGTAGAGGAGGAAAAACACCATCCCGGCCCGGCGCTCCCGGGGGGTGAGCTGGGGCCGCCACGGGCCTTTGGGCGACGGGCCTACTCGTCCCATTTCCAGCCCTCCTCCTCGATGGCGCGCTTGAACTCGGCCACCAGCTGCAGCGCCTGCATGGGCGTGAGGTTGTCCAGGTCGGTCTGGGAGAGCTTGTCCAGAATGGGCAGGCCGGTGGCGTAGGTGTCCGCCACCAGGGTGGGGTCCAGGGGCAGCAGGCGGTCCCGCCCCGGCTTCACGGGCAGGCCCTTCTTCCGGGCGTTGTCCGTGGCCTCGAGATTTTGGATGGCGGCGAAGATCCACGCCTCCACCTCCTCCGGGCCGTACTTGCCCTGGACCACCAGCTTGTCGTGGGCGGGTATCTCCTGATAGCCCGTCTCCTTCTTCCGCCGCAGGGCGTTGCGCATCTCGATCTCCTTCAGGAGGTTGGCCGCCCGGCGCACCACCTGGTCGGGCACACCGGCCAGGGCGGCCACCTCCACGCCGTAGCTCTTGCTGGCGCCGCCGGGGACGATCTTGCGGAGGAAGACCACCTTGTCCTCCCGCTTCTGCACGGCGATGTTGAAGTTCTGCGCCCCGTGGACGAGGCTGGTGATGTTGGCCAGCTCGTGGTAGTGGGTGGCGAAGAGGGTTCGGGCGCGGACGGTGTCGCCGCAGTACTCCAGCACCGCCCGGGCGATGGAGACGCCGTCGTAGGTGGAGGTGCCCCGGCCGATCTCATCCAGGAGCAGCAGGCTCCGGGAGGTGGCCTCCTTCAGAATGTAGGCCGTCTCCATCATCTCCACCATAAAGGTGGACTGGCCGCCGGAGAGGTCGTCGGAGGCGCCGATGCGGGTGAACACCTGATCCACCACGCCGATGTGGGCGCGCTTGGCCGGCACGAAGGACCCCATCTGGGCCATGAGGACGATGAGGCCCACCTGGCGCATGTAGGTGGACTTGCCCGCCATGTTGGGGCCGGTGATGAGGGCCAGGGTGACCTTCTCCCCGTCCATGTAGGTGTCGTTGGGGACGAACAGCCCGTCGGCGAGGGTCTTTTCCACCACCGGATGGCGTCCGTCCACGATCTCCAGGGCCTTGCTCTCGTCCACCTTGGGCCGGGCATAGCGCTCCTCCTGGGCCAGGGCGGCCAGGGAGCACAGCACGTCCAGCTGGGCGATGGCGTCCGCGTCGCGCTGGATGGCCGGGGCGGCCTCCACCGCCTGGGCGCGCAGCTTGCAGAAGATCTCATACTCCAACTGGGCGTCCCGCTCCCGGGCGTTTAAAATTTCCTCCTCCAACGCCTTCAGCTCGGGGGAGATGTACCGCTCGCCGTTGGTGATGGTCTGGCGGCGGATGTACTCCTGGGGCACCTCGCCCCGGTAGGCGTTGGAAATTTCGATGTAGTAGCCGAAGACCTTGTTGTACTTGATCTTCAGGTTCTTGATCCCCGTGCGCTCCCGCTCGGCGGCCTCCAGGTCCAGCACCGCCTGGCCGCCGTTTTCCACCAGGTCCTGGTAGTGGTCCACCTGGGGGTCGAAGCCCCGGGCGATGATGCCCCCCTCCCGGACGGTGGCGGGCAGGTCGTCCGCCCGGATGGCGCGGGCGAGCTGGGCGGTGAAGTCCTCCAGGGCGTCCATCTGGGCCAGCAGGTCCCGGCAGATGGGGGCTTTCAGCCCTTGGGCCTGGGCCATGATCCGGGGCACCGGCGCCAGGGCGGTGGCCAGGGCTTGCAGCTCCCGCGCCCCGGCGCTGCCGCAGCTCAGGCGGGAGGTGAGGCGCTCCAGGTCGCCCACCTCGCTCAGCGTCCGCCGGAGGGCGTCCCGCAGGGGCGCGTCCTTCACCAGGGCGGCCACCCCCTTTTGCCGGTAGAGGATCTTCTCCGCGCTCAGCAACGGCCGCTCCAGCCAGGCGCGGAGGCGCCGCCGGCCCATGGGGGTCTTGCACCGGTCCATCACCCACAGCAGGCTCCCCCGGCGCTCCCGGCCCCGGATGGTCTCGGTGAGTTCCAGGTTCCGCCGGGTGGCCCGATCCAGCTCCATGTACGCCCGGTTGCGGCGCAGGGAGATCACGTTCAGGTGGGGCAGCTTCTCCGTGCGCTGGGTCTCGTAGAGGTAGTGCAAAAGGCCGCCCACGGCGCACAGCGCGGCGGACTTGCCCTCGTTTGCGTCCAGGTCGCCGTCCTGGCGGGCAAACTGCTTTTCCATCAGCTCCCGCCCCCGGGCCGGGGAGAAAAACGCCTGCTCCCCCGGCTCGCACCGGCAGTCCAGCCGCCGGGCGACCTCTTGCCGCAGGCTGTCCCAGGCGGCCCTGTCCAGCACCGCCTCCCGGGGGCGGCGGCTCTCCAGCTCGCTCCACAGCCGGGCGGCCTCGTCGGGCAGCCGGACGGCCATGGCCTCGGTCTGGCCGGTGGACAGGTCGCAGAAGGCCAGGCCGACCCAGCCGCTGTCCTGGGCGATGCCGCAGAGGTAGTTGTTGGCGTCCTCGTCCAGGCTCTCCCCGTCCAGCACCGTGCCGGGGGTGACGATCCGGGTCACGTCCCGGTCCACCAGCCCCACGGCGGCGGCGGGGTCCTCCATCTGCTCGCAGATGACCACCTTGTAGCCCTTGGCGGTGAGCTTGGAGACGTAGTTCTGTACGGCGTGGTGGGGCACCCCGCACATGGGCACCCGCTCCTCCGGGGGCTTGTTCCGGTCCCTGGTGGTGAGCGCCAGGTCCAGCTCCCGGGAGGCGGTCACCGCGTCCTCGAAGAACATCTCGTAAAAATCCCCCAGCCGGAAGAACACCAGGCAGTCCGGGTGCCGGCGCTTCACGGCGATATACTGCTCCATCATGGGGGTGAGCTTTTTCCCACTCATGCCTCCGCCTCCTTCCACCGGCCAAAGAGCGCCCAGGTGGTGGCTCCGGTGATCTCCACGTCCTGGAAGGTGCCGATCAGGGTCTCCGGGCCGGTGAGGTGGACCAGCCTGCCCGAATTGGTCCGGGCGGTGAGGTTGTTGCGCTCGTCCTGGCCGCGGCCGTCCACCAGACAGCGGAAGGTCTTGCCCACGTAGCCCTGATGGATCTCATGGGAGATGGCGTTCTGCTCGTCCACCAGGCGCTGAAAGTTGGCCTGCTTCTCCTGGGGGGTGAGCACATCCTCCATCCTGGCCGCCGGGGTGCCCTCCCGGGGGGAGAAGATGAAGGTGAACAGCGCGTCGAAGCGCACCGCGCGGATGAGCTTCAGCGTGTCCTCGAACTCCGCCGCGGTCTCCCCGGGGAAGCCCACGATCACGTCGGAGGTGAGGACGATATCCGGGATCCGCTCCCGGAGCCGGCGAACCAGCTCCAAGTAGTGCGCGGCGGTGTACCGCCGGTTCATGGCCGCCAGCACCCGGTCGTTGCCGCACTGGAAAGGCAGGTGGAGGTGGTGGGCGATCTTGGGCTGGGCGGCCATCACGTCGAAGAGGCGCAGGGACGCGTCCTTGGGGTGGGAGGTCATGAAGCGCACCAGGAACTCCCCCGGCACGGCGCAGACCTGCTCCAGCAGCCAGGGGAAGTCCACGCCGCCCTCCAGATCCTTGCCGTAGGAGTTCACGTTCTGGCCCAGGAGGGTGATATCCCGGCACCCCCCGGCCACCAACTCCCGCACCTCGGCCAAAATGTCCTCCGGCAACCGGGAGCGCTCCCGGCCCCGGACGTAGGGGACGATGCAGTAGGAGCAGAAGTTGTTGCAGCCGTACATGACGCTGACCCAGCCCTTCAACGCGCTCTGCCGGGCCAGGGGGATGCCCTCGGCGATGGCGCCGTCGCCCCCGGCGGTGTCAAAGACGCGGCCACGTCTTGTGATAACTCTCTGTAATAATTCCGGAAATTTCCACAGAGCGTGTGTGTCAAAGCCCAAATCTACATGGCGGTAGGACGCCTTGACCTTCTCCACCACGCCCGGCTCGCCCATCATGCAGCCGCACAGGCAGATGATCTGGCCGGGTTTGGCCCGCTTGGTGTGCACCAGGGCGCCCACGTTGCCCAGCACCCGGTCCTCGGCGTGGCCCCGGACGGCGCAGGTGTTGATGACGATCACGTCCGCCTCCGCCTCGCTGTCGGTGAAGCCGTAGCCCATCTCCCGGAGGTAGCCCCGCAGGCGCTCGGAGTCCGCCTCGTTCTGCTGGCAGCCGTAGGTGTCCACAAAGGCGAGCGGGGCCGTGGGCCGGGCGGCGCTGCGCTCCGCGATCTGGGCGCAGA
>CANRLZ010000064.1 GCA_947631595.1 uncultured Oscillospiraceae bacterium
CCACAGCATCCCTTACAGTGTAGCACATGACCTTGGAGAGGGTCATTAAAAACTACTACTCTATAATACAAGGAGAAGGACGATGTATCAGATCGTGAAAAAAGAGGTACTCAACCCCACCGTGACCCGGATGGAGGTCATGGCGCCCTTCGTGGCCGCCAAGGCCGAGCCGGGGCAGTTTATCATTCTGCGGGTGGACGAGGCCGGGGAGCGCATCCCCCTCACCGTGGCCGGTTACGACCGGGAGAAGGGCACCGTCACCATCATCTTCCAGGTGGTGGGCGCCACCACCGAGGCGCTCAACCACCTCAACGAGGGGGACGCCATCCAGGACTTCGTGGGGCCGCTGGGCACCCCCACCCACACCCAGGGTCTGAAGAAGGTCTGCGTGGTGGGCGGCGGCGTGGGCTGCGCCATCGCCCTGCCGGTGGCCCAAAAGCTCCACGACCAGGGCTGCCAGGTGACCTCCATCATCGGCTTCCGTTCCAAGGACCTGCTGATTTTGGAGGACGAGTTCCGGGCTTGCTCGGACACCCTCCATGTGATGACCGACGACGGCTCCTACGGCCGGGAGGGGAACGTGTGTGTGCCCCTGAACGAGATGTTTGCCGCCGGGGAGACCTTTGACGAGGTCATCGCCATCGGGCCGCTCATCATGATGAAGTTCGTGGTGGAGGCCACCCGCCCCACCGGCATCCCCTGCATGGTGAGCATGAACCCCATCATGATCGACGGCACCGGCATGTGCGGCGGCTGCCGCCTGACCCTCCACCGGGACGGTGAGGCGGTGACCAAGTTCGCCTGCGTGGACGGCCCCGACTTCAACGGCTACGAGGTGGACTTCGACGAGGCCATGAGCCGGGGCAGTATGTATCGGGACTTTGAGCGCAAGGCCCACGACGCCGCCTGCGCCCTCTTCCAGAAGGAGGTAAAGTGAGATGGCGAATATGGATCCCAAGAAGCACCCCATGCCCACCCAGAACCCGGCGGTCCGGGCACACAACTTCCAGGAGGTGGCCCTGGGCTACGACGAGGCCACCGCCCTGGACGAGGCGCTGCGGTGCCTGGACTGCAAGAATATGCCCTGCGTGTCCGGCTGCCCGGTGAACATCCACATCCCCGCCTTCATCGCCAAGGTGAAGGAGGGGGACTTTGAGGGGGCCTATCAGATCATCCAGCAGTCCTCCTCCCTCCCCGCCGTGTGTGGCCGGGTGTGCCCCCAGGAGACCCAGTGCGAGAGCAAGTGCGTCCGGGGCATCAAGGGCGAGCCGGTGGGCATCGGTCGTCTGGAGCGGTTCGTGGCCGACTGGCACAACGCCCACGCCGAGGCCGCCCCGGAGAAGGTCCCCTCCAACGGCCATAAGGTGGCGGTGGTGGGTTCCGGCCCCAGCGGCCTGACCTGCGCCGGCGACCTGGCCAAGAAGGGCTATGAGGTCACCGTCTTTGAGGCGCTGCACACCGCCGGAGGCGTGCTGGTCTACGGCATCCCGGAGTTCCGTCTGCCCAAGTCCATCGTCCGCAAGGAGGTGGACAACCTCACCGCCATGGGGGTGAAGATGGAGACCAACATGGTCATCGGCAAGACCCTCACCATCGACGAGCTGTTTGACATGGGCTTTGAGGCGGTGTTCGTGGGGTCCGGCGCGGGCCTGCCCAACTTTATGAACATCCCCGGCGAGAGCCTGAAGGGGGTCTACTCCGCCAACGAGTTCCTCACCCGCTCCAACCTGATGAAGGCCTACGAGGAAAGCCCCGTCACCCCCATTATGAAGGGGGGCAAGGTGGCGGTGGTGGGCGGCGGCAACGTGGCCATGGACGCCGCCCGTACCGCCCTGCGCCTGGGGGCGGAGAAGGTGTATATCGTCTACCGCCGCTCCCTGGAGGAGCTGCCCGCCCGAAAAGAAGAGGTGGAGCACGCCATGGAGGAGGGCATCGACTTCCGCCTGCTCACCAACCCCGTGGAGATCCTGGGCTACGAGAACCCGGAGGACAAGCGGGACCCCAAAAACGGCTTTGTCACCGCCATGCGCTGTATCAAGATGGAGCTGGGCGAGCCGGACGAGCGTGGCCGCCGCCGCCCCATCCCCATCGAGGGCAGTGAGTTTGAGCTTCCGGTGGACACGGTGGTCATGTCCATCGGCACCTCCCCCAACCCCCTCATCAAGTCCACCACCGCCGGCCTGGAGGTGAACCGCCACGGCGGCATCATCGTGGAGGAGGGCACCGGGGCCACCACCAAGCCCGGCGTCTACGCCGGGGGCGACGCCGTCACCGGGGCCGCCACCGTCATCTCCGCCATGGGGGCGGGGAAGGTGGCCGCCAAGGCCATCGACGAGGCGCTGTCCAAGAAGTAAAAGCGCGAACCGCGGAAAATCGCGGCCCGGCCGGAGTCCTCCGGCCGGGCCGCTTGCTTTTTGCGGTGGGGGCAGCTATAATGGTGCGGAGAGAAAAGAGGGAAAGGAGAGGCTCAGTATGCGATTTTTCTGGCGCAGAGGGGTCGCGGCCCTGGCGCTGGCGGCGCTTTTGACCGGGTGCGCCGGGCAGGCGGCCGCGCCGTCGCCCACCCCGGAACCCACCCCGGAACCCACCCCGGAACCCACCCCGGAGCCGCTGACGCTGGCGCGGGTGCGCTCCACCGCCTTTTCCGACCTCCCCGGCCAAGACCCCGACCACGACCCGGCGGCCTACACCGCCTGCCTGGGGGTGCTGGGCGGTACGGCGGCGGGGGTTTGGTCCCCGGAAGGGGTGGCGGACCGCGCCGCCGTGGCCACCGCCCTCTACCGCCTGTCCGGGGCGGAGGCGCCCGCGGGGGAGTCCCCCTTCCCCGACGTGGCGCCGGATAGCTGGTACGCCCCGGCCATGACCTGGGCGGCCCAGGCGGGCATTTTGACCGGCCGGGCGGACGGGAGCGCCGCCCCCGGCGACCCGGTGACCCGGATGGAGCTGGCCGTGATCCTCTGCCGCTACGCCGCGGCCCAGGGGATGGACACCGCCGCCCCGACGGACGACCCGGACTGCTGGGACTGGGACCAGGTGCCCCAGTGGGCCGGGCCGGCGGTGCGCTGGTGCCTGGACAGGGGTATCTTCACCGCCCTGGTGGCCAGGGACGTCCACCCGAACTACGTCGTCACCCGCGCCCAGCTGGCCCAGGCCATCACCGCCCTGCGCGCGGCCGACGACCCGGTGGCCGGGGAGATCTTTAAGGCCCAGCAGGACCGTTTCCAGAGCGTCAGCCGCCTGCGCCACGACCAGCTCCAGGCGGCGGTGGACGCCGCCGCCCAGGACTACGGCGCCGCCGGGATCCAGGTGGCGGTGCTGGAGGGCGGCCGGGTGACCGACGCCTTTGTCTGGGGCAGGGCCACCCGCTCCCAGACCGAGGTGCCGGACGCGGAGACCGGCACCGTCCAGGTGGTGGACACCGGGGGGATGACAAAGGACCACAAGCTGCGCATCGCGTCCCTTTCCAAGGTGATCGTGGCCATGAACGCCCTGGCCCTGGCGGAGGACGGGAAGCTGGACCTGGACGGCTCCATCGGGCAGTACTGGAACTGCCAGGCGGTGAACCGGGCCTGTCCCGACGTGCCGGTCTCCGTCCGCTCCATCCTCTCCCACACCTCCACCATCCCCCTCTACGGCGACGATACCTCCCTGCGCTACGACGCGGTGCGCCAGCGCCTGGCCCAGGGCAAGTTCATCTCCGCCCGGCCGGGGGATGTGAACGCCTGGGGGTACAACAACTACGCCTTCAACGTCCTGGGCATGACCCTGGAGCTGTCCCAGAACAAGGACTATGACACCATCGCCGGGGAGAATTTCTTCCGGCCCCTGGGCATCGACGCGGGCATCTTCGCAAGCTCTATGGCCCACCCCGAACTCCTGGCGGACATCTACCGCCACGACGGCTCCGTGGGCCGTTCCGCCCAGGAGAGCCGGGCGTACAGCCGCAGGTACGGCCTGGGCGACGGGCTGAGCTGCTTCGCCGGCGGGCTGCTCATCAGCGCCGTGGACTACGCCCGGCTGGTGGGCGTCCTGGCCGGGGACGGCGCCTACGAGGGGCAGCGGATGCTGAAGCCGGAGACGGTGGCGTTCATGGAGACCTCCCTGGGCACCCCCTACGGCACGGTGTTTGAGCAGTGCAGCCCCCTGCGGCTCCAGCACGACCTCTTTGGCCGGGAGAACATCTACTACCACACCGGCAGCGCCTACGGCGTCTTCAACGTCGCCTCCTACGACCCGGACACCGGGGACGGCGTGGTGGTCCTCACCACCGGGGCCGGCGGCGCCAAGACCGACCGGGATCTCTACGCCGTCTGCGCCCAGATCAGCCAGGCGGTGTACACCGCCCTGGCCCAGCCGGTGACGGCGGAACAGCCGGCGCCCACTCCGGGGCAGACGGTGCTTGTGACCGACAGCAGCCCCGCGGCGGCGGGATGAGAAGGGGAGAGAGACGATGAAACACACAAGGATGAACCGCGCACTGTCCGGGGCGCTGGCCCTGGCGCTGACTCTGGCCCTGGCCGCCTGCGCCGGCGGACGGGATACGGCGGAGGCCTGGGGGAAGCCCGCGGCGGACACCGCCCTGGCGACCCAATCCGCCCCCACCCCCGCGCCCACGCCCACCCCCACCCCCACCCCCCAGCCGCCCACGGTGGCCACCCTGGCGGTGTGCGGCGACGTGATGAGCCACTCCAGCAACGTGACGGACAGCTGGAACGGGGCGGAGTACGACTACCTCCGGGAGATCGGGAACATCCGCCCCTGGGTGGAGGGCGCGGACTACGCCGTGGCCAACCTGGAGACCACCCTGGCCGCGGACAACTACTCCGGCTACCCCTGTTTCCGCACCCCGGACGCCCTGGCCTACAACCTGAAGGACCTGGGCTTTGACCTCACCCTCACCGCCAACAACCACTGCATGGACGCGGGCTTTTCCGGCCTCTCCCGGACGCTGGACGTGCTGGACCAGGTGGGCCTTGCCCACGTGGGCACCAGCCGCACCCAGGCCGAGGCGGACGACGACATCGTGGTGGCGGACGTGGGGGGTATCTCGGTGGCCTTTTTGGGCTACACCTACGGCACCAACGGCATCCCCGTGTCCAAGGACGCGCCGTACAGCGTGAACCTCTTCAACGTGGACTACCTCACCCACCTCTCCCAGCTGGACGAGGACAGGCTGGCCGCCGACCTGGAGAAGGCGGAGGCGAAGGGCGCCGACCTGGTGGCGGTGATGATCCACTGGGGCGTGGAATACCAGACCAAGCCCAACGACTACCAGAAGAGGGTGGCGGACTTCCTCATCGCCCACGGCGCCGACCTGGTGCTGGGCGGCCACCCCCACGTGCTCCAGCCGGTGGAGGAGGTGCGCACGGTGACCCTGGCCGACGGCACGGAGCGCAGCGGCTTTGTGGCCTACTCCCTGGGCAACCTCATCTCCGGCCAGAACAAGCAGGCCACCGACACCACCGCCATCCTCACCCTCACCCTGGAGCGGGACAACGAGACGGGGGTGACCCGGGTGGCGGACTGGGAGTACGCCCCCATCTACCGCACCGACGACAAGAGCGCCTCGGTGCGCTATACCCTGCTGGACCCCTACGCCGTGCCGGACAACACGAAGGCCCAGGCGGCCCTGGCCCTGACCCACGAGATCATGGGGTCGGAGCACGACAAAAAGGCGGGGTAAGCGGGCGGAAAATGTGCCCTCGGGGGGTTGACAACACCCCAGTTGGGGTGTTAAAATCTCTGTGTATATGGTTGATTTTTGTGGGGGAGTAGCAAGCGTGCCGGACCCCCGGTGCGGAGCAAGTCAACACACATGGCCCCGGCGGGACCTGGCTTGCTTGAAACTGCGAGACTCACGCGCGCCCTTGTAGCCTGCGTGAGCATGGACCCGGAAACATGCCCAGGCACGGCGAGACGGCTGTGCCTGGGCTTTTTAGTTGAAAAAGAGAGGAAGTTTCGCAATGACAGCAATGGAAATGGCCGTACATATCGCCCTCTTCGCCGTGGGCTTCGTGCTGCTCATCAAGGGCGGCGACTGGTTCGTGGACGCGGCGCAGTCCATCGCCCACCGCTTCGGGATGCCGGAGCTGCTCATCGGCGCCACGGTGGTGTCCATCGGCACCACCCTGCCGGAGGTGATGGTCTCCGCCGGCGGCGCTATGGCGGGCAACAGCTCCATCGCCTTTGGCAACGCCATCGGCTCGGTGATTTGCAACACCGCCCTCATCTCCGCCATCACCCTGGTGGTCAAGCCCGCCAAGGTGGAGCGCCGGACCTTCGTCCTGCCCACCGCCTTCTTCTTCCTGGCGGCGGCGTACTACGTCTTCAACGCCTACGCGTTCCGGGGCTTCTCCCGGCTGTCCGGCGTGGTGCTGCTGGGGCTGTTCGTCATCTACATGGCGGCCACCGTGGCCCAGATGCGCCGCTCCTCCCTCGCCTCCGCGGCGCAGAGCGCCGGGAGCGGCGAGGTCAAGGTCGAGGGTTCGGCCACCCAGGACGTGATCATGCTCATCGTGGGCGCGGTGGTGATTGCCGTGGGGGCGAAGCTGCTGGTGGACAACGCCAAGGTGATCGCCACCGCTCTGGGCGTGCCGGAGAGCGTCATCGCCCTCACCCTGGTGGCCCTGGGCACCTCCCTGCCCGAGCTGGTCACCGCCATCACCTCCCTGGCCAAGGGCCACGGGGCGCTGTCCCTGGGCAACATCATCGGCGCCAACCTCTTCAACCTGGTGCTGGTGTCCGGCACGGCCATCACCATCAAGCCCTTCACCCTGGAGGCCGCCGCCGCCACCGCCATGACGGTGGACATCCCCCTGATGCTGGGGGTCATGCTCCTGCTCACCCTCCCGGCCCTCATCCGGGAGAAGCTCTACCGCTGGCAGGGGGCGATCCTCCTGGGCAGCTATGTGGCGTACTGCGCCTACCTCTTCTTCCTGGCGTAAAACGGTCAAAAAAGCCCCACCCCGCCG
>CANRLZ010000065.1 GCA_947631595.1 uncultured Oscillospiraceae bacterium
AAATTACTGGGGGATCACGTTGACGGCGCGGAGCTTGCCGTTGCCGCGGGGGTCGGGCTCGGTGTCGAAAGTGACCTTCTGGCCTTCAGCCAGGGTCTTAAAGCCGTCGATCTGGATGGCGGAGAAGTGGACGAACACGTCCTCGCCGCCCTCGTCGTTGGCGATAAAGCCAAAGCCTTTGGTCTCGTTGAACCATTTTACGGTGCCGTGATACATCTTTGATTACCTCCTGAGGGTTGTTTGTCTGGAAACAAAAAACTCTCGACCGAGTAAGCCGTTGACTATGACTTACGCAGCCGTGAGTCCTAGTTATCCATGCAGACTAGGGTTAGTATAGCACCAGTTTCCAAATCTGTCAACGACTACTTGCGTAACTTTTTAAACTTTTTTTCCCAGCGCTGGAAAGAATGCCCAATTCTTCACCTCTTCGCCACAAAATGGGGGTCAGGTGGGGGAATTGGCGCCGAAAGGCTCTTCCGGGTCCTGAAGGTCCTCCACGGTGAGGGCCATAAGCTGCTCCCGGGTGGGGTTTTCCAGGGCGGCCACCCGGTCGGCCTGGCGGGCGATGCCCTGCTCGAAGATGTTGCGCACGTCTCTGGCGTTGCCGAAGTTCTCATCCCGCGCCTCATAGAGCTGGAGGAAGGAGGCCTTGCAGAACGCCTGGGTGCGCTCGTCCAGGGTGTAGCCGCCCTTTTGGCACATGGACTGGAAGATGTCAAAGAGCTGAGCGCCGTCGTAGTCCTCGAAGTAGAAATACTTGTTGAACCGGCTCTCCAACCCGGGGTTGGCGCGGATGAACGCCCCCATGGGTTCGGTGTACCCGGCCACGATGACGATCAGGTCGTGGCGGTGGTCCTCCATGGCCTTCAGGAGCGTCTCGATGGCCTCCTGGCCGAAGTCGTTGGGGCCGTCGTGGGAGGAGAGGGCGTAGGCCTCGTCGATGAACAGCACGCCGCCCAGGGCCTTTTGGATGACCTCCTGGGTCTTCAGGGCGGTCTGCCCCACAAATCCGGCCACCAGCCCGGACCGGTCCACCTCCACCAGCTGCCCCTGGCTCAGCACGCCGATGGCGTGGTAGATCTTCGCCAGCAGCCGGGCCACCGTGGTCTTCCCCGTGCCCGGATTGCCCATAAAGACGAGGTGCAGGCTCATGGGCGGCACGGGCAAGTCCGCCTGTTCCCGGAGGCGGCGGACTTTCACCAGGTTGATGAGGCTCTTCACGTCCGCCTTTACCTTCTCCAGCCCGCACAGGCTGTCCAGCTCGGCCAGCAGTTCGTCCAAGGTGGGTTCCGGGGCGGCCTCCTGGGTGGTTTCCTGGGCGGCGGCGGGTTTCTGTACCTGGTCGCCGGAGTGGACGCCGGGGGTGACGAAGTCCCGGACCTTGGGCCGGGGCTTGTCCGCGGGGATGCCGGCGGCGTCGCACAGCGCGGTGAGCGCGTCGGCGCAGGCGTTGACGAAGCCGGCCTCCCGCTCGCTCACCACCCCGTCCACCGCCGCGAAGAGGAGGAGCATGAGGGTGAAGGTGTCCACGAACCGCCGGGAGAGCGCCCGCCCGGCGGCGCGGTCGGCGTCCAGGAGGCGCTGGAAGAAGATGGGCGGCTGGAAGCCGGGGTAGTCCGCCACGGCGGAGGCCAGCTCCCAGTAGAGGGCGGTGGGGACGGGACTGCCCTTGTGGTAGATGGCGTTGTAATACTCCACGTGCCGCGGCCCGAGGCCGCCGTCCTCCTTCCACACCCCCGCGGCGCAGCGGCGCATGAAGGCGTCGATCTCCTGGGCGAAGGCCAGGCGAGGAACAGGGTCGGGGATGAGCCGCCCAAAGGCGGTGACCCCCTCGTCATATTGCTTGTGGACCGCCGCGGCGGACAGGGAAGTGGCCATAGTACGCGCACCCCTTTAAATGTATATTATTACTCATTATACCCGTTCCTTCCCGCCTTTGCAAGGGCGCGGCCCAGGGTAGATTTGCTATTGACCTCCCCCGGATGGCGGGGGTATACTGGTTTCAGCCAATGATCCGGGTTGGACTTTGTGGAGAGAAGGGTGGAACGATGAAAAATATCAGACGATATCTGGCCGTAATCCTCGCCCTGGCGCTGTGCCTGGGGTTGCTGCCCGCGGCCCTGGCGGCGGGGGAGACGCTGGAGGACTACGATGCGCCCAGCGCGGTGCGGTGGTCTTTCCCCACCCTCACCGGCGAGACGGTGGATCAGGACACCCTTGCCGGGGAGAACCTGGTTTTGATCTTCTACCGCGCCAACGGCGCCTGCGGCAACTCCAACAGCACCCTCCGCGCGCTGGCCGGCGCCGACTGGACCCAGGCCGATGACGTCCAGGTGGTGGCCGTGGGCTGCGGCGAGGTGGGGGAGGACGCCGACGCCGTCCGGGACAACGCCATCGCCCTTCGGGAGGAGTACGCCCCCGACTGCGAGAACGTCTGGTTCTGCTACGCCACCAGCGACCAGATGTGGAAGACCCTGAGGGGTCTCCAGACCCTGGTGGGCGGCGAGACAAACCACCTGACCTACGCCGTCAACTACATCTTCGACGGGGAAAACCATCTGCGCTTTACCTGGCAGGGGGGCTACAAGACCGCCAACTACACCGCCGCCCTGGCCTCCATTCGGGGCGACGCCGAGGCGGAGCCGACCCAGACCCCCGAACCCACGCCGGAGCCTACGTCGGAGCCGACCCCCGGACCCACCCCGACGCCCGCGCCGGAGCCGACCCCCGGCGCCAAGCCGTCGGGGGAGCTGTGCCAGCTCCAGATCCCCGGCGCCAACGACTACGACAGCGCCTACGCGGTGCTGGACCTGCTCAACGCCTACCGCCGGGAAAACGGCCTGTCCGCGCTGGTGATGGACCGTGACCTGCTGAAAACGGGGATGCTTCGGGCGGCCGAGATCGCCATCTTCTTCGACCACACCCGGCCGGACCAGACCGCCTGCTTCACCGCCTTTCCCGACAAGTTCTTCCTCGGGACCCGGCGGGAGAATATCGCCGTCGGCCAGCGCTCGGCGGAGGCGGTGATGGACTCCTGGAAGAACTCTTCCGGCCACAACGCCAATATGTTGGGGGAGGACAACCAGTCGGTGGGCATCGGCGCCTTCCGTGACACGGACGGGACGGTCTACTGGGTCCAGGTCTTCTCCAGCCGGCCGGGCCAGGGGGAGACCAGCCGCTCCTCCGGCGTCCAGGCCACCACCGCGGAAGTGGACGCCGCCCCTGGGGTGCTGGATCTGGCCGTCTCCCCCACCTCCGTCGCCTTACACCCCGGCGAGACGGCCGCGTTGACGCTGGAGAACGTGAACCCGGAGTGGCGCTACGCCACGCCGGTCATCCGCGCCGCCTATACCGCCTCCGACCGGGAGGCGGTGGCCAGGGCGGCGGTGGACACGGACGGCACGGTGAAGGTCACCGCCGTGGCCGCCGGCAGCACCACCGTGCGGGTGGGGCTGACCTCCAGCCTCATGGTCCAGGTGCCGGTGACCGTCACCCCGGCCCAGACGGAGGACAAGGACGCCTCTGACAACAATGCCCCCGGCGGCAGCGCCTCCACCGGCGGTTCCACCGGCGGCTCCAACCGCTTCCGGGACGTCGCCCGAGGCAGTTGGTACGAACCCGGCGTGACCTACGTGGTGGGCAAGGGCCTGTTCAACGGCACCAGCGCCACCACCTTCAGTCCCAACACCAACATGACCCGCGGCATGCTCATGACCGTCCTGGCCCGGCTGGCCGGCCAGTCCACCGACGGCGGCGCGGCCTGGTACTCCAAGGGCATGGCCTGGGCCAAGGCCCAGGGCGTCTCTGACGGCACAAACCCGGAGGGCAGCGTCAACCGCGAACAGCTGGTGACCATGCTCTACCGCTACGCCAAGTCCCCGGCGGTGGACGCCGCCATGGGGATGGCGGGGTTTGTGGACACGGCCAGCATCTCCGATTGGGCCGCTGACGCCGTGCGCTGGGCGGTGCGCAACGGCATCCTCACCGGCAAGGACGGCGGCCGCCTGGATCCCCAGGGCACCGCCACGAGAGCCGAGGTGGCCACCATCCTCCAGCGGTATGTGAACCTGTAACGGACCAAAAAGCGGCCCGGAGGCATCCGCCTCCGGGCCGTTTCTTTACAATTTTTTCGGCTCCACCAGAATGGTCTGGTAGGTGGTGTAGACCACCATGCCCGGTTTGGCCCCGTGGGGCTTTTTCACGTAGGCCACCGGGGTGTAGTCCACCGGCACCTTGGCGCCGCCCTCCCGGGCCTGGGAGTACCAGGCGGCCAGCTGGGCGGCCTCCAGGACGCTCTGGGGGTCCGCTTCCGCGCCGTCCAGGCAGAGGATGACGTGGGAGCCGTGGATCTTCTGGACGTGGAACCACAGGTCGCCCCGCCCGGCCAGCTTGGTGGTGAGGCGGTCGTTCTGGGTGTTGTTCTTCCCCACCCAGACCCGCAGACCCCGGGAGGTGGTGAACTCCAGGGGTTTTGACTGGACCTTGATCTCCTTTTTCCCGTTTCTGGGGCGGCGGAGGTAACCCCCCGCCTCCAACTCCCCGCGGATGTCCAGCAGATCCCGCTCCCCTTCCGCCAGCAAAATGCTCTCCAGGACGCTGTCCAGGTAGTCCAGGTCGGCCTGTCCCTTGGCGATCTGGACGGTGAGGACTTCCTCCGCGGTCTTGGCCTTGGCGTAGTCCTTGTAGTACTTGGCTGCGTTCTGCTGGGGGGTGAGCAGCGGGTCCAGGGCCACGGTGAGCTTCCCCCCGGCGGGGTCGTAGTAGTTCTCCAGCTCCGCCGCGGTCATGCCCTTGTGGAGCTGGTAGAGGTTGGACATGAGCAAATCGCCCTTTACCCGCAGGGCCTCCCGATCCCTGGCCTGGGCCAGCTCCCGGGACTGGTTGGCTGTCTTTCGGGCGGTGCGCTCCCGGAGGGACTTCACCGCCTGGTAGAGCGCCCCGCCCCGCTGTTTGGCGCGCTGGGGCGCGGCCACGTGGGCGTAGTAGTCGTCCAGCAGGTGGCCAAAGTCCGGGTAGGGCCGGCTCTCCACCTGGGGGCCGTACTGCAAAATGGGCAGGAAGGAGAAGTCCTTGTACGCGCCGTTTTCCACCAGCAGGGTGGGGGTGTAGCGCCCCTGGTCGATCTCCCCCAACAAGTGGATGGCCTCCTCCTCCACGTCCTTGCCCCGGAACTCCAGCTCCCGGCGCAGCAGGGGGGCGAGGCCGGGGTGGGGATCCGGCAGGCGGTAGAACAGCCCCGGCATCACCGCCCGCTTCCCGGTGGTCAGATCCCCCTCCACCCGGCGGGTGCAGGCGAGGATGCGGTCGGCCTCATCAGTCAACACAAGATTTACTTGGTTGCCCATGGCCTCCAGGCGGAGGTGCCGGCGCACCGTGTCGCCCAGCTCGTTGGCGCAGTCGAACACAAAGGTCAAAATGCGCTCTCCGCTGGGCTGCTGGATGTCCACCAGCCGCCCGGCGGTGAGGTGCTTGCGCAGGAGCATACACAGCACCGGGGGCTGAGCCGGATTTTCGTAGTTTACATAAGTAATATGCGTCCGGGCCTGTCCCTGCTCGGCGCACAGCAGGAGCCGCCGGTTGCCCGACGGCGCGTGGAGCGCCAGGATCACCTCCGCCCGACCCGGCTGGTAGACCTTGTCCACCCGCGCGCCCAAAAGCTCCCGGCGCAGCTCGTGGGCCAGGGCGGCCATGCACAGCGTGTCTAAGGCCATTGGGTGTCCTCCATGATGGCGGCGAAGAGGCCGTTGAGCCGCTCCGTCTCCCCCCGGAGCCAGAGCCAGCCGAACAAAGACTCCAGGGCGGTGGCCCGGGCGTAGTCCTCCCGGCTGGCGTGGGGGGGAATGGTGTGGGGGCTGGCGTTGCGCCCCCGGCGGAAGACCTCCGCCTCCTCCGGGGAGAGCAGGGGTTCCACCACCTGGGTGGCGGCGGATTGCGCGGCGGCGGAGACATACCCCACCGTGGCCCGGTGGAGGCCCTTGTTGGTGGACTTGCCCTGGAGGCACAGATAGGTGCGCACCATCAGCTCGTAGACCCCGTCGCCTATATGGGCCAGGGCCAGGGTACTCAGGGCGGCGAGCTGCCCCGGCTGGGCCTGGACGTGGAAGTAGTCCATGCCCTTACCGGCTCATGACGTCGGCCGCGGCGGCGGCCTTGCACCCGGCGCTGGCCGAGGCGGTGACGTAGAGGTGCCCGGCCTCCAGCGCCTGCCCGGCGGTCACGGTCTTGCCGGCGGTGGTGTCGGTGAGGTCGCCCAGGGCGGTGAGGGAGCCGGAGACCACCAGCACCTCCCGACCCGCACCGGGGGTGAAGCTCTCCCCGGCGGCCAGGCTCCTGGCCTGGAACGCCGCGCCGGAGGACTGGGTGCCGGAGGCGGCGGCGCTGAGCTTCTCGGTGAGCGCCTTCTCATTGGCCGCCACGGCGGCGTCCACCTCTTTTTCCAGCTGGGGGCGCAGGACGCTCTCCAGATAGCTCAGGGTGATGAGGGGGTCGTCCTGGGACCCCTGGGCGGCGGCCAGGGCGGTGACGCCGCCCACGGTGATGGCCAGGGCGCAGAGCATGGCGGCAGGTCGCATGAGTTTCATATGTACATCTCCTTTTCTTGATCGCCTTGGGGCCACAGGGCGTGGCCCCAAGGGAACTTACACAAACGTATCTCCGTGGAGACCAAAGCTGACGGCGATGGCCGTATCCACCTTGTCCATAACGGCCTCGTCCAGCCGACCCATCTTCTCCCGCAGCCGCCGCTTGTCCAGGGTGCGGATCTGCTCCAGGAGTACCAGGGAGTTTTTGGGCAGACCGTACTGGTTGGCGGACAGCTCGATGTGGGTGGGCATTTTGGCCTTCCCGGTCTGGGAGGTGATGGCGGCGGCGATGACGGTGGGGCTGTGCTTGTTGCCGGTGTCGTTCTGGATGATGAGTACCGGGCGCACGCCCCCCTGCTCGCTGCCCACCACCGGGCTCA
>CANRLZ010000066.1 GCA_947631595.1 uncultured Oscillospiraceae bacterium
TCAACGCGGAGGATATGATCTGGTGGATATTACGCACTGTTTTCGGGCTAAGGCCGACGGGCTGCTTTTTGGATTCCGGCCGCTCTACTCTGCCGTTGCCCCGGAGCTCGCGGTAGAGCCTCTGCAAATCCAGGGTGGTGAGTTTGGCGAGAGGGATGTTGCCAATGTGGGGCTTGATGTGGTGGTCGATGTAACCCCGGTAGGTTTGGTGGGAGGAGGGGCGGACTTTGAGCATGGCGTAGTCCTCGAACCAGACTTCCATCCACTGTCCCAGGGTGTACTCCCCTGCCCGGATGATGTCCAGGCCCTTGGTGTCCTCGATGATCTGCTTGAGCTTTTCCTTGACCTCGCCCTGGGTTTTGCCCAGGACATTTTTGTAGATGGGCTTGCCGGTGGACGGATCACGGCCGGCGGTGTACCGCCCCTCCCAGCGCCCGTCCTTCCGCTTGCGGATGCTGCCCTCGCCGTTGGCGCGCCGTTTAGCCATTAGTTTCACCTCCCTGAGGCTCGGTCAGGCACTCCACCATAAGGCGTACCCCCAAGCGGAAGCCCTGGATAAAGTTTTTCTCCGAGTCGATGCTGGCGACCTGCTGGCGCAGGGCATCGAAATCCTTGAGAAGCTGGGTGCCCTCGGCACCCAGTGGCCCGGTAAGCTCAGCCTCGCGCTTGGCGAGTTTAGGCGCCAGCCTGCGGGGTGGAGAACCGGCAGGGACAGGCGTTTCAAAGGGTGAGATGTTGCCGCAGTAAAGAACTTTCAATGTTTCAGACATGGTACCACCTCCTTGCAGCGACACACCATACCATAGGTTGAAGGGAATAGCTACCCTTCGAGTGGAGAGTTATCAAACCAGACATATCTTTCTGCGGCGGCTTTTCTTTGATATATACCGTAGCATTTCATGCTGGCCCCCAAAATCTCTGGCGAGATCACCGTTGAGGAGTACCTTGTCCAGGTTGCCCCGCTGAATATGGCGCTATTATTTCATGGTCATTGTCCGACCTTGTTCTCCCTCATGGTCATCCGGCTTGTAGCCTTGGGCGATTTTCTTGGATCGTTCTTTGGCGAGGGTTTTGCGGTCGCTGTGGGCGGTCACGGGAGCAGGGCCAGGAGCGGCTTCAGCAGATTGTTCCAGACGGTGACCAAGGCGTATAAGAGGATCCCCAACACCGCTAAGGCCATCAGCGTGAGGGCCGCTTCTTTGAGTGTGACTGTAGGCAGCTCCGGCAGATGGATCCTGGGCAGAGGCAAACGCCGCCGCTCTTTCTTGCTCCCAGCCTGTTCCACCTCCCAGCGGATCGTGGATAGGTCTTGTATCGGTTTCTCCAACTGCTTCGCCAGGGCGTACAGGACCGAGGACATATTTTCCAGCGTCTTGCTCTGTTCCAGTATGAGGTTGTGCTGCTGGGCTATGACCTGGTACAGGTCGGCTAGAACATCCACCAGCTCCGTCCACTGTTCCGGCGTGGGACAGGTTGCCAGGGACGGCGGCTCTGCGGGCAAGTTCCTCCGCTTCAACTCCTCGTTGGATAATTTGTTCTCGGATGCGGAACTCACGTTCCATCACTTCCTTTCGATATTTGTCCTCATGCAGTCGATCGTCCCGGCACTTTTTCCCCTTAGGTGTGGTGTAGGTGATGTACTTCCGGGTATCCTCCCACCGCACCTGGTAGCCCTGCCGCTCCATCTCCCGGATGAACGCCTCCCGGCTCCCGGCGCGGCGCATACATTCCTCGATGGCGCTCATCAGCCGGAACTTCCAACTCCGGCCCTTGGCGGCGGCGCGGTACTCCCGGGCGGAGAGGCTTTCGCCCCGCTTTGGCCGTTGGGGTGGAAGTACTGTCAAGCCGTGGGCGGCGCAGATCTCGTCGCTGACCTGCCGCTGGCGCTGGAGGTCTGCGGCGTTCTGGTGGAGCTTGCGGCCTGTGGCGTAGCTCACGCTGTTGACGATGAGGTGGCTGTGGAGGTGGTCGGCATCCACATGAGTGGCCACCACCACCTCGAAGTCGGGGAACAACCGCTGGGCCAGTTCCAGCCCGATGGCGTGGACTTCCTCCGGGGTCACGTCCTCCTCCGGGTGAAAGGACTGGACGAACTGGTAGAACATCCTGCCGCCGGACTTGTCGTAGCGTCGCTTGATGGTCATCATCTCGTCATAGGCGGACTGGGCCACGCAGTTCCAGCCGGTGACCAGCCGACGGCCCTCCCACAGGGTCTTGTCCTTTCGCTTAATGTAGTTCAGAACGCCGCGCATAGCCCCGCCGGACTGGGTGGCGTTCTTGATCGCGGTGAAGGTTGCCATCTACGTCACCGCCTTTGCCAGTTCTCCCACCCGGGCGGAGAGTTTGGCGTAGCCCTCCGCCAGGTCATCCCCCCGGAGGACTTTGAGCCTGCCTATGTTGGCCAGAGTGGTGAGCTGGTTCAGGTTGCGGCCCTGGGCCTTGAGTTCATGGAGCACCTCGTCCAGGCCGTCCACTCGGACGATCTGTTTGCCCAGGCCGCAGACGCAGAGGTACATGGTGAGGGTCATGTTAGCCTCCCGCGCCTTTTTCTGGAGGAGCTCTTTTGTATGAGGTGTCATCCGCATCGTGACAATCTCTGTCTTACGCTTTTCTCTCGGCATTTGGTTTTCCTCCTTCCTCCCCCCCGCAGGGGGCTGGGGCACGGGGCAGCGCCCCGAAATGCGTCCGGCGTATAGCCGGAGGCTATGCTTGCCCTACCTGATCGGTAGGCCCTGCGCTTCTCCCACGGTGATGCCGTGTTTCGGGGTGATGTCCTCCGCTGACCAGTTGCCTTTTGTAGGAGCCCGCCGCCGCCGTCCTGGTTGGCAGGATGGTGTAGATGTTGTTGCCGTTCCGCTTCAGGCCCGCCTTGTTGAACCAACGGCTTTGCGTCACGGCCAGGAGGCCCTTGTCCGCCAGGATGCCCACCGCCTTCACGACCGTGTTCAGCGCCAGACCCGTTGCCCCGGCGATGGTGCGGTAGCTGGGATGGCACTGATGTATCCGGCGATCCTCGCAGTAGAGCAGGTAGGCGTAGACCTGAAAGGCAGAGGGCGGCAGGGCCAGAAGGAAGACCTCGTTGGGGAGCGTGAAGAACTTTCCGGCCTCGCGCTTGAACGCGAGACCGCCGCCCTCCGTGACGAGGCCCTTGTCCGCCAGCGCGGCGAGGTGTTTCTTCACTGTGGCGACAGTCAGGCGGAGGCTGTCCGCCACCGCTTCCGCACTGACCGCCGTGCTATCTCTGTCATGCGCCTGCTGATAGCAGAGATAGGAGAGGATCAGGAACTCGGTGGGCCGGAGCTTGTACGCCCACACCTCATTGGGTACGGCGAACCGATAGCGCCGTGGGTCACGGCGAGGCCAGACCAGAGGAGCGCGGTGTTTTCTCACTCGTCCCCACCTCCCTTTGTGTGCTCCTCCACCCACTGGATAAACTTCTCCTTCGGCACCACCATCCTGCTCCCGACGCGAAGCGTGGGAAACCCCGCCTCGTGCATCAGCTCATACGCGCTGGCCGCCGCCACCCCCAGCACTTGCGCCACCTGCCCGGCGTTCAGAAACAGCGGCAGCTCATCGTAGGACTTGTACTCAGATTTTTTCATGTTGCACCTCCGGTATCGTAGTGTAAAATTCCCCTCACTACTGATCCGGATATATTTCCTGGCTGACATAGTCCTGACATAAAAAGCGAGCGCCTGCCTTGCCGGCAGACGCTCGCTCCTCATTCTTCTGTCATTTCTCCGGCAAGAGGCGGCTCGTCCCCTCCGCCTCATCCCGCTTTTTCTTCGACCAGGTCAAAAATCGGAGAGCGGCGGCGGACATGAAATGGCCGGGAGCGGTTTCGACCCGCTCCCGGCCTTTCTTTGTCAATGGTGTATTAAAATGTGAGGACATACAACGGCCCCGCCGCCCCGCGGCCATGCGTTCGATTGCTTAGCATCGACGGGAAACTACGGGAGCGTTATTTGTTCAACTTGCACTGGCGGTTTCGCTCGATCAGGATGTTGCCGGCCTTTTCGGCCAGGGCGAGGGCCGAGACCCTGTCGCCGTCCACCACGGCCTTTTGCAGCTCGTCCACGCAGGCGGCGAGGTCGGCTTCGATGGCGCGGAGGGGGGCACCGCTGACGGGGTCGGAGTAGCGCAGGGCCTCCGCCAGCTTTGCCACGGCCTTTTTCGTCTCCTCATCCTGGGCGATCCCGGGGAGGGACAGCGCCTTGGACTGGATGGCGCGCATGGCGGACACATTCGCCTTCAGGGCGGCGTCCTGCCGCTCCACCTCATCTCTGGTGACATCGGTGGCGATAAAGCCCACAATGGCGACCCCGGCCAGGAGGATATACAGCAGCAGGGGGAGCCAGAGGGGGACGACCGCGGCCAGGGCCATGAATACGAGGCTCAGAACGGTCTGGAGCGCGAGGTACACGGCGGCGACCCGGGCGATGGGAAAGCCGTAGAACCGGCTTTTGGCGCTCAGCTCCCCGCCAAAGGCGGTGTGGACGGCGTAGACCAGCGCCGCCAGCGCCGCCAGGGTGACCACTACGCTGACCCAAAACACCGCGTTGTCCCGCCGGAAGGGGAGCAAAAAGGCGACGGCGCAGTAGGCGACAGCCAGAACGGCGAGAACGACAAGACCCTGGATCTGATGCTTTTTCATTCGGCTCACTCCTCTCTCTTATGGCCGCACTCCGGGCAGAAACGGCTGGTGATCCCCTTGGCGCCGCACGCGGGGCAGTCCCACGCCGCGGGGGGCTCGGGGCGCTTGGCGCCGCACTCCGGGCAGAACTTCGAGGTGATCCCCTTCGCCCCGCACGCCGGACAGGTCCAGGCACCGGGGGCGGCGGGGCGGGACTTGCCGCACTCGGGGCAGAATTTGGAGGCGATCCCCTTTTGCCCGCACACGCAGTCCCAGGTATCGGGCGCGGGCGTGGCGATGGCTCCGGCGGCGTCGGTGACGGCCTTGCCCAGGTCGCCGCCGTCGCCCAGGATGGGGCCGATGGCCTCCTTGGTCATGCCGATGACGCCGCCCATGGCCCCCAGGGCCACGCCCAGGCCGGCGACGTCTCCAATGCCGCCGCCACCTCCGGGGCCGCCGGTGATGCCGTTTTGCATGGCCTCCAGCCCCACTTGGCGGGCGGTCTCCTGCTGGTAGGTGTACCCCTTCATCCGCATTTCCGCGGCCTCTGCCTGGGCCTGGAGCTGATACGCCTCCGCCGCGCCCTGGGCGGCGATGACCTTCATCTTGGCCTCTGTCTCCGCCTCGACCACCTTCCGGGCCTGGGCGGCCTCAGCCTCGCTCTTTTTGATCTGCTCCTGACGGACCAGGAGATACTGCTCCGCGTACTGCTCCTTCATCCGCCGGAAGTTGGGGTCGTCGTCCGGGGTGATGACCCGTGCCACATAGAATTCCGGCATGGTCAGGCCGTAGTCCGCCAGACCCACGTTGATCTGCTCCCGCAGGGCGCTGGAGAGGGCCATCAGGTGGGCGTCGATCTCCAGGATGTTGATGCCGCTCTCCTTGATGACTTGGGCCAGGTAGCTCTTCACCTGGGTCATGACCATGGCCCGGAAGAAGCCCTTGTCGCTCCCGCCGCCCAAGAGTTCCGTCTGCCCCAGGCCCCCGGTGGTGCCCACCACCTTCAAAAGGAGCTTTCGGGAGTCGGTCACCCGGATGTTGAACTCGCCGCTGGCCCCCAGCTCGATGTGGAGGCCGGAGGTGGGGTCAAAGAGCCGGATCTTGGAGTCCGTGCCCCACTTGATGCCCATCTGGGTGGCCAGGTTGATGTAGTAGACCTCGGAGTGGAAGGTCCCCTCCGTGTCGGTGGGGAGCTTGTAGAGCTTTTCCATGAGGGGGAGCTGCTGGGTCTCCAGGGTGTACCGCCCGGCGCCGAAGAGGTCCAGCGCCTGGCCGTCCCGGAAGAAGATAGCCTCCTGGCTCTCGTGGACGATGAGCTGGGAGCCCATGTTGAAGTCCTCGATGGGGTGCTTCCAGACCAGCGTTTCGTTGTCGCCCTCGTACTTGATGACGCTGGCAAGGCCATCTTTCTTGATCTTCTCGGACATGAGCCGCTCCGCCACGTCGTTTTCATGGTCGCAGACCGGGCAGACGTAGCGCTCCGTGCCCTTTGCCACCTGGAGCCGCACACCGCACTGGGCGCAGGAGAACTCCTCCAGCTTCTGGTTGTCGGCCAGGGTATTGATAGGCTCGTGGCACACAGGGCAGAGGGCCTTCTCCCCCTCCGACTGATCAAAGACCACCATGTTCCCGCAGTGGGGGCACTGGCGGCCGGCCAGCTTGTCCGTTCGGACGTGGATGGTGTGGCCGCAGGAGCAGTCGATCTTTTTCCGGGCGAAGAAGCCGGTCTTGGCCTCCGCGTATTTCCCGCAGTGGGGACATTGGATGAAAAATTTTGCCATAGCTGTCATTCCTTCCGCTTTCATTTGACCGCCCCCGGGGCGGTTTGTGGATGGGGCCGGGCCGGGCGCGTGGAGTTAGCCGGGCAGCTTGATGTCCGTCCAGCCGGACACGTTGCATTGGCCAGGATTATTGTTGCCGGCGGCCACCACGGTGCCGTCCGACCGCAGACCCACGGTGTGACGGTCGCCCGCGGCCACCGCCACGATGTCTGTCCAGTCGGACACATCGCATTGGCCATAGTAATTCCAGCCGGCGGCCACCACGGTGCCGTTCGACCGCAGACCCACCATGTGATTGATGTCTGCGGCCACCGCCACGATGTCCGTCCAGTCGGATACATCGCGTTGGCCTTCAGCGTTGCTACCGATGGCCACCACGGTGCCGTCCGACCGCAGACC
>CANRLZ010000067.1 GCA_947631595.1 uncultured Oscillospiraceae bacterium
CGGTGGGCCATGCCCTGGTCCTGCTCGTAGAGGGCGGCGGCCCGGAGGCCGGGCAGGTCGGTGAAGTTGCGCACCTCCGCGGGCTGCTGGGGCTGGCCGCCGCCGTTGACGCAGCCGCCGGGGCAGGCCATGAACTCGATGAAGTCGTAGCTCTTCTCCCCGCTCTTGACCATGTCCAGCACCCGCTTGGCATTGGCGAGGCCGGAGGCCACGCACACCCGGACGGTGCGGCCGGGCAGCTCGTAGGTGGCCTCCTTGATGCCGTCCAGACCGCGGACTTCGTGGAACTCCACGGGGGCGGAGTCGGCGTTGGTGAGGGTCTCGACGACGGTGCGCAGGGCGGCCTCCATGACGCCGCCGGTGGCGCCGAAGATGACGCTGGCGCCGGTGGAGACGCCCAGCATCTCGTCAAACTCGCCCTCCGGCAGCTTGTCGAAGAGAATGCCGGCGTGGCGGATCATCCGCCCCAGCTCCCGGGTGGTGAGGGCGATGTCCACGGGCATACAGCCGTTCTTCAGCCGCTGCTCCTCCCGGGCGACCTCGTACTTCTTGGCGGTGCAGGGCATGATGGAGACCACCACGATGTCCTTGGGGTCGATGCCGGCCTTCTCGGCGTAGTAGGTCTTCACCAGGGAGCCGAACATCTGCTGGGGGGATTTGCAGGAGGAGAGGTGGGGCAGCATATCCGGGTGGTGCTGTTCGCAGTAGCGCACCCAGCCGGGGGAGCAGGAGGTGATCATGGGCAGGGTGCCGCCGTTCTGGAGGCGGTGGAGGAACTCGGTGGCCTCCTCCATGATGGTGAAGTCGGCGCCGGTGTCCACGTCAAAGACCTTGTCAAAGCCCAGGCGCTTCAGGGCGGTGGCCATCTTCCCCTCCACGTTGGTGCCGATGGGCAGGCCGAAGCACTCGCCCAGGGTGACCCGGACGGAGGGGGCAGGACCCACCACCACATGCTTGGTGGGGTCGTGGATGGCGTCCCAGACCTTCTGGGTGTCGTCCTTCTCGTAGAGCGCGCCGGTGGGGCAGGCCACGATGCACTGGCCGCAGGAGACGCAGTCCACCTCGTTCAGGTCGCGGTCGAAGGCGCAGCCGATGTGGGTGGCAAAGCCCCGGTCGTTGGCGCCGATGACCCCCACCTCCTGGATCTTGCGGCACACGGCGGTGCAGCGGCGGCACAGGATGCACTTGGAGTTGTCCCGAACCAGGTGGAGGGCGCTGGCCTCGATGCGGGGCAGCAGCTCGTCGTTGGCGTAGCGCACCGCGTCCAGGCCGAACTCCGCGGCCAGCTCCCGCAGCTCGCAGTGGGCGTTGCGGGCGCAGGTGAGGCAGTCCATGCGGTGGTTGGAGAGGATCAGCTCCAGGGTCAGCTTCCGGGACTTGCGCACCCGGGCGGTGTTGGTCTGGACCTCCATGCCCTCGCTCACCGGGTAGACGCAGGAGGCCACCAGGCTCCGGGCGCCCTTGACCTCCACCACGCAGATGCGGCACGCGCCGATCTCGTTGACCCCCTTGAGGAAGCACAGGGAGGGGATCTTGATGCCCGCGCTGCGGGCGGCTTCCAGGATCGTGGTGCCCGCGGGGACGGTGACGGGGATGTTGTTGATGGTGAGATTTACCATGTTCTGTTCCATTGTCTCGTCCCTCCTTTAAACTCTGCTGATGGCGCCGAACTTACAGCCGGAGATGCAGGCGCCGCATTTCACGCACTTGGTCTGGTCGATGGTGTGGGCCGCCCGGAGCTGGCCGGTGATGGCCTGGGCGGGGCAGTTCCGGGCGCACAGGGTACAGCCCTTGCACTTTTCGGGGTCGATGGTGAAGCGCAGGAGGTTCTTGCACACCCCGGCGGGGCAGCGCTTCTCCACCACATGGGCGATGTACTCGTCCTTGAAGTGCTTCATGGTGGACAGCACCGGGTTGGGGGCGGACTGGCCCAGAGCGCACAGGGCGGAGGACTGGAGGTGCTCGCACAGCTCCTCGATGGTGTCCAGGTCGGCCAGGGTGCCGTTGCCCTCGGTGATCTTGCACAGCAGGTCGTACAGCCGCTTGGTGCCGATGCGGCAGGGGGTACACTTGCCGCAGGACTCGTCGATGATGAACTCCAGGAAGAACTTGGCGATGTCCACCATACAGTTGTCCTCGTCCATGACGATGAGGCCGCCGGAACCCATCATGGAGCCGATGGCCATGAGGGAGTCGTAGTCGATGGGAGTGTCGATCAGGCTGGCGGGGATACAGCCGCCGGAGGGGCCGCCGGTCTGGGCGGCCTTGAACTTCTTGCCGTTGGGGCAGCCGCCGCCGATGTCCTCCACGATGGTGCGCAGGGTGGTGCCCATGGGCACCTCCACCAGGCCGGTGTTCTTGATCTTCCCGCCCAGGGCGAAGACCTTGGTGCCCTTGCTCTTGGCGGTGCCCAGGGCGGCGAACTTCTCCCAGCCGTTATTCAGGATCCAGGTGATGTTGGCGTAGGTCTCCACATTGTTGAGCAGGGTGGGCCGCTGCCACAGGCCCTTGACGGCGGGGAAGGGGGGACGGGGGCGGGGTTCGCCCCGGTGGCCCTCGATGGAGGTCATGAGGGCGGTCTCCTCGCCGCAGACGAAGGCGCCGGCGCCCAGGCGCAGCTCGATGTCAAAGTCGAAGCCGGAGCCGAAGATGTCCTTGCCCAGGAAGCCCAGCTTCCGGGACTGGGCGATGGCGGTGTTCAGCCGGTCCACGGCGATGGGGTACTCCGCCCGGATGTAGATGTAGCCCTGGTGGGCGCCCACGGCGTAGCCGGCGATGGTCATGGCCTCCAGGACGCTGTGGGGGTCGCCCTCCAGCACGGAGCGGTCCATGAACGCGCCGGGGTCGCCCTCGTCGGCGTTGCAGGCCACGTACTTGATCCCGTCGGAACTCACCGCGTCGGCGGTGAACTGCCATTTGGTGCCGGTGGAGAAGCCCGCGCCGCCCCGGCCGCGCAGGCCGGAGTTCTTCACCGCGTCGATGATCTCCTGGGGCGGGGTCTTCTCGGTGAGGATGCGGGTGAGGGCGGTGTAGCCGCCCACGCCGATGTACTCGTTGATGTCGTCCGGGTTGATGACACCGCAGTGGCGCAGGGCGATGCGCATCTGCTTCTGGTAGAACCGCGTCTCGTTCAGGGAGACCACGGGGGTGTCCCCCTCCTTATGGAGCAGGCGCTCCACCAGCTGGCCCTTGGCGATGTGGGAGTCGATGATCTCCGGCACGTCCTCCACGGTGACGTGGGAGTAGAACGCGCCGTCGGGGTAGACGACCATGATGGGGCCCATGGCGCACAGGCCGAAGCAGCCGGTGTGGACCACCTTGGCGGTCTGGTCCAGGCCCTTAGCCTTCAGCTCCTTGTCCAGCGCCTCGATGATGGCCGGGGAGTTGGAGGAGGTGCAGCCGGTGCCGGCGCAGACCAGGATGTGGTACTTGTACGCCTCGGTGTTCTCGGCGTGGATGGGGAAGTCAGAGGTGTGGCGCAGAGCCATGCGGCCCTGCATCTCCTCGCGCAGGGAGGAGAGTTCGGCGGTGGTTTTCATTCGTTGCCCTCCTTTACTGATACTGGGCCAGGATGGGACCGATCTGGTCGGGGGTGAGCCGGCCGTAGACCTGGTCGTTGATCATCATCACGGGGGCCAGGCCGCAGGCGCCGATGCACCGGCAGGCGTCCAGGGAGAACTTCCCGTCGGGGGTGATGCCGCCGGCCTTGATGCCCAGCTTGGTCTCCAGCTCGTTGAGGATGTCCCCCGCGCCCTTGACGTAGCAGGCGGTACCCAGGCAGAGGCTGATCTGGTACTTGCCCTTGGGGTTCAGGGAGAACTGGGCGTAGAACGAGGCCACGCCGTAGACCTCCGAGAGGGGGATGTCCAGCCCCTCGGCGATCATGATCTGGACCTCCTCCGGGAGATACCCGAAGATCTCCTGGGCGGCCTGGAGGACCGGCATGGTGGCCCCCGCCTGGCCCTTGTGCGCTTCGATGACCTTCTTCAGCTCCTCCTCCTGCTGGGGGGTGCCGTGGTAGGGGATCACCGTCTTGCAGTTTGGCATTGTGTTTCCTCCTGTCTTTCCGCGGGCGTCTCGCCCGTGTTTGCTCAATCGCCACCTATTATACTAGATGAACAGGCGGTTAGGCTAGACTAATTTTACGGAAATTCGTCGAATTTTTGACAAAACAAGTGCCAGAAGCCGGACAACTTGACAAATTTCCGATTTTCTCCCGCCCCGCTTGACAGGAGAGGGGGGCGAGAATATAATTATCGTTAAATGTTTGGAGGGGCGGTTTCGCCCCGGAAAAACGAGGTTTTTCAAGGAGGTCTTTTCCATGGATAAGCGCGTGTACAACTTTTCCGCCGGTCCGTCCATGCTGCCCCTGGAGGCGCTGGAGCGGGCGGGGGCGGAGATCACCAACTACGGCGGCTCCGGCATGTCGGTGATGGAGATGTCCCACCGCTCCAAGGCGTTCCAGCAGATCTTTGACGACACCCAGGCCAAGTTCCGCCGCCTGATGAACGTGCCGGAGGGGTACAAGGTCCTCTTCCTCCAGGGCGGCGCGTCCAGCCAGTTCTCCATGGTCCCGCTGAACCTGATCGGCAAGACGGGCAAGGCGGACTACGCCGTCACCGGCAACTTCTCCAACATCGCCTACAAGGAGGCCCAGAAGTACGGACAGATCTCCCTGGCCGCCTCCAGCGCCGACGCCAACCACACCTACATCCCCGCCCAGGACCAGCTGAAGCTGGATCCCCAGGCCAGCTACTTCTACTACTGCGCCAACAACACCATCTACGGGACCGAGTGGCCCTACATCCCCGACACCGGCGACGTGCCCCTGGTGTGCGATATGTCCTCCGACATCCTCTCCCGCCAGGTGGATGTGAGCCGCTACGGCATCATCTTCGCCGGGGCGCAGAAGAACATGGCTCCCGCGGGGCTGACGGTGGTGATCATCCGGGAGAACCTGGCCGGGCAGGAGCTGCCCTACACCCCCCTGATGATGAACTACAAGACCATGATCGACAAGGACTCCATGTACAACACGCCCCCCTGCTGGTGCATCTATATGCTGGGTCTGGTGCTGGACTGGCTGGACGGGCAGGGCGGCATCCCCGGCATGGAGAAGATCAAGCACGCCAAGGCCCAGATGCTCTACGACACCATCGACGCCTCCCGGCTGTTCACCTGCGCCGCCCAGCCCGGCAGCCGCAGCGACATGAACGTCACCTTCCGCTCGGTGAGCGAGGAGCTGGACGCCAAGTTCGTCCAGGAGTCCATCGCCGCGGGCTTCACCAACCTGAAGGGCCACCGCTCCGTGGGCGGGATGCGCGCCTCCATCTACAACGCCATGCCCACCGAGGGCGTGGAGGCCCTGTGCGACTTTATCCGCAAGTTTGACAAGGAGAACTGAGAATATGTATAACATCAAGACCCTGAACAAGATCGCCCCCGTGGGGCTGGAGAAGCTGGACAAGGCCAAGTACACCGTCTCCGACGACTGCGCCGACCCCGCGGGCGTCCTGGTGCGCTCGGCGGATATGCTGGAGGCGGAACTGCCGGAGAGCCTGCTGGCCATCGCCCGGGCGGGGGCGGGCACCAACAACATCCCCATCCCCCGCTGCTCCGAGGCGGGGATCGTGGTGTTCAACACCCCCGGCGCCAACGCCAACGCCGTGAAGGAGCTGACCGTCTGCGCCCTGCTCATGGCCTCCCGGAAGGTGGCCGGCGGCAACAAGTGGCTGGACGCCCAGGCCGCCCAGGGCGTGGAGGTCAGCGAAGTGGTGGAGAAGGGCAAGAGCCAGTTCGTCGGCCCCGAGCTGTGGGGCAAGACCCTGGGCGTCATCGGCCTGGGGGCCATCGGCGTGCAGGTGGCCAATGTGGCCACCTCCCTGGGCATGAACGTGGTGGGCTATGACCCGTTCCTGTCCGTCCACTGGGCGCTGTCTCTGAGCCGGGCGGTCCACTTCACCGAGGACCTGGACGAGCTGTACCGCCAGAGCGACTACATCACCCTCCACCTGCCCCAGAACAAGGACACCAAGGGGATGGTCAACGCCGCCGCCATCGCCAAGATGAAAAACGGCGCCCGCCTCATCAACATGGCTCGGGGCGGGCTGATCTCCGAGGGGGATGTGGTGGACGCCCTGAAGGCCGGGAAGCTGGCCGCCTACGTCACCGACTTCCCCACCTCCACCGTCCTGGCCGCCCCCAACGTCACCGCCCTGCCCCACCTGGGCGCCTCCACCCCGGAGAGCGAGGACAACTGCGCCGTCATGGCCGCACGGGAGCTGCGGGATTACCTGGAGGACGGCAACATCGTCAACTCCGTCAACCTCCCCAACTGCGAGATGCCCTGGTCCGGCGTGGCCCGGCTGTGCATCATCCACCGCAACAGCCCCGGCATCCTGGCCTCCATCACCACCGCCCTCTCCAGCACGGGGATGAACGTGGAGAACATGACCAACAAGTCCAAGGGCGACTACGCCTACACCATCGTGGACGTGGACGCGGTGCCCGGTGACGCCACCGTGGCCCAGATCCGGGGGATGGACGCCATCCTCCGGGTGCGGGTGCTGACCCACTGAAATACCCGGTGGGGAGCCGGGAAAACTGGAGGGGGAGACCCCTCCGGTTTTTGGAGAAGATATGTTAATTTTTTAACAAACCCCCTCCTGTCCCCTTGACTTTTTCCCGCCGCGTCGTATACTAATCCATTGGGAACGTGCAAGACGTAAGAAAGATTAACTATTAGAAGTCAACCCCCAAATAAGGGAGGTGTGGAAAGGCGGACGGCTGGTAAAGGGTATAGCA
>CANRLZ010000068.1 GCA_947631595.1 uncultured Oscillospiraceae bacterium
GGCCTGCCAGGGGCGGCCGAAGTAGCCGGGCTTGGAGACCAGGGCGGAGGCGGTGTCCACCCCGGGGGTGGTGTAGGTGACGGTGCAGTTGTACATCAGGAAGCCCCGGGTGGAGGTGTGGCGGGGGGCGGTGATGTAGCCCAGGTCAAACTCGTGCTCGCCGGTGTTGAAGATCAGGTCGCACTTGGCGAAGACGGCGGTCATGGGGCCGTAGATGTAGTCGGTGGAACCCAGGATGTCGCAGTCGTAGAAGGCGGCGAAGGTGTTGTCCCCGCCGTAGAGGGTGTCCTGCCGGCCGATGAACTTGCAGTTTTCAAAGTACATCTCCGAGCAGTTGTCGCCCATGGCCAGGGCGCCGGCGCGCTCTTTGTAGACGTAGTTCTGCACGGTGGTGTCCCCGGCGGTCTTCATCTCCGCCCGGGGGGCGGCCTTGTCCTCCTTGCACTCGGAGTTGGGGACGATCACGTCGGTGAGGGACTTGGGGGAGATGTACTGGTTGAAGGAGTTCTCAAAGATGATGCCCTCCGCCCGGAAGCCGCTGGCCTTGACGATGACGGTGGAGTTCCAGAAGCTGTCGTTGTCCACGCCGTCGCCGGGGTTGACGAAGGACTCGTAGCCGTTTTCCTTATTCACAGCCAGCAGCTCGGGGTCGAATTTGCACTGGTCGTTCATGGAGTAGTAGTTGTACCCGCAGCCGTAGTAGTGGGTGATGCGCACGGCGTTGGGGGTGATGTCCACGCCCTTGTTCACAAGCTCCAGGCTGGGGGTGGCGCTGGCGTTCTTCAGGGTGACGTTGGGCACGTCCACCACCAGCATCTCCTCGTAGTTGCCCGGCTGGATGGAGATGGTCACCCGCTGGCTGTCGCCGCGCTGCATGAGGCGCACGGCGGCCATGGCGTCGTTAAGGGTGGTGTAGTCGCAGCCCTGGGCGCCCACGGTGACCGTCTCCTTGTAGGCCACGGGGGCGGGGGCGGCGGTGGACTTGAAAGTGACGGCCTTGGTCACGTCGCCGCCCTTCACCACCACGTTGGAGGTGAGCGCCTGCTCGTAGCCGTTCACGCCGGTGACCCGGAGGTCATAGGTGCCGTCCCGCAGGGCGATGGCGTCCGGGCCGGTGAAGGTGTAGACATAGGGGTAGACGTTCTCCGCGCTGTACGGCTTCATGGGGGTGTCGCCGTTTTCACCGGCCTCGTCCAGGTTGGTGAAGGTGAAGGTGGCGCCGGCCAACTGGGCGGCGGACACGCCGGTGGGGGCGATGGTCACCTTATGGGTGGCCTTGGCGGAGAAGGCGATGTCCGCGGTGGCGTTGGCGGTGTAGGAGACGGCGGGGTTGCTCACCAGGTCGTAGTCGTTCACGCCGGACACGCCCAGGGTGTAGGCGTCGCCACTGGCCAGGACGGCGGTGTAGCTGTCGCCGGAGACGGTGACCTGGGGCTGGTAGATGGCGTCGGCGTCAAAGGTCAGCTTCAGCTTGGCCGCGGCCTCGGCGGAGATGCCGGTGAGCTTGCCGGTGACGGTGACCAGGGGCACGGCGGCGATGGCGACATCCTGGGTCTGGGCGGCGCTCTTGCCGTCCAGGGTCAGGGTGTTCACGCCGTCCACCACATAGCCGTTGCCGTTGAGCAGGGAGATACCATAGGTAAAGGGGGCGGGCAGCTCCACGGAGTAGCCGCCGGCGCCCACCTCAGCGGCCACCACCGCGCCGTTGGTCTGGTTGGTAAAGGCGATCTGGTAGCCGGACAGCTCCGCGGGCTGGCTCACCGCGCCTGAGACCACGGTATGGGCGGCGCGCTCGCGGTAGATGCGGGCGATGACCAGCTTCTCGGTGGCGGACCAGAGCTTATAGGTGCCGTTCTCCCGGGGGTAGAAAACCATGGTCTGGGCGTTGCCGCTGCCCAGGGTGTAGTTCTGCTGGGCCTCCACGCCGTTGGGGCCCTCGAAGGTGATGAGGGACTCGCCGCCGTTGGACCCGGCGATGACGGTGACCTTGTCCCCGGCGTTGAGCTGGATGGCCAGGTACACGTCCGGGTTCTTGCCGGAGTTGGAGTAGAGGTAGCCCTGGTAGACGGTGCCGTCCTCGCCGTTGAGGCTCTTTTTGTCAAAGCGGGTCAGGGCCTCGTTCATGGTGCGGATGCGGTGGGTGTTGGGCTTGCCGCCGTCGTTGAAGGAGATCCCCGTGGCGCTCTGGAAGCTGGGGAGGGTGTTGCCGTCGGTGGCGGGGGTCACGTCGCCGGGGTACCAGGAATTGACCTCGGCGGGGGTGAGCATATTGTTATAGGTATTCTCGTCCAGCTGCTCGCCACCGAAGTCCCAGACGTCGATCTTGCCGGGGTCGGCCGCCGCGGCGGCGGGGACGGTCCCCACCACCAGCAGGGAGACCAGCATGGCCAGCGACAGCACCGCTGACAGGAACCGGGTGAGACGGGCTTTTCTCATGGTACATTCCTCCAAACTTTTTCCCCGCTCTGCGGCGGAGGGGATTTCCGACGTTATATCACGGACAGCGCCGGGGGCTGGAACGAACGCAGATACTCCAGAAACTCCTCCTCCGGCAGGGGCCGGGAGAAGTAGAAGCCCTGGATGTACTCGATGCCCAGGTCGGCGATGGCCCGACCCTCCTCGGCGGTCTCCACCCCTTCGGAGACGATGGTCAGACCCATGTCGTGGATCATCCGCACCGCGGCGTTCATCACCTGGCGGGCTTTCTCGTTGACAAAGTAGGCCTGGGTGATGGAGCGGTCAAACTTCGCCACCGCCACGGGCATATCCATAATATAGGTGAGGTTGGACTGGCCGGTGCCGAAGTCGTCCAGGGCGAAGGACACGCCGTAGTCGATGAGCTTGTCCATGTTGGTGAGCAGGAGCTTTTTCTCGTGGATGGAGGCGGACTCGGTGATCTCCAGGTTGATCTGCCTGGGGTCGATGCCGTACCGGCGCATGATGTCCATGTAGTCCATGGCCAGGTCGGCGTAGCCGCACTGGATGACGGAGAGGTTCACGTCGATGTTGGTCAGCCCCAAGCCCTCCAGGGGGTGGTCCTTGATGAAGCGGCAGACGTGGTCGAAGATGATCCGCCCCAGGCGGAGGATCATGCCGTTGCTCTCCGCGATGGGGATGAACAGCGCCGGGGAGACCAGCCGCCCCTCCTCGTCCCGGATGCGCGCCAGTGCCTCCGCCCCAGTGATGCGCCGCTGGGAGATGGAGTAGATGGGCTGGTAGAAGACCTCGATGCGATCCTCGGCGATGGCGTTGGCCAGGAGTTCCTCGATCTTCCGGTCCTGGCGGATGTTGTCGATGAGCTGGGCGTCCACCACCAGGCGGTCCACCTCCGGGAAGTGCTTGATGGCGATATCCCGGATGAGGGAGAGCAGATCCTCCTGCCGCCCGTTCACCACCTTGGCGCTGGGCATGAACAGCCAGTGGATCTTCAGCGGCATGGCGTAATCCGTCCGCCCCCGCTGGGCCAGATACGCGTCGATCTTATCCATGGCCGCCTGGGCCTCCTGGGGGGTGTCAAAGAGCAGGTAGAGCCGCTCGCCGTCCTCCCGGAAGGCCATCCACTCCTTGTGGCTCTCCAGATAGAGCATCAGATCCAGCCGGGCGTCCTCGGCGTTCTCCTGCCCCCGGGCGAAGAGCAGCACCAGCACGGAGAAGTCACGTCCCTCTCCGTAGCGCTGCTTCAGGGTGGCGCGGAGCACATCCCGGCGGAAGAGGCCGGTCTGCCGGTCCAGGTTGCCCTCCGGGTTTTCCAGGCTCAGGTAGATGATCAAAACGCCCGTGGCGCAGGCAAAGCCCGCCAGGAGCAGCTTGCCGTAGATGAGCTGGGCGAGGAAGCTGCCCGTCCACAGCACCATCCACGCCAGCACCCCCACCCGGCGGCGGTGGTTCATCTTGTCCCGGTCCCGGATGAGGCGGTAGGCGATGCACCCCAGGTAGATCACGATGCAGACGTAGGTGGCGTAGACGCTGGGGCCGGTGGTGTACTCCACCTGGCCCAGGTCGTTGTGGTGGTACTGGATGGGCAGGGCGAGGATGGCGATCCACCCCAGCGCGCCCATGGCGGTGTAGAGGGTGACGTCCCGGCGCAGGTGCCGGTGGTTTTTATAGTCGATGTCGGCGCAGATGTAGAAGAGGGTCACCGCGCCCACGGCGGGGATGGTGAGCAGGTAGAACTTGCAGATCAGATCCACCGAGGGGTGGGGAAGGGTCTGCCCTACGGTCTGGGCGGCGTTGATGGCCAGCACGGAACCCACGTCCAGGAGCAGGCAGATAAAGCACACCAACATGACCCAGCGGAAGACCCGCTCGGTCAGCAAATCGGTGCGCCGCTGGCGATCCAGGAAGAAGAACAGGATCAGCAGGATGGCGATGCCGCAGCACTGGATCTGGATACTCACAGTCACATCCCTCCCCGGTTTTGAGACGTAACAGGCGATGCTGGTAGCGATACCGGTAGTTATACATATTGAGTATAACAGAAAAACCATCGGTTGGGAAGAGGGAAAATAAAAATTTCCCGTCCGGGCGAAAAATGGGGATTTTAGCTTGCCTTTTTCCGCCGAACATGGTATCATGACCATTAGTGCGCTAAAACTGCGCCGCATTAGCGTGCTAAATTCCCCGCCTGATGGCGGGAACTGGAACGTAAGGAGGCTCTTTTCCATGACCACCGCGCAATTTTGTATCCTGTCCGCCATTGTCATCTACCTGGCGGCCACCATTCTCATCGGCTTCCTCTTCAGCCACTCCAGCAGCGAGGGAAGCTCGGACTTCTACCTGGGCGGCCGGCGGCTTGGCCCGTATGTCACCGCCATGAGCGCCGAGGCCAGCGATATGTCCAGCTACCTGCTCATGGGCCTGCCCGGCCTGGCGTACTTCGCCGGCGTGGCCGAGGTGAGCTGGACGGTGATCGGCCTTGCCATCGGCACCTACCTCAACTGGCTCATCGTGGCGAAGCGCCTGCGCCGGTACTCCGCCCAGCTGGGCGCCTTCACCATCCCGGACTACTTCTCCCGCCGCTACGGCGACCGCCGCCACCTCCTGGCCGCCATCGCCGCGGTGGTGATCCTGGTGTTCTTCGTGCCGTACACCGCCTCCGGCTTCAGCGCCGTGGGCAAGCTGTTCAACAGCCTGTTCGGCGTGGACTACCACGTGGCCATGATCGTGGGCGCCGTGGTCATCATCGGCTACACCACCCTGGGCGGCTTCCTGGCCGTGTCCACCACCGACTTTATCCAGAGCATCGTCATGACCGTGGCGCTGCTGGCGGTGTTGATCTTCAGCACCCAGCAGGCCGGCGGCATGGGCGCGGTGATCGAGAACGCCAAGGCCATTCCCGGCTACCTCAACCTCACCCAGGGCTATGACGCGGCCAACAACGCCGCCGGGTCCTTCGGCGGGCTGCGCATCGCCTCCACCCTGGCCTGGGGCCTTGGCTACTTCGGCATGCCCCACATCCTCCTGCGGTTCATGGCCATCCGCAACGAGCAGGAGCTGACCACCTCCCGTCGGGTGGCCTCCGTGTGGGTGGTGATCTCCATGGCGGTGGCCATCCTCATCGGCGCCGTGGGCAACGCCGTGATGAGCGCCGGCAAGCTCTCCGCGGACGCTGTGACCGACCTTGTCAACCAGAAGGGCGAGACCATCGTGGTCCACCTCTCCGACCTCATGAGCCAGCACGGTATTTTCCTGGCCCTGATGGCCGGCGTGGTGCTGGCCGGCATCCTGGCCGCCACCATGTCCACCGCGGACTCCCAGCTCCTGGCCGCCGCCTCCAGCATGTCCCAGGACCTGCTCCAGGACTTTTTCGGCATCCGCATGAAGGAGAAGACCGCCATGCTGGTGGCCCGGCTCACGGTGGTCGTCATCGCCCTGGTGGCGGTGTTCCTGGCCTGGGACCCCAACAGCTCGGTCTTCCGGGTCATCTCCTTCGCCTGGGCGGGCTTCGGCGGCGCCTTTGGGCCGGTGGTGCTGCTGAGCCTGTTCTGGAAGCGGAGCAACAAGTGGGGCGCCCTGGCCGGCATGGTCGCCGGCGGCGTGATGGTCTTCGTGTGGAAGTTCGCCATCGCCCCCCTGGGCGGCGCCTGGGCCATCTACGAGCTGCTTCCCGCCTTTCTGGTGGGCTGCGCGGTGAACGTGATCGTCTCCCTGCTCACCCCCGCCCCCGACCAGGCCGTGCAGGACAGTTTCGAGCAGTCCAAAAAGGCCGCCTGATCCGGTCAAGCCTCTCCCGCCGTGGCGTCGCCCAGCCGACGCCACGGCGTTTTTTTACCCTCCTCTCCCCTGCCCTCCAGGCCGTTTCCCGCGCCTCCCGGTCTTGCCTACAAAGGGTTGGAAGTTTCCCGCGCCTCCCGGTCTTGCCTACAAAAGGTCGGAAGTTTTCCGCGCCTCCCAGTCTTTCCTATAAAAAAGCTCCCGCCTGCGGCGGGCAAAAAGCGCGCCGGGCGACCGTCATAGGCGGCCGCCCAGCGCGCTGTAACGAGCTGCAAACAGAGAAAGGAGCGGCCCCGAAGGGCCGCTCCTTTCAGCTTGTCAAAAAAGCCTCGCAGAGTTTCGCGCCGCTAGGCGCGAAAGACTCATAGGAAATTTTTTCCGGCGGCGTGTACGTCGGAAAAAATACATCTCGGCCCGCAAACGTGCGAGCCGGCCGCCCTCGCGGCGGCCGGGGAGTGCGCTGCAGCGGGCCGTAAAAAATGTCAAAGAAGCGGCCCGACCGCTTCTTTGACAGTCTCAAAAAGGAGCGGCCCCGAAGGGTCGCTCCTTTT
>CANRLZ010000069.1 GCA_947631595.1 uncultured Oscillospiraceae bacterium
GCGCCTTCTACGGCCCCAAGCTGGACTTCCACCTGGCCGACTCCCTGGGCCGCACCTGGCAGTGCGGCACCATCCAGCTGGACAGCCAACTCCCCGAGCGGTTCGAGCTGGAGTACGTGGGGGAGGACGGGGAGCGCCACCGCCCGGTGATGATCCACCGGGTCGTCCTGGGGTCCATCGAGCGGTTCATCGGCGTTATCACCGAGCACTTCGCCGGGGCCTTCCCCGCCTGGCTGGCCCCGGTGCAGGTGAAGCTCCTCACCGTCACCGACCGCGCCGACGACTACGCCCGCCAGGTGGCCCAGGCCCTGGACGAGGCGGGGTTCCGGGTGGAGCTGGACCTGCGCAACGAGAAGATCGGCAAGAAGATCCGGGAGGCGCAGCTTTTGAAGGTGCCCTACATGCTGGTGCTGGGCGACCGGGACGTGGAGAACCGCACCGTCTCCGTCCGCCACCGCTCCGGGGAGGACCAGGGCGCTATGTCCCTGGAGGACTTCCAGGCGCTCCTTGGCCAGGAGGTCAAGGAGATGGCCATCCGCTGAGGCCATGGGCGTCGCCCTGGTCACCGGCGGGGCCGGTGGGATCGGAAGCGCGGTGTGCCGCCGTCTGGCGGCGGACGGGGTCACGGTATGCGTGGGCTATCGCGCCAGCGGGGAGAAGGCCGCCGCGCTGGCCGGCCAGATCGGCGGATACGCGGTTTTCTGCGACGTGAGCGACCCGGTGAGCGTCCAAAAAGCTGTTGACAATGTGTTGGAGAAATTTTGTCAACTTGACATTTTGGTGTGCAACGCCGGGGTGGCCTGGCAGGGCCTTTTGCAGGAGATGGGCGACGAGGCGTGGCGCCGGGTGATGGCCGCCGACCTGGACGGGGTGTTTTACTGCTGCCGGGCGGCGCTGCCGGCCATGATCCGGGCAAAAAGCGGGCGGATCGTCACCATTTCCTCCGTCTGGGGCCTCCGGGGCGCGTCCTGCGAGGCGGCCTACTCCGCCGCCAAGGCGGGGGTGGTGGGCCTCACCCGCGCCCTGGCCAAAGAGGTGGGGCCAAGCGGGGTGACGGTGAACTGCGTCGCCCCCGGCGTGATCGACACGGAGATGAACCGACCCCTTGGGGCGCAAGCGCTCCAGGACTTGGCCCAGGAGACGCCCCTGGGCCGCCTGGGCCGGCCGGAGGAGGTGGCCGAGGCGGTCTCCTTCCTCTGTTCCCCCGCCGCCGGGTTTGTCACCGGCCAGGTGCTGGGCGTGGACGGCGGCTTTGGCGTTTGAACAAAATCCACAAATGACGAGGGGGGAGACTCCTCGTCATTTGGCTGTTTTGAAGTTGACAAAAACCGCCGCCACGGCTATAATTGTCAACAACCTGTTAAGGAGGTTATGAAAATGAAGAAGTTTCTTGCACTGCTCCTGGCCCTGACCATGGTTCTGGCCCTGGCCGCCTGCGCCAACAACGGCGGGAACTCCACCCCCAGCGAGGCCCCCTCTGCGGCCCCTTTGGAGACCCCCAGTGAGGCTCCCGCGGAGAACCCCGCGGAGGGCGCCACCGCCGCCTTCAAGCTGGGCGGCACCGGCCCCCTGACCGGCGGCGCCGCCATCTACGGCCTGGCCGCCCAGCACGGCGCCGAGATCGCCGTGGAGGAGATCAACGCCCAGGGCGGCGTCCAGTTCGAGCTGAACTACCAGGACGACACCCACGACGCCGAGAAGGCCGTCACCGCCTACAACACCCTGAAGGACTGGGGCATGCAGATCTCCCTGGGCAGCGTCACCTCCAAGCCCTGCGAGGCCACTGCCGCCAAGAACTTTGAGGACCGCATCTTCGCCCTGACCCCCTCCGCCTCCTCCACCGCCGTGACCGAGGGGAAGGACAACGTCTTCCAGATGTGCTTCATGGACCCCAACCAGGGTTCCGCCTCCGCCCAGTATATCTTTGACCAGAAGCTGGGCGAGAAGATCGCCGTGATCTGGAAGAACGACGACGTGTACTCCAAGGGCATCCGGGACACCTTCGTTGAGAAGTCCGGCGAGCTGGGTCTGGAGATCGTCAGCGAGACCACCTTTGCCGACGGCAACGACACCGACTTCAACGTCCAGCTCACCGACGCCAAGAACGCCGGGGCCGACCTGGTGTTCCTGCCCATGTACTACACCCCCGCCTCCCTGATCCTCTCCCAGGCCAACGCCATGGGCTACGCCCCCAAGTGGTTCGGCGTGGACGGCATGGACGGCATCCTCACCCTGGAGGGCTTTGACACCTCCCTGGCCGAGGGCGTGATGCTCCTGACCCCCTTCAACGCCGACGCCACCGACGAGAAGACCCAGTCCTTCGTGACCAAGTACCAGGACAAGTTCGGCGAGGTGCCCAACCAGTTCGCCGCCGACGCCTATGACTGCGTCTACGCCTACGCCCAGGCCCTGGAGGCCGCCGGCGCCACCCCCGACATGTCCGCCGAGGAACTCAACGACCTGATGATCGCCCAGTTCACCTCCATGACCTTCGACGGCCTCACCGGCGAGAGCATGACCTGGGACACTAACGGCGCCGTGACCAAGGCCCCCAAGGGCATGGTCATTCAGGACGGCGCTTACGTCGGTATGTAAGCCCGGCCCGAGCACCCGCAACAAGTAACGACCACAATAGGCCGGCAGACGACACCTGCCGGCCTATTGCCTATCCTTGAGAAAGAGAAGAGGTGCGAACGTGACCTTCCTCTCCTATCTGATCCAGGGGATCTCCCTGGGCAGCATCTACGCCATCATCGCCCTGGGCTACACCATGGTCTACGGCATCGCGAAAATGCTGAACTTCGCCCACGGCGACGTGATCATGGTGGGCGGCTATATGTGCTTTTTCGCCACCAGCGGCCTGCGGGGCAACTTCCCGGACGGGTCGGTGGCCCAGACGGTGGTGCCGGGCTTGGCCGGGCTGCTGCTGGCGATGGCCGTGTGTACCCTCCTGGGCGTGACCATCGAGCGGCTGGCCTACAAACCCCTGCGGCAAGCCCCCTCCCTGGCGGTGCTCATCACCGCCATCGGCGTGAGCTACTTCCTCCAGAACGGCGCCCAGGTCCTCTGGACCTCCAACCCCAAGGTCTGCACCTCCGTCATCGGCCGGGGGGCCATCACCCTGGGGGGCCTGTCCATCAGCCACGTGATCCTGCTCACCGTGGCCATGTGCGTGGTCATTATGGTCGCCCTCACCTGGTTCACCGGCAACACCCGCATGGGCAAGGCCATGCGCGCCTGCTCGGAGGATAAGGCGGCCGCCCAGCTCATGGGCATCAACGTGGACGCCACCATCTCCATGACCTTCGCCATCGGCTCCGCCCTGGCGGCGGTGGCCGGCGTGCTGTTCACCTCCGCCTACCCCACCCTCATGCCCACCACCGGCGCCCTGCCCGGCATCAAGGCCTTCACCGCCGCCGTCTTCGGCGGCATCGGCTCCATCCCCGGGGCCATGCTGGGCGGCATCCTCCTGGGCGTGATCGAGACCTTCGCCAAGGGCTATATCTCCACCCAGGTCTCCGACGCCATCGTCTTCGCCGTGCTCATCATCATCCTCCTGGTGAAGCCCGCCGGCCTGCTGGGCAAGCGGATCCCCGAGAAAGTGTAGGTGCGGCATGAAGAGAATGACAAAAAAGAACCGTGCCAATTTCCTCACCTACGGCGGGGTCATTCTGGCCTATCTCCTGATCCGGGTCTATGACGGCACCGTGGGCCTCAGCTCCATGATCCAGGGGCTGCTGGTGCCCATCTGCGCCTACGTCACCATGGCCCTGGCGCTGAACCTGGTGGTGGGCGTGTCCGGCGAACTCAGCCTGGGCCACGCCGGGTTTATGAGCGTGGGCGCCTTCTCCGGCACCGCCGCCGCCATCGCCCTCCAGAACGCCATCCCCCTGGCGCCGCTGCGCCTAGCGGTGGCCATGGCCATCGGCGCGGCCTTCGCGGCTCTGGCGGGCTTCCTCATCGGCATCCCCGTCCTGCGCCTGAACGGCGACTACCTGGCCATCGTCACCCTGGCCTTCGGCGAGATCATCAAGAGCGTGTTCAACAACCTCTATGTGGGTCTGGACGCCAAGGGCTTCCACTTCAGTTTCCTCAACGACACCGTCTCCTCCCGCCTGGGGGCGGGGGGGAAGCTGCTCATCGGCGGGCCTATGGGCATCTCCGGCATCAAGATCATCTCGTCCTTCACCGCCGGGATCATCCTGGTGCTGCTCACCCTGGTGATCATCTTCAACCTGGTCAACTCCCGGGCCGGCCGGGCCATCATGGCCGCCCGGGACAACCGCATCGCCGCGGAGAGCGTGGGCGTCAACGTCACCAAGTACAAGATGATGGCCTTCGTCACCTCCGCCGCCCTGGCCGGGGCCGCCGGCGGGCTGTACACCATGAGCCTGTCCACCGTCGTGGCCAACAAGTTCGACTTCAACACCTCCATCCTCATCCTGGTGTTCGTGGTGCTGGGCGGCATGGGCAATATGTGGGGTTCCATCCTCTCCGCCTCCTTCCTGACCCTGCTGCCGGAGCTGCTGCGGAAGTTCAACCTGGACCAGTACCGCATGCTGGTGTACGCCATCGTGCTCATCATCGTCATGGTGGTCACCAACAGCCCCTTCCTCCAGCAGCTGGTGGAAAACGTGACGGGGCGGTTCAAGAAGGAAGCGCCTGCCGAGGCCGAGGAAGGAGGCGAGGGCAATGGCTGATCGCGTCCAGCGCAGACCCGCCACCAAGCTGGTGCCCGTCCCCAGCACCAACAAGATCCCCGAGCGGGACGTGGACAAGACCCCCATCCTGGAGTGCCGCCACCTGGGCATCGACTTCGGCGGCCTCACCGCCGTAAACGAGTTCAACATGGCCATCGGCCGCACCGAGATCGCCGGACTCATCGGCCCCAACGGCGCGGGGAAGACCACGGTGTTCAACCTGCTCACAAAGGTCTACCAGCCCACCCGGGGCACCATCCTCCTGGACGGGCTGGACACCCACTCCATGAACTCCGTGCAGGTCAACCGCGCGGGCATCGCCCGGACCTTCCAGAACATCCGCCTGTTCGGCAACCTGAGCGTGGAGGACAACGTGAAGGTGGGTCTCCACAACCAGGTGCGCTACGGGATGTTCCAGGGCGTGTGCCGCCTGCCGGGCTACTGGCGGGGGGAGCGGGTGGCCCACGAGCGGGCCATGGAGCTGCTGAGCATCTTCGATATGCAGGACCTGGCTGACCACCAGGCCGGGTCGCTCCCCTACGGCGCCCAGCGCCGGTTGGAGATCGTCCGGGCGCTGGCCACCAACCCCTCCCTGCTCCTGCTGGACGAGCCGGCGGCGGGCATGAACCCCTCCGAGACCGCCGAACTCATGGACAACATCGTGAAGATCCGGGACACCTTCCACATCGCCGTGCTGCTCATCGAGCACGATATGTCCCTGGTCATGGGCATCTGCGAGGGCATCTGCGTGCTCAACTTCGGGGAGATCATCGCCAAGGGCACCCCGGAGGAGATCAAGAACGACCCCCAGGTCATCGAGGCCTACCTGGGCAAGAAACGGGAGGTGTGACGGCGTGCTGCTGAACGTATCGGATATCAACGTCTACTACGGCGCCATCCACGCCATCAAGGGCGTCTCCTTCCACGTGGACGAGGGGGAGATCGTCACCCTCATCGGCGCCAACGGCGCGGGCAAGTCCACCACCCTGAAGACCGTCTCCGGCCTGCTGCGGTCCAAGACCGGCTCCATCACCTTTGAGGACCACGACATCTCCGCCGTCCAGCCCCACAAGCTGGTGGCCCACGGCCTGGCCCACGTGCCGGAGGGCCGGCGGGTGTTCCTCCAAATGACGGTGGAGGAGAACCTGGAGATGGGCGCCTACGTGAAGAGCGCCGGGGTGGAGGAGAGCCTGGCCAAGGTCTACGAACTCTTCCCCCGCCTCCGGGAGCGCCGCCGCCAGATCGCCGGGACCCTCTCCGGCGGCGAGCAGCAGATGCTGGCCATGGGCCGGGCGCTCATGTCGGAACCCAAGCTGATGATGCTGGACGAGCCGTCCATGGGCCTGGCGCCCATCCTGGTGGATCAGATCTTCCAGATCATCCAGTCCCTCCACAAGGCGGGCACCACCATCCTCCTGGTGGAGCAGAACGCCCAGATGGCCCTCAGCGTGGCCGACCGGGGCTACGTCCTGGAGACGGGCAAGGTGGTCAAATCCGCCCCCGCCCACGAACTCCTGGAGGACGAGTCCGTGAAGGCCGCCTACCTGGGCGGTTAGAGCCAATGACCCCATAAGCGAAACAGGTCGGCCAACAGGCCGGCCTGTTTCAGCTTGTCAAAAAAGCCTCGCAGAGTTTCGCGCCGCAGGGCGCGAAAGACTCATAAGAAATTTTTTCCGGCGGCGTGTACGTCGGAAAAAATACATCTCGGCCCGCAAACGTGCGAGCCGGCCGCCCTCGCGGCGGCCGGGGAGTGCGCTGCAGCGGGCCGCAAAAAATGTCAAAGAAGCGGCCCTGCCGCTTCTTTGACAGTCTCAAACAGGCCGGCCTGTTTTTTTGCCGGGAGGGGGGAAGACCCCTGGCAAAATTCAAAATTCTCCTGAAATTTCGTCACACTTTTGACACAAATGTTGGGTATCCTCATAATCGTTCCAAGG
>CANRLZ010000070.1 GCA_947631595.1 uncultured Oscillospiraceae bacterium
GGGGCGCGAAACGCCGCGGCGGGGTGACCCGCCGCGGCGTTGTCTGCCGGGTATGTACCGCTCTTTACGCCAGGGCGGCGGTGATGATGGCCATGGAGTAGACCTCCTCGGCGTTACAGCCCCGGGAGAGGTCGTTGATGGGGGCGTTCAGGCCCAGGAGGATGGGGCCGTAGGCGTCGTACCCGCCCAGGCGCTGGGCGATCTTGTAGCCGATGTTGCCCGCCTCGATGAGGGGGAAGATGAAGGTGTTGGCGTAGCCGGCCACGGTGGAGCCGGGGAACTTGAGCTGGCCCACGGTGGGGGAGACGGCGGCGTCGAACTGCATCTCCCCGTCGATGGCCAGGGTGGGGTCCATCTCCTGGGCGACCTTGGTGGCCTCGGCGGAGAGGGCCACGGTGCCGCCCTTGCCGGAGCCCTTGGTGGAGAAGGAGAGCATGGCCACCTTGGGGTCGATGCCGAAGATCTTGGCGCACTTGGCGCACTCGATGGCCACCTCGGCCAGCTTCTGGGCGCCGGTGAGGGTGACGTTCCCCTCCTTGTCCACGCTGTCCTCATAGGAGAGGTTGATGGCGCAGTCGCCCATGCAGATGCGTTTCAGGGCCTCGTCCCCGGTGTCCCGGTTCAGGATGAAGCAGGAGGAGACCAGGTGCGCGCCGGGCTTGGTCTTGATGAGCTGGAGGGCGGGGCGGACGGTGTCGGCGGTGGAGTAGGTGGCGCCGCCCAGCAGGCAGTCGGCCACGCCCATCTTCACCAGCATGGTGCCGAAGTAGTTGCCCTTGGCCAGCGCCGCGCGGCACTCCTCTTCGGACATCTTGCCCTTGCGCAGCTCCACCATCTTGGCCACCATGGCGTCCATCTCCGGGTAGGTGGCGGGGTCCACGATCTCCGCCTTGGCGATGTCAAACCCGCCCTGGTTGGCCTTGGCCTTGACCTCCTCCACGTTGCCCACCAGGACCACCTGGAGCAGCCCTTCCTTCAGCAGCCGGTCGGCGGCCTCCAGGATGCGGGCGTCGTGCCCCTCGGTGAAGACGATCTTCTTGGGGCTGTTTTTCAGTTCCTCCTTGAGCTTGGTAAACATGGTGCATCGACTCCTTTCAAAAATATCGTTCCTTGGGATTTTTTCATCCGATGCGGTAGCCTACGCCCCACACCGTTTTGATGACGCGGTCGTCGGGAGGACGGTTGGTGTCCCCCAGCTTCTCCCGGAGGCGGCGGATGTGGACCATGACGGTGTTGTTCCGCTCCAGGTATTTCTCCCCCCACACCTGCTCGAAGAGCTGCTCGGCGGAGATGACCTGCCCCTTGTGGAAGCAGAGGGTCCAGAGGATCTCAAACTCGATGGGGGTGAGGATGATCTCCTCCTCGAAGAGCCAGCAGCGGTGTACCGAGCGGTTGATGACAAGCCCGGACGCCTCCAGCTCCTCCTCCGGCTTGTCCAGCCCCGCGTTGTAGCGGGTGTACCGCCGCAGCTGGGCCTTCACCCTGGCGGCCAGCTCCAGGGGGTTGAAGGGTTTGGTCATGTAGTCGTCCGCCCCGATGGTCAGGCCGTTGATCTTGTCCATGTCCCCGGCCTTGGCGGTGAGCATGAGGATGGGAAAGGCGTAGGTCTCCCGCAGCTGGGCGCACAGGGCGAAGCCGGAGAGGTCGGGGAGCATCACGTCCAGGATCGCCAGGTCGAACTCCGTCTCCCGTGCGGCGGCCAGCGCCTCCTGGCCGGTGTGGCATTTGGTCACGGCGAAGCCCTCGCTCTGGAGGTACATCCCCACCAGGTCGGCGATCTCCGTCTCGTCGTCCACCACCAGGATATGGGGTATCTTGTCCACCCGCTCGCCTCCTCTCACGCCGCCTCGGCCGCCCCAGGGAGGGCGTCCAGAAGGGCAAACTGGCTCTGGGTCAAATCTACGTACCGCTCGCCCTCGTCGGTGGAAAGGGCGGCGTAACAGCCCTGGGAGGTCCACACGGCCCGGCAATCCAGCCGCCACCGGCGGCACAGGGCGGCGTAGCCCAGGGTCAAGCCCTCGCCGTTGGCGCTGCCCGCCACCGCCGCGTCATAGGCGGTGTCGCCCCCCTGGTCGGAGAGGGTACACGCCCCCCGAAGAACGTCGAAAAGCGCCTGGGCGTCCGGCTCCCCCGGACCGGCCCACAGCTCGTCCAGGGCGGCGTCCAGCTCCTCCTGCCGCTGGGCCAGGGCGGCTGTGTCCTCCCCGTAGTCCAGGGTGAGCACCGCCACCCGCTCCGCCCCGGTCTGGGGGTACAGCTCCGCGGTCACCTGGGGCCGCCCCAGGGCGGCGGGGCTGAGGCCCTGGGCCTGGCGCAGGGCGTCGGCGAAGTACCGCTCATCCCCCTCCGGGTAGTGGGTGAGGTAGAGGCAGACGCGGGTGTCCAGCGCCTCCAGGTCGAGGGCCAAGGCACTGGCCACCGCCTCCCGGGAGGCCAGGCGGGGCGACCGCGCCACCTCCTTGGCGTCCGCCTTGTAAGTAAACTCCAACTCCACGTCGTAGTAGGCGATGATGCGGGAGGTGCGGAAGGTCACATCGGACAGGGCGTAGTTCCCCAGGGGGTCCTCCTCCATGAGCTGCCGCCTGGCCTTCTCCAGGTCCACGCTCAGGTTGCCCGGATAGGTGGTGGGACAGCGCACAGACCCCTGGGTCAGCCCCTCCTCCACATAGGAGCGCAGGGCCGCCCGCAGGGCGGAGTAGGTCTCCACCCGGTAGGCGGTTCCGCCCAGGGCGGAACTGTCCTCCACGTGGGCCGCCGACTGGCTGTACTCCCGCTCCAGCAGGGCGGCGCAGGAGGTGAGGCACAAGAGCAGCACACACGCCGCCGCCAGCCGTCTCATCTCCTCCACCTCCCTGCCCTTCTCGTTAAATGCCCTTCTCCTGGTAGACCTGGAAGCCGTGGCCCAGCACCTCCTGGGCGTTGCAGACGATGATGAACGCCTCCGGGTCGATGCCCTTCACCAGCGCCTTCACCTCCACGATCTGCCGCTGCTTGAAGGCGCACAGCAACACCTCCCGCGTCCCGCCGGACCAGCCGCCCTGGCCGGCCAGCAGGGTCACGCCCCGGTGGAGCCGGTGGACGATGCCGTCTGTCACCTCCTGGGGCTTGGTGGAGATGATATAGGCCACCTTGGCCGTGTCCAGGCCGTAGAGCATCTTGTCCATGACGGCGGTGGAGAGGAACAGGCCCATGAGGCCGTAGATGCCGCTCTCCACGCTGCCGAAGGCCAGCGCCCCGGCCAAAATCACCACCAGATCCACGCACAGCAGCAGCTTGCCCATGGGCAGCCAGGCGATTTTCAGCTTCAACAGCCGGGCCAGGAGGTCGCTGCCCCCGGTGGTGGCGCCCTGGAGGATCACCAGGCCCAGCCCCACCCCCACCAGCACACTTCCGGCGGCGCAGGCGGGCACCTTGTCCATGGCCCGGAAGTGGAACAGCTCCTCCAGCACGTCGATGAAGAGGGACGAGCACAGCATGGCGTAGAGGGAGCTGAAGAGCATCCGACTGCCCAGCAGACGCCAGCTCAGGAAAAACAGGGGGATGTTCAGCACGATGACCACCGCGCCGACGGGGACGGCGGGGAAAAAGCCGTTCACGATCTGCCCCACGCCGGTGAAGCCGCCGAAGCCGATCCGGGCGGGGTCGAAGCACCAGGCGAAGGCCAGGGCGAAGAGCAGCGCGCCCAGGGTGATGAGGAAAAAGCGGCCCAAGGCCGACAGCGCTGGATGTTCCGTAGGCACGCCTCCCCTCTCTTACTCCATGGTCAGCTGGTCGGGTATCTTCTTGTCCTCCGGCCGCAGCAGCGAGCCGGTGGCGGGCAGGGTCCGCCCGCGGAACCGGGCGGCGTTACCGATGTTGCTCTGGCTCAAAAGCTCCGCCCCGGCCAGGGTGTGCTTGCCCTTGAGGGTGAGCACGTTCACCCCCTGGGTACTCCGGGTGGTCTTGGGGGCCAGGGAGGCGGTGTGGAAGACCAGGCACCGCCCGTCGGTGGAGTGGACGGCCACCTCCGCGTCCTCCTTCAGCACCAGGGCGGTCACCAGGGGCGACTTGTCCGAGTACGCCCCGGTGAGCTTTTTGCGCTTGCTCTGGGTGGCGTAGGCGCTCAGCTCCACCCGCGCCACCTTGCCGTTCTGGAAGAAAAAGAGGACGTGGGGGGCGTAGCCCTGGGCCAGGCAGGCGAAGGCCACGCCCTCCCCCTGGTCCATGCCCAGTTTGGTGGGCAGGTAGTCCCCCAGGACGCTGGCCTTGCTGTCGTCAAAGTCGGACAGCCGCGCCTTGTAGCACTGCTGTTTGTCAGTGAACACCAGCAGCTCCTCCCGGTTGGTGGTCTCCCAGTAGGCGCTGGGGCCGTCGCCCTCTTTGTACTTCTGCTCCCCGGACATCCGCAGGGACTGGGGGGTGATCTTCTTGAAGTACCCCTCCCGGGAGACGAAGACGTGGACGGGGTAGTCCGGCGCCTCCTGGGCGGCCTCCGTCTCCTGGGCGGTCTCGAACTCGTAGAGGATCTCGGTGCGGCGGGGGACGGCGTATTTCTTCTTCACCGCCTTCAGTTCCTCGGCGATGACCCCCTTGATCCGGCCGGGGGAGTTCACCAGGTCTTTGAGGTCGGCGATCTCCTCCTCCAAGAGAGAGGTTTCCTCCACCCGCTTCAAGATATACTCCTTGTTGATGTTTCGCAGCTTGATCTCCGCCACAAACTCCGCCTGCACGTCGTCGATGCCGAAGCCGATCATCAGGTTGGGGATGACCTCCGCGTCCTCCTCCGTCTCCCGGATGATGCGGATGGCCCGGTCGATGTCCAGGAGAATTTTCTTCAGGCCCTTGAGGAGGTGCAGCTTCTCCTCCCGCTTCTTCAGGGTGAAGTACACCCGCCGCCGGACGCTCTCGATGCGCCAGGCGGTCCACTCGCCCAAGATCTCCCGCACGCCCATCACTCGGGGCGTCCCGGCGATCAAAATGTTGAAGTTGCAGGGGAAAGAGTCCTGGAGGGTGGTGGAGCGGAACAGCTTGTGCATGAGCTTTTCCGGGTCGGTGCCCCGCTTCAGGTCGATGGTGAGTTTCAGGCCGGAGAGGTCTGTCTCGTCCCGCATATCGGCGATCTCCCGCACCTTGCCCAGCTTGATCAGCTCGGCCACCTTGTCGATGATGGCCTCGGTGGTGGTGGTGTAGGGGATCTCGTAAATTTCAATCAGGTTGCCCTCCTTCTGGTAGCGCCACTTGGCGCGGACCTTGAAGGAGCCGCGGCCGGTCTCATAGATGCCGGCCATCTCCGCCCCGTCGTAGAGGAGCTGGCCGCCGGTGGAGAAGTCGGGGGCTTTCAGGATGGAGAGCAGGTCCGCATTGGGGTCCTTGAGGTAGGCCACGGCGGCGTCGCACACCTCCCCCAGGTTGAACCCGCACAGGTTGGAGGCCATGCCCACGGCGATGCCCTGGTTGGCGGAGACCAGAACGTTGGGGAAGGTGGTGGGCAGCAGGCACGGCTCCCGGAGGGTGCCGTCGTAGTTGTCCTGGAAGTCCACCGCGTCCTGGTCGATGTCCCGGAAAAACTCGGCGGCGATGCCGTCCAGCTTGGCCTCGGTGTACCGGCTGGCGGCCCAGGCCATGTCCCTGGAGTATACCTTGCCGAAGTTGCCCTTGGAGTCCACCAGGGGGTGGAGCAGGGCGCCGTAGCCCCTGGAGAGGCGGACCATGGTGTCGTAGATGGCGGCGTCCCCGTGGGGGTTGAGCTTCATGGTCTGGCCCACGATGTTGGCCGACTTGGTGCGGGCGCCGGTGAGCAGGCCCATCTTGTACATAGTGTAGAGCAGCTTGCGGTGGGCGGGCTTGAAGCCGTCGATCTCCGGGATGGCCCGGGAGACGATGACGCTCATGGCGTAGGGCATATAGTTCAGTTCCAGCGTCTGGGTGATGGGCTGTTCCACCACCGCGGAGTGCAGCCCCATGACGTTGGGGTTGTCCCTGTGCTTGGGCGCCTCGTCCGTAACCTTCTTCTTAGCCAAGTCAGATCCATCCTTGTCCTGAATAGAATACTTGATTATACCACTTTTTTCTATCCCGGCGCAACCCCCGCCGCCACAAAAAAGGGGCGCTGTCCCCTCCCGGCGGGGGGTTGGTGTTTGTCCAGCGTGGGCAAAGGCGTGCGCCTCCCGGCGCGGGGTTGGTGTTTGCCCACCCTGGGCAAAAGGGCGCGCCCCCCGGAGGGGGGTCTGCACAAAGAGGTTCGCCCTCTCAGTCAGCCTGCGGCTGACAGCTCCCCCAGAGGGGGAGCCGGGGGGTTGTACGGTGCTACACCTTTCAGGGAGCCGGGGAGGTGGCGCGGCGCTGCACCTTGTCTGCACAACGCCGCGCCAACGGCGACGGAGGCGGCCACGGCGGTCGCAGTAGAAACGTCACGCCCCGTTG
>CANRLZ010000071.1 GCA_947631595.1 uncultured Oscillospiraceae bacterium
TCGGCGCAGTCGGTGGCGTTGATAAAGCCCACCTGGGCCGCCCGCTCCATGTTCCGGGGCAGGACGGTCATGGTGTCCACCATGGCGGCGAACACGGGCAGGCACAGCTTCACCGTGTCCAGCGCGTCAAAGACCGGCTCCTTGTCCTCCTGCATATCCTTGTTGTAAGCCAGGGGCAGGCCCTTCATCACCGTGAGCAGGGTGATGAGGTCGCCGTAGACCCGGCCGGTCTTGCCCCGGACCAGCTCGGCCACGTCCGGGTTCTTCTTCTGGGGCATGATGGACGAGCCTGTGGAGTAGGCGTCGTCCAGCTCGGCGAACTTGAACTCCCAGGAGCACCAGAGGATGATCTCCTCGGCGAACCGGGAGAGGTGGGACATCAAAATGGACAGGTCGCTCAGGAGTTCCAGGGCGTAGTCCCGGTCGGCCACCGCGTCCATGGAGTTGTCCATGGGCTTGGAAAAACCCAGGAGCTTGGCGGTCTCGAACCGGTCCACCGGGTAGGTGGAGGTGGCCAGCGCCCCCGCGCCCAGAGGGCTTTCGTCCAGCCGCTCCCGGCAGTCCTCCAGCCGGGTCACGTCCCGGCGGAACATATTGGCGTAGGCCATGAGCACGTGGCCGAAGGTGGTGGGCTGGGCGCGCTGGAGGTGGGTGTAGCCGGGCATGACGGTGTCTACGTTGGCCTTGGCCTTCTTCACCAGCACCGCCTGGAGGTCCAGGATGGCGTTCACCACCTCCGGGATCTCCTCCTTCACAAAGAGGCGGAAGTCCACCGCCACCTGGTCGTTGCGGCTGCGGGCGGTGTGGAGGCGCTTGCCGGTGTCGCCGATGCGCTCGGTGAGCAGGCGCTCCACGTTCATGTGGATGTCCTCGCTGTCCTCGGTCAGATCCGCCGTCCCGGCCTCGATGTCCCGGAGGATGGTCTTCAGCCCGTCGATGATCTTCTCCGCCTCGTGTTCCTCGATGATGCCCTGCTTGCCCAGCATGGTGGCGTGGGCGATGGAGCCCTCGATGTCCTGGCGGTAGAGCCGGGCGTCGAAGTCGATGGAGGAGTTAAAGTCGTTTACCAGGGAGTCGGTCTCCTTTTGGAAACGCCCTGCCCAGAGTTTCATAGCATTCGCCCCTTATAAGTCAAGGCGGGCGCGCGGGGTACGCCCCCCGCGCGCCGTGCCTGGGATGATGGTGGTTTTACTTCAGTTTGCCCTGCTCCCGGAGCGCCTGGACGGTGTCCGGCAGGCCCCAGAGGTTGATGAAGCCCTGGGAGTCCTTCTGGTCGTAGTCGCTCTCCTCGAAGGTCACCAGGTCCTCGGAGTACAGGGTCTCCGGGGAGGTCACCCCGGCAGTGATGATGTTGCCCTTGTAGAGCTTGAGCTTCACCTGGCCGGTGACGTGCTTCTGGGTGTCGGTGGCGAAGGCGGTGAGGGCCTCCCGCAGGGGGGTGAACCACTTGCCGTTGTAGACAAGGTCGGCGAAGTCCACCGCCAGCTTCTGCTTCATGTGCTTGGTGTCCTTGTCCAGGGTGATCATCTCCAGCACCTCATGGGCGCGGTAGAGGATGGTGCCGCCGGGGGTCTCGTACACCCCCCGATCCTTCATGCCCACCAGCCGGTTCTCCACGATGTCCAGCAGGCCGATGCCGTTGGCGCCGCCCAGGTCGTTGAGCTTGCGGATCACGTCGCTGGCCTTCATGGCAACGCCGTCCACCGCCGTGGGCACGCCCTTGACGAAGTCGATGGTCACGTAGGTGGGCTTGTCCGGGGCGGCCACGGGGCTGACGCCCATCTCCAAAAAGCCGGGCTTGTCGTACTGCGGCTCGCTGGCCGGGTCCTCCAGATCCAGGCCCTCGTGGCTTAGGTGCCAGAGGTTCTTGTCCTTGGAGTAGTTGGTCTCCCGGCTGATCTTCAGAGGTACGTTATGGGCCTCGGCGTAGTCGATCTCCTCGTCCCGGCCCTTGATGTCCCACTCCCGCCAGGGGGCGATGATCTTCATCCCCGGGGCAAAGCGTTTGATGGCCAGCTCAAAGCGCACCTGGTCGTTTCCCTTTCCGGTGCAGCCGTGGCAGATGGCGTCCGCGCCCTCCGCCTTGGCGATCTCCACCAGCCGCCGGGCGATCACCGGCCGGGCGAAGGCGGTGCCCAGCAGGTAGTCCTCGTACTTGGCGCCCATCTGCATGGAGGGGATGATGACCTCGTCCACCATCACGTCGGTGAGGTCCTCCACGTAGAGCTTGCTGGCCCCGGTCTTGATGGCCTTTTCCTCCAGGCCGTCCAGTTCGGTGCCCTGGCCTACGTCGCCGGAGACGGCGATGATCTCCGGGTCGTTGTAGTTCTCCTTCAGCCAGGGGATGATGATTGAGGTGTCCAGTCCGCCGGAGTAGGCCAGAACGACCTTCTTGATCTGTTTGTCCGCCATGTTCCATGACCTCCAATGTTTTGATGAATTGTCCATAGTCTACCACCGGCCGCCGGAAAAAGCAAGGATAAATTCGCATAAATATTCTCTGATTTTCCCGTCCTGGTGGTGATATTCCACAAGCACATGAATAATATTCATTCTATATTGAATATTCATTCGTCGATACACAGAATACGCGCCAGAGCTTGTCCTCTCCGGCGCGCATTTTGCATATTTATTTCTCGTCCAGCAGCTTGCCCAGCTCGGTCATAAAGGTGTTGATGTCCTTGAACTGCCGGTAGACGGAGGCGAAGCGGACGTAGGCCACCTCGTCCACCGTCTTGAGCTTCTCCATGACCATGTTGCCGATCTGGGTGGAGGCCACCTCCCGCTCCATCTCGTTTTGGAGGGTCTGCTCGATCTCGGCGACGATGTCCTCCAGGGTCTCCATGGACACCGAGCGCTTCTCGCAGGCCTTGAGCATACTGCCCAGGAGCTTGTTGCGGTCGAAGGCCTGGCGGGAGCCATCCCGCTTGATGACCACCAACGGCACGCTCTCAATGGTCTCGTAGGTGGTGAACCGCTTGTGGCACTCCAGGCACTCCCGGCGGCGGCGGATGCTGGCGCCCTCGTCGGCGGGGCGGGAGTCCACCACCTTGCTCTCCAGGTTGGCGCAGTAGGGGCATTTCATAGTCGCTCTCTCCCTTCGGAGGGATTATGTAAATCGCTACCACAGTATACCACATCCCCCGCCGCCGGTTCAAGCCCCCGGAGGGAAAAAATTTTCCGATGTATGAAATTTCCCCGCCCGGCGCATACTATCGGCATGGAAACGAGGTGAGAGAGATGGCCAACGATCAGACTTCCAACAGCCAGAACAGCAACCAGAACCGCAGCCAGAAGGGGTCCACCAACCGCAAAAACCAGCCCAGCGCCGACAACAAGAAGAAGGACGCCCCCGAGAGCCGCAAGTCCTCGGACAGCAAGTTCTGAATTAGCGCCCCAGCGGCCACGACCCCCGGACCACCGTCCGGGGGTCGTTTTGTCACATATTGCCCAGCAGACCCCGGACGGAGACCTCCCCGGAGTTCACCGTCCGCTCCTCCCCGCTGTCCAGCCGCACCCGCAGGGCGAAGTTCTCGTCCACGTCCAGGGCCTGGGCGGCGGTCTCCCCCTCCGGGCCGATGAGCTTCACCCGGCGGCCCAGGGTGACGCACCGGCGGCGGTACTCTTCCAGCCACGCCTCCCGCGCCGCCGGGAAGGCGGCGTCCATCTCGTCCAGCCGGTCCAGCAGCGCCCGGGCCAGCGCCTCCCGGCGGACGTCCGCCCCCAGCAGGGCCAGGGAGGTGGCGATCCCCTCCAGCTCGGGGCCGAAGTCCTGGCGGGTCTGGCGCACGTTCACGCCCATCCCCACCACTACATAGCTCAGGCTGCCCGTCTCCGCCTCCACCCCCAGTTCGGTGAGGATGCCGCAGAGCTTCTTGCCGCCCACCAGCACGTCGTTGGGCCACTTCACGTCGGCGCGGATGCCGCTCACGTCCTCAATGGCCCGGCACACCGCCACCGCCGTCCAGGCGGTGAGCTGGCTCACCATCTCCAAAGGCGCCTGGGGGCGCAGCAGGACGGAGAGGTACAGCCCCTTCCCCGCCAGGGATTGGAAGGAGCGGCCCCGGCGGCCTCTCCCCCCCGTCTGGCTCTCGGCGGTGAGGGCAAGGCCGGTGGGAGCGCCCCGGGTGGCGCGGCGCTTCAGCTCGTCGTTGGTGGAGTCGATCTCCTCCAGGCAGACCACCTGGCCGCCCACCGTCCGCCGGGGGTCGGCCAGCGCCTCCGCCCGCAGAAGGTCGGGGGCGGTGCGCAGCACATACCCCTGCCCCGGAAGGGCCTGGATGTCGTACCCCTCCCCGCGCAGGACGGTCACCGCCTTCCACACCGCCGCCCGGCTCACCCCCAGGCCGCGGCTCAGCTGCTCCCCGGACAGAGGCCCCTGACGGCCCAACAGCGCCCGGAGCAGCGCCTCCTTCACCATAGGCTCCCCCCTTTTTCTTCCAGTTTACCCCCGTCTTACCCCTCTGTCAACCGATTTTCAAAAATGGGTTTACAAACCGGCGGCAGTCTGCTATACTGACCGTAAACCAAATAAAGAAAAGAGGTTTACCACTCATGCATTCTCCCACTCGTTCCCTGGTTCTGGCCGCCGTCTTCGCCGCCCTCACCGCCGTTGGCGGCTTTCTGAAGATCCCCCTGGGGGTCATGTCCATCACCCTTCAGACCATGCTGGCCGCCCTGTCGGGGATCGTCCTGGGGCCGCGGTGGGGGGCGGCGTCCCAGGGGGTCTACCTGGCCCTGGGGCTGCTGGGCCTGCCCATCTTCACCATGGGGGGCGGGCCGGGGTACGTCCTCCAGCCCAGCTTTGGCTTTCTCCTGGGCTTCCCCCTCACCGCGGCGGTGAGCGGCCTGCTGGCCGGGGACTCCCTCTCCCCCCTCCGGCTGGCCGGGGCCGCCGCCGGGGGCATTTTGGCGGGCTACGCCATCGGCACGCCCTACATGGGCCTCATCCTGAACCTCTACCTGGGCAAGGGCCTGTCGGTGTGGGAGGTGGTCAAAATGGGCTGCCTCATCTACCTCCCCGGGGAGGCGGTCAAGGTGGCCGTCACGGCGGTGGTGGCCCCGCCCCTGCGCCGGGCGGTGCGGCAGGCCCGGGGGTAGGGCGCCCTCCCCCGCCCCGGAGACAGAGAAAGCGCCCGCCGCTGTGACTACAGCGGCGGCCCTTGAGACTGTCAAAGAAGCGGCAGGGCCGCTTCTTTGACATTTTTTACGGCCCGCTGCAGCGCACTCCCCGGCCGCCGCGAGGGCGGCCGACTCGCACGTTTGCGGGCCGAGATGTATTTTTTCCGACGTACACGCCGCCGGAAAAAATTTCTTATGAGTCTTTCGCGCCTTGCGGCGCGAAACTCTGCGAGGCTTTTTGACAAGCTGAGCGCCCGCCGCTGTGGCCACAGCGGCGGGCGCTTTTTCGTTGGGGATCAGTCCTGTTTGAATTTGAGGATGGCCCCGGTCTGGGCGTCGATCTCGCAGTCGTACTCCCGGCCGTTGCTCACCAGTTCCAGCTCGTAGAGGTAGCCGCCGATGTCGTCCTCGTAGTCCAGCTCGCACTTCCGCACGGTGGCGCCGGGGAGACGGGCCAGGGCGGCCTCCTTGGCCTGGGCCTCGGTGATCCGCCCTGTCTGGGTCCCGGCGGCGCTCCCCGCCGGGGTGGACGCGCGGTCGATGTGGTAGCCGTCCCGGTGGGACCAGTCGTAGTCGGGCAGGTCCAGTTCCTTCTTGACCACCGCGCCGGTGACGGCGTCCAGGTCGTAGTCATACTCGGCGTTGGCGGAGCAGAACTCCACCTCGTAGACCGCCCGGCCGTCGTCCCAGTCCAAAGCGGCCTTCAGCACCAGGGCGTCCTCCGCCCGCACCCCCGCGTCCGCCAGGGCGAGGGACAGGGCCTTCTCCTGGCCGATGTAGCTGGCGGCCTTGGGGTCGGCGCCGGCGGCGTAGTCCGGGGTCTCCACTCGGGCGGTCTTGCTCTGGGCGTCATAGTCCACCTGGAGTCCGGCGGCCTCGGCAAAGGCCCGGATGGGGGCGTAGGTGGTGCCGTTGTAGGCAAAGAGTTCCACTTCTTTTCCGTTCACGTCCCGGGGGGTGAAGGGCACGCCGTTGACGGTGACGCGGATGGCATCGTCCACGTTGATGCTCCGCGTGGCGGCAAGGGCGGCGGCGCCCAGCCCCAGGGCCAGCACAGCGGTCAACAGACCGGCCACAAAGCCCTTGCAAGTTTTCCGATCCATGGTCAGTCTCCTTGTATTATAGAGTAGTAGTTTTTAATGACCCTCTCCAAGGTCATGTGCTACACTGTAAGGGATGCTGTGG
>CANRLZ010000072.1 GCA_947631595.1 uncultured Oscillospiraceae bacterium
TTCGTCCGCCTGGGGGTGGACCCGGCGGTGGCGGAGCGGGACGCCTGCAAGGTGGAGCACGACCTGTCCGACGAGACCTTTGAAAAGCTCCTGGCCCACGCCAAAGGCCAACAGCCCCCCGCCCCGGAGCGGTGAAGCGCCTTTCGACGACAGATGTCTCCCTAGATCCCAAAAGCCTCGCAGAGTTTCGCGCCATCGGGCGCGAAAAAATCATAAAAAATTTTTTGCCAGGACATGCGCCTGGCAAAAAATACATCTCGGCCCGCAAACGCACGACCCGGCCACCTCGGTGGCCGGGTCGTGCGCTGCGGCGGGCCGCAAAAATAATCAAAGCAGGGGCCAACGGCCCCTGCTTTGATAGGCGTCAGCCTGCCGTGAAACGGTAGACCGTGCGGCTCTCCCACGTCTCTCCCGCCCGCAGGATCGGGGAGGGGAAGGCGGGGGTGTTGACGGCGTTGGGGTAATTTTGCGTCTCCAGACACAGGCCGTGGCGGGGGCCGTAGACGGCGCCGCGTTTGCCGGCGCGGGTCTTCAGCCCGCCGGCGCTGTACACCTGGCAGCCGGGGCGGTCGGTGGTCATCTCCATCGAAATGCCCGTCCGGGGGCAGCAGAGGGTGGCCGCCGGGCCGGGGCCGGGGTCCAGGCAGTAGTTGTGGTCGAACCCGCCCCCCAGGTCGGGGTGGTCCCAGCGTTCGGCCAGGGCCGCGCCCTGGCGGAAGTCCCAGGGGGTGCCGGCCACATCCCGGAGCTGGCCGGTGACCATCTTATCCGCCCCGATGGGGGTGAACCTGGCGGCCCGGAGGGTGAGAACGTGATCGCCCACCTCGCCGCCGTCCTGCCCGGCCAGGTTAAAGTAGGCGTGGTTGGTGAGGTTCACCACCGTGTCGGCGTGGGCGCGGGCGGTGTAGCGGATGGTGAGCGCGCCATCCCGCCAGGTGTAGGCCGTCTCCACCTCCAGCCGCCCGGGGAAGCCCTCGTCCCCGTCCGGGGAGTCCAGGCGGCAGACCACCGTGTCCTCCCCCTGGGGCGAGAGGCGCCACCAGCGCTTGTGGTAGCCCATGCCGCCGCCGTGGAGGGTGTTGGGGCCCTCGTTGGCCAGGAGGGGGTAGGCCCTGCCGTTCAGGGTGAAGGCCGCGCCGGAGATGCGGTTGGCGTACCGGCCCACCACCGAACCCAGGCACCCGCCCTGGGCGGCGTAGTCCAGCGCCCCCTCGTAGCCCAGACACACGTCCCGGAGGACGCCGTCCCGGCCGGGGGTCACGATGGAGCGCAGGGACGCGCCGTAGGGGACGATGTCCACATAGGTCTCGCCTTCGTGGATGCGCCAGCAGAAGCCGCTTTTCAGTTCCACCCGCTCTACCATGGCTCAGCCCTCCCCGTAGCCGTCCGGGTGGCCGCTGTGCCAGGCCCAGGCGTCGGCGATGATGGCCTCCAGCCCCCGCTCCGGCGCCCAGCCCAGCACCTCCCGGGCCTTGGCGTTGGAGGCGATGAGCACGGAGGGATCCCCCGCCCGGCGGGGTTCCACCACCGCGGGGATGGGCTTGCCGGTGACCTTGCGGGCGGTGTCGATGATCTCCTTGACGGAGAAGCCGTCGCCGCTGCCCAGGTTGAAGGGGCCGCTCCGGCCGCCCCGATCCAGGTACTCCAGGGCCAGCAGGTGGGCGGCGGCCAGGTCGCGGACGTGGATGTAGTCCCGGACGCAGGTGCCGTCGGGGGTGGGGTAGTCGTCGCCGTAGATGCCCACGCGCTCCCGCTTGCCCAGGGCGCACTGGAGGACGATGGGGATGAGGTGGGTCTCCGGGCGGTGGTCCTCGCCGATGCCTACGTCGGTGTTGGCCCCGGCGGCGTTGAAGTAGCGCAGGGCGGCGTAGCGGATGCCGTAGGCCCGGTCGCTCCACTTCAGCAAGCCCTCGATGGCCAGTTTGGAGGCCCCGTAGGGGTTGGTGGGGTCGGTGCGGTCGGTCTCCTGGATGGGCTGCTTCTCCGGCTCGCCGTAGGTGGCGGCGGTGGAGGAGAAGACGATCTTGTCTACCCCGTGGTTTTTCATGGCGGTGAGCATGCTCACCGCCCCGCCCACGTTGTTGTCGTAGTACTTCAGGGGGTCGGCGACGCTCTCCCCCACCAGGGAGAAGGCGGCGAAGTTGATGACCCCGTCGATATGGAACTCGGAGAACACCCGGTCCAAAAAGGCGGCGTCCTTCACGTCGCCCACGCGGAGCTTCGCGCCCCCCTTCACCGCCTGCCAGTGGCCGGTGCGCAGGTTGTCCGCCACCACTACGTCATAGCCCTTTTCCACCAGCAGCGCTACCATGTGGCTGCCGATATAGCCGGCGCCCCCGGCCACGAGAATGGTCTTCATCCCAGCCGCCTCCTTTTTCCCAAAATGGGCAAATTCCTTCCCCTTCTATTATAGCGGTTCTCCCCGCCGTTGTCCACACCAAACCGGGGCAGAAAGGCGTTGAAATGGGGGAAAAAAGGTGGTACAATATCCCAAGGTTCGTATCGATATGCCGCCTTCGCCCTCCGGCCTGGCCGGGAGGGGCAGGCGCGGCGGAGGGGAGGGAGAGCCGTGAAGGATCTCTTGTTCATCTACAACCCCCAGGCGGGGCAGGGGAAGGTCCGGGGCCGGTTGAGCGACGTGCTCAACGTCTTTGCCGCCGCGGGCTATCTGCCCACCGCCTACCCTACCCAGTCCGCCGGGGACGCCACCCGGATGGTGCGCCAGATCGGCGGCAACTACTCCCGCATCGTCTGCTGCGGCGGGGACGGCACCCTCCATGAGGTGGTCTCCGCCCTGATGGATATGCCCGACCCGCCGGTGCTGGGGTATATCCCCGCGGGCACCACCAACGACTTCTCCCGCAATCTGGACCTGCCCCGGGATCTCGTCCGGGCCGCCCAGGTGGCGGTCTCCGGCGCGGATATGCCCTGCGACATGGGGCGCTTCAACGGCCAGAGCTTTGTCTACGTGGCCGCCTTCGGCGCCTTCACCGACGTGAGCTACGACACGCCCCAGCAGTCCAAGAACCTCTTTGGGTATCTGGCCTACGTGCTGGAGGGGATCGGGCGGCTGGGCAACCTGCGCAGCTGGCAGATGAAGGTGGAGCACGACCACGGCGTCATCGAGGGGGAGTTCCTCTTCGGTATGGTGAGCAACACCCGCTCCGTGGGCGGGTTCAAGGGCTGGCCGGCCCGGGAGGTCGCCCTGGACGACGGGGAGTTTGAGGTCATCCTGGTTCACCCGCCCAAAAATCCCATGGAGCTTCAGGCGATTTTGCACTCCGTTTTCACCCAGACCCCTGGGGACGGGGAGGGCGGGCCGCTCATCGGCTTCCACACCAGCCGCCTCACCCTCACCTGCCGGCAGGAGGTGGCCTGGACCCTGGACGGGGAGTACGGCGGCGACCACAAGGTCGTCCGGGTGGAGAACGTCCCCAAGGCCCTGACCCTCTGCCGGGGCGAGCGGGAGTGACGCACCGCCGGCGGCCAAATTCCATAGGATGGGTGGAGACCCGTCTGATGGAAGGAGGAGGCCGGAATGGAAGAACGGGAAGGAGCCGGGATGCTGGGCTGTGACCGGGAGGTGTTCGCCCAGGTGTGGAGCCGGGTGGCCCCCGGCGGGGGCGGCCCGGTGGAGCCAAACCCCCCGGTGGAGCGAAACGCCCCGGCGGTGGAGGCGGCCGCCCCGGCGGAGGAGGAACAGGCCGGGACGCTGCGGGGGCTGGTGCTGGAATTTTTGACCGACGCCTCGGTGTACCGGGATCTCGCCCTGCGCGCCCGCCGGGCGGTGGGGGCGCTCCAGGGCATCTACCGCCAGAAGCTCCGCCAGGCCAAGCGCCTGAGCGCGGCCTATTTCCTGCTCACCGGCGTGCGCTACTGGCCCCGGGAGGTCACCCCGGTCAACCCGCCGGAGGGTTTTTTCCCCGCCCTGCGGGAGCGGTATCTGGCCGAGGGGCGGCTGGCCCGGCGGCTGGAGGCGCTGGCAAAGGCCGGCGGGGAGCAGAGTTTGCGGGAGTTATACAGCGACCTCGCCCGGGAGACAGACGCGCTGGTGCGGGAGATCCGCCGGGTGGTGGAGCGGGAGACCTGAGACAGAGACAGGGGGGAGCGCCGATGGCGCGGAACATCACATCCTGGCAGGCGTTGGAGGCGGCGGCCCTGGACTACGGGCTGCTGCCCTTTTTCCGCTGCGGGGTGGGGCTGTCGGTGGAGGAGCTGACCCCTGGGCGGTATTGGTTCGCCGAGGGGGTGGACGGCCCCTGGGAGTGGCGGATGGAGGTGGCCAGACGGGGCGAGGTCGCCTACGGCAAGCTCTTTAACAAAAAGGCCGGGCTGGTGAGCCGGGAGTGGTATCCCGACCTGGCCAACTACCGCCGGGATGGCTACGACTTCGACGCCCGGTACGAGGACGGCCTGGCCGGACACAGGGAAAAGCAGATCATGGACGTGCTCACCCGGGAGGGGCCGATGCTCTCCAAGGACCTGAAGCGGGCGGCGGGCTTTGGCCGGGACGGCGCCAAGGGGTTCGACACGGCCATCACCCGGCTGATGATGCAGACCTACGTCACCATCCACAGCTTTGAGTACTCGGTGGACAGACAGGGCCGCCCCTACGGCTGGGGGGTGGCGAAGTACGCCGTCACCGAGGACGTGCTGGGGGAGGAGGTCACCCGGGGCGCCTATGGCCGCCGCCCGGCGGAGTCCAAGGCCCGGCTGGTGGACCGCCTGGGGCTTCTGTGCCCCAGGGCCTTTGACGACGAGCTGGAGCGGCTCATCCGCTAGGGGAGGGAAATTCCATGGAGCTTTTTTTGACCAGCAGCCCCACCGGCCCTCTGGACGGGAGCAGGCCGGTGGACGGCCTGGACCCGCTCAACGGCTTCGCCCAGGCGTTGGCCGACCGCTGGCCGGGGGAGGCCAGGTGCCTCATGGTGGCCGCCGACCCGCTGGGGGGCGGGGAGAACGACGGGATGGCGGACTTTTTCGCCGGGGCGCTGGCGCGCAGCGGCCTCTCCTGCGCCGCCTTCCACCTCTGGGACGCCCGGACGCCGCCGGAGGCGCTGACCCTGGCGGGGTATGACGTGGTCTGGCTGGGGGGCGGGCACGTGCCCACCCAGAACGCCTTTTTCCGCGCCATCGGCCTGGGGGCGAAGCTGGCGGACTTCCCCGGCGTGGTGGTGGGCGTCAGCGCCGGGAGCATGAACGCCGCCCGGCGGGTGTACGCCCAGCCGGAGCTGCCCGGCGAGGCCGCCGACCCCGGCTACGTCCGCTGGCTGGACGGCCTGGGGCTGACGGAGTGGAACATCCTGCCCCACCTCCAACTGGTGCGGGAGAACTGGCTGGACGGCCGCCGCCTGATCGACGACATCACCTGCGGCGACAGCTTTGGCCACACCTTCCTGGCCATCCCCGACGGCAGCTACCTCCACCAGGCCGACGGCCGCGCCACCCTCTGGGGCGAGGGCTGGAGGATCGCCGACGGGGGGATGGAGAAGATTTGCGACGAGGGTGGACATCTGGCCCTGTAAACAAGAGAGAGGGGACGCGAAATGGCGATGACGTTGGAGACCGGCCGCCCGGCGGACGAGACGGGGCGGCTGGAAAAGGAACTGCGGTGCTACGACTTTCTGGACGCCTTGGGCGTCGCCTACCAGCGGGTGGACCACCCACCCGCCATGACCATGGAGGTCTGCGGGGAGATCGACCGGACCCTCCGGGCCATGATCTGCAAGAACCTCTTTTTGTGCAACCGCCGGCAGACCGCGTTCTACCTGCTCCTCCTCCCCGGAGACAAGCGGTTCCTCACCAAGGAACTCTCCGGCCAGCTGGGGGTGGCCCGGCTGTCCTTCGCCGACGCGGGGCACATGGAGGAGCTGCTGGACATCACCCCCGGCTCGGTGAGCGTGCTGGGGCTGATGAACGACCGGGAGAAGCGGGTGCAGCTGGTGATAGACGGGGATGTGTGGAACGCCTCGGACTTCGCCTGCCACCCCTGCATCAACACCTCCAGCCTCCGCTTTTCCATGGCGGACTTCCGGGAGAAGGTCCTCCCCGCCCTGGGCCATCCGCCCATCCACGTCTCCCTCACCGGGGAGTAGAGAGAACACAAAACCGCCGCCCGTCCAGCCAGGACGGGCGGCGGTCGAGACTGTCAAAGAAGCGGTCGAACCGCTTCTTTGACATTTTTTGCGGCCCGCTGCAGCGCACTCCCCGGCCGCCG
>CANRLZ010000073.1 GCA_947631595.1 uncultured Oscillospiraceae bacterium
ATCTGGACTCCATGGTGGCCCACTACACCGTGGCCAAGCGCCGCCGCTCCTCCGACGCCTATTCCCCGGGAAATCGCACCGGCCTGCGGCCCGACCGGGCCACCATCGTCTACGCCAACTTAGCCCGCCGGGCGTTCCGGGACCTCCCGGTGATCGTGGGCGGGCTGGAGGCGTCTCTGCGCCGCTTCGCCCACTACGACTACTGGGAGGACAAAGTCCGCCGCTCCGTCCTGGTGGACAGCGGGGCGGACCTGCTGGTCTACGGCATGGGGGAGCGGGCCAGCCTGGAGATCGCCCGGCGGCTGGCGGCGGGCGATCCCGTCCGGGAGATCCGGGACGTGCGGGGCACCGCTTTTTTAGCCGGCGACCCCTCGGAGTGCGCCTATCCCGCCGTCCGCTGCGCCTCTTATGAGGAGGTGTCGGCGGACAAGCGGGCCTACGCCCAGGCCAATATGCTCCAATATAAAGAACACGACCCGGTGGTGGGCCGGGCGGTCCTCCAGGCCCACGGGGATAAGCTGCTGGTGGTGAACCCGCCCGCCGCGCCCCTGACCACCCAGGAGCTGGACCGGGTGGCGGAGCTGCCCTACGTCCGGGAACCCCACCCCATGTACGACGATATGGGCGGCGTGCCCGCCATCGAGGAGGTGCGCTTTTCCATCTGCCACAACCGGGGCTGTTTCGGGGCGTGCAACTTCTGCTCCCTGGCCTTCCACCAGGGCCGGACCGTCACCTCCCGGAGCCACGAGAGCGTCCTGCGGGAGGCCAGGCTGCTCATCGCCCACCCCGGTTTCAAGGGCTACATCCACGACGTAGGCGGCCCCACCGCCAACTTCCGCCGCCCCTCTTGCAAGAAACAGTTGACGGCGGGGATGTGCAAAAACCGGGCGTGTCTGGCCCCCACGCCCTGCCCCAACCTGGACGCCGACCACGCCGACTACCTGGCGCTCCTCCGGGAGCTGCGGGCGCTGCCGGGGGTGAAAAAGGTCTTCATCCGCTCCGGCATCCGCTTTGACTACCTCCTCCAGGACAGGTCCGGGGCCTTCCTCCGGGAGCTGGTGGAGCACCACGTCTCCGGCCAGCTCAAAGTCGCCCCGGAACACTGTGTAGACAGCGTTCTGGACTACATGGGAAAGCCCCACGCCGCGGTCTACGAGCGCTTTCGCCAGAAGTACGAGACCATGAACAAAAAGCTGGGCAAGGAGCAGTACCTGGTGCCCTACCTCATGTCCTCCCACCCCGGCTGCACCCTGACCGACGCGGTGGAACTGGCCTGCTGGCTCAACCGTTCCGGCCGCCAGCCCGAGCAGGTCCAGGACTTTTACCCCACCCCCGGCACCCTCTCCACCTGTATGTACTACACCGGCCTGGACCCCCGTACCATGAAGCCGGTGTTCGTCCCCAAGTCCGCCCACGAGAAGGCCATGCAGCGGGCGCTGATGCAGTGGAAGCGCCCGGAGAAGCGCTCCCTGGTGCTGGAGGCCCTGCGCCTCACCCGCCGGGAGGACCTGATCGGCTACGGCAGGGAGTGCCTCCTGCGCCCCGACCGGCCCCAGCCCCGCCGCCAGGACGGATCCCGCCCCAACGGCAAGCCCGCCGGGGGGAAGAAGGGCCGGGGCGGGGGTTCCAAGACCCCCTTCAAGCCCAAGGCCGGGGCGGCGGAGCGCCCCAAGCGCAAGGCGGGCTGGGCCAAGCCCAAGCCCAACGCCCGGCGGGGGAGGAGGTAAGTCCGCGCCTGTGGCGGAAAACGGAAAAAAGTTTTGGGAAACCCCGGCGTTTTCCTTGCCTTTTGGAGGGATTTGAGGTATAATCACCAGTTTAGAGGGGAATTGTACCCCAGCCAACGCCATGCGGAGAGAAAGGTGAAAGAGCATGAAGACGGCCATCGTCACAGACAGCAACAGCGGCATTTTCCCCCAGAAGGGGGAGGAGCTGGGCATTTTCGTCCTCCCCATGCCGGTGATCTTGGACGGACAGCAGTATTTTGAAGGGGTGGATCTGACCCCCCAGGCGTTCTACCAGCGCCTGGAGGAGGGCGCGGACGCCTCCACCTCCCAGCCCGCCCCGGGGGACGTGATCGCCCTGTGGGAGCAGGTGCTGGGCCAGGGGTATGACCAGATCGTCCACATCCCCATGTCCAGCGGCCTGAGCGCCTCCTGCGCCACCGCCCAGGGCCTGGCCGCGGACTTTGACGGCAAGATCCAGGTGGCGGACAACCACCGGGTCTCCGTCTCCCAGTACGACGCGGTGATGGACGCCATCGCCCTGGCCCGGGAGGGTCTGGACGCCGCCGCCATCCGCCGGGAGCTGGAGGCGGGGGGGATGGACTCGGTGATCTACCTGGGGGTGGACACCCTGAAATTCTTCAAGAAAAATGGCCGCTGCACCGCCGCCACCGCCGCCTTGGGCACGGTGCTGAACATCAAGCCCCTCCTCAAGTGCGACGGGGAGCGGTTCGACGCCATCGCCAAGCTCCGGGGGGCGGCCGCCTGCCGGAAGAGAACGGTGGAGCAGGCGGTGGAGGCCGCCCGGGGGTTCCAGGCCAAGGGTTTTGCCGTCAGCGTGGGCGTGGCGGGCAGCTTTTTGAACAGCGCCGAGATGGCCGACTGGGTGGATCAGGTCTCCGACGCCCTGCCCGCGGACGTCCACGTCCACGGGGAGAATTTGAGCTTTTCCGTCACCTGCCACACCGGCCCCAACGCCTTCGGCCTGGCCGTCAGCCGCCGCCTCCGCCTGTAAAAAACAGCCCCGGAGGGGGAAGGTATGAATTTTTAAAAAAATTCTCTTGCAAAACACCAGGGGTATATAGTATAATGGTTGCGATGTTTCCGTTTTGACATGAAAATAAACGTAAGGAGCGATGCAAAATGAAAAGACGGATCGCGGCAGGGCTGCTGGCCCTGGTCATGGTCATGGGCCTGGCCGCCTGCGCCGGCGGCGGCAACGGCGAGACCGCCGGGAGCGGCAGCCAGGAGCTGGTGTTCACCACCGGCGGCGAGTCCGGCACCTACTACGCCTTCGGCACCGTCCTGGCCGGTCAGATCAGCGACCGCACCGACACCAGCGTGAAGGCCATCGTGGGTCCCGGCTCCAAGGGCAACATCGAGAGCATGGACGCCAACGACGCCCAGCTGGGCCTGGTTCAGTCCGACGTGATGGCCTACGCCTACAACGGCACCAACCTCTTCGCCGAGTCCGGCAAGATCGACGGCTTCTCCACCGTGGCCGCCCTCTACATGGAGCAGGTGCAGATCGTCACCCTGGATCCCTCCATCAAGAGCGTGGCCGACCTGGCGGGCAAGAACGTCTCCGTGGGCGAGAACGGCTCCGGCGTGTACTTCAACGCCATCGACATCCTGGCCGCCTACGACCTGACCCTGGACGACATCAACCCCACCTACCAGTCCTTCGGTGACTCCACCGAGGCGCTCCAGGACGGCAAGATCGACGCCGCCTTCATCGTCGCCGGCGCTCCCACCACCGCCGTGACCTCCCTGGCCGCTACCAAGGACGTCTACATCGTGGAGCTGGACGACGAGCACATCGACAAGCTCATGGAGGCCTCTCCCTATTACAGCAAGAACGTCATCCCCGCCGACGCCTACGGCCTGGAGAAGGACGCCACCACCGTGGCCGTGATCGCCGTGATCATCGCCCGGGACGACGTCTCTGAGGACGCGGTGTACAACGTGGTCAGCGGTATCTTTGACAGCATCGACACCCTGGGCCACGACAAGAAGAACGAGCTGAGCCTGGACTTCGCCGCCAGCATCACCGCCGTGCCGTACCACGCCGGCGCTGCCAAGTACTTTGCCGAGAAGGGGATCGAAGTCCCCACGAAGTAAGCTCGGCCACGGCGCAATACCCTTGACTGCGGCGGGCTGCCCCCGCCGCAGTTTCTTTACCCACAGCCAGAAAGGAGCGACAGCATGAATTCCCCCAAGAAGGACGACCTGCCGTCCATCCCGCCGGAGGCCCTGGAGACAGGTTCCGCCGCCGATGTGGAGGCGGTCATGAAAAAGTACGACCGGGAGTCCAACGTCCGGGTCTGGGAGGGCGTGCCAAAGATCATCGTCCAGGCGGTGATGGCGCTCTTCTCCCTCTACTGCATCTACATCACCCTCTTCGATAACGGCATGCCGGAGTTTCGCCTGGCCATGTTCCTGGGCCTGATCGTGGTCATCGGCTACCTGAACTACCCCATGCGCAAAGGCCACGTGAAGGTCAACTCCCTGCCCATCTACGACATCCTTTTGATGGTGGTGGGTTCCGCGCCCTTTTTCTACTTTGCCTTCAACGCCAAGCTCATCAAGACCACCAGCACCGTGGCCGCCTCCAAGGACCCCTTGATGCTCACCCTGGCCATCGTGGGCGCCCTGGCGGTGATGGAGCTGTGCCGCCGGAGCGTGGGCATCCCCATCCTCTGCGTGGTGGGCGTGCTGCTGGTGTACACCTTCACCCAGGTTCGGTTCGGCAAGGTGATCTACGACCTCTTCTACACCACCAGCGGCATCATCGGCACCCCCGTCCGGGTGTGCCAGACCTACATCGTAGTCTTCATCATCTTCGGGGCGTTTTTGGAGCGCACCGGCATCTCCAACTTCTTCATCAACCTGGCCAACTGCGTGGCCGGCTCCTCCGCCGGCGGCCCGGCCAAGGTGGCGGTCATCTCCTCCGCCCTGTGCGGCATGGTCTCCGGCTCCAGCGTGGGCAATACGGTGACCACCGGCTCGGTGACCATCCCCATGATGAAGAAGACGGGCTATAAGCCGGAGTTCGCCGGGGCGGTGGAGGCCGCCGCCTCCACCGGCGGGCAGATCATGCCGCCCATCATGGGCGCGGCCGCCTTCCTCATGGCGGAGTACACCGGCATCCCCTACGGCAGGATCGCCCTCATCGCCATCCTCCCGGCGGTGATCTACTTCCTGGGCATCTACATCGCCGTCCACCTGGAGGCCAAGAAGCTGGGCCTGAAGGGCATCCCCCGGGAGGAGCTGCCCAAGTTCCGGGCGCTCCTGCCCAAGATCTACCTCCTCATCCCCCTGGTACTCCTGGTGTACATGGTCTCCACCGGCACCCGCACCATGCAGTTCTCCGCCGCCGTGGCCATCGCGGTCACCATCGCCGTGGGACTCATCAACAATATCTTCAACGCCGTCACCAAGCGGGAGGACAAGTCGGACAACATCACCCCCATGAAGATCTGGGAGGCCCTGGAGGCCGGGGCGCGGGGCACCATCACCGTGGCCGTGGCCTGCGCCATCGCCGGTCTGGTGGCCGGGTGCATCACGGTGACCGGCCTTGCCAGCACCCTGCTCCACGCCATCGTCTCCGCCTCTGCCGGCATCCCCATCATCGCCCTGTTCCTCACCATGCTTTGCTGTATTGTCCTGGGTATGGGCGTGCCCACCACGGCCACCTACTGCATCATGGCCGCCACCTGCGCGCCCATCCTCACCAACCCGGAGATCGGCATTGAGATCATCGCCGCCCACTTCTTCGTCTTCTACTTCGGCATCGTGGCGGACATCACGCCCCCTGTGGCCCTGGCGGCCTACGCCGGGTCGGCCATCGCCAAATCCCCGCCCATGAAGACCGCCCTCCAGGCCACCCGCCTGGCCATCGGCGCCTTCATCGTCCCCTATATCTTCTGCCTGAACCCCCAGATGCTCCTGGTGAACGCCCAGTGGTACGACGTGATCCTCATCAGCCTCACCGCCCTGCTGGGCATCTTCGGCGTGGCCGCCGGCCTGGGTGGGTACATCTTCCGAACGACCCACTGGTGGGAGCGGGTCATCCTCATCGCCGGCGGGCTGACGCTGATGATCCCCGGCGTCGCCACCGATATCATCGGCGTGGTCCTGCTGGGCGGCGTGTGCCTCCTGCAATACTTCACCCGCCCCGCCCACCCCGCGCCCCAGACGTAAGTTTTCCAACACAAAAAAGCGACCACGCGGAACATCCGCGTGGTCGTCAGCTTGTCAAAAAAGCCTCGCAGAGTTTCGCGCCGCTAGGCGCGAAAGACTCATAGGAAATTTTTTCCGGCGGCG
>CANRLZ010000074.1 GCA_947631595.1 uncultured Oscillospiraceae bacterium
TGCTATACCCTTTACCAGCCGTCCGCCTTTCCACACCTCCCTTATTTGGGGGTTGACTTCTAATAGTTAATCTTTCTATCTTAAAATTTTGATATCATGATATCATAATTACCGGTAAATGTCAACAGATAATATGCTAGTTTTCACAACATCTGGTTTTGAAAATAAAAAACTGACTTCCGGCGCTTGCCGGAAGTCAGTTTTTTCGCCGTGATCGAAGCCCTTACTGCGCGCCGCCCATGAGGAGGGCCATGACGGCCTTCTGGGCGTGGAGGCGGTTTTCCGCCTCCTCGAAGATCTCGTCGGCGTGGGCCTCGAAGACCTGGGTGGTGATCTCCTCCTCCCGGTGGGCGGGCAGGCAGTGCTGGACCATACAGCCGGGGTTGGTCAGTGCCATCAGCTCCTCGTTCACCTGGTAGACCCCGGCGAAGGCGGCCTGCCGCTTGGCCCGCTCCTCCTCCTGGCCCATGGAGGCCCACACGTCGGTGACCATCACGTCGGCGCCGGCGGCGGCCTCTCTGGGGTCCCGGCAGAGCTGGAAGTCGTCGCCAAAGTCCTTGGCGAAAGCCAGCACCTTCTCGTCCGGCTCGTAGCCCTCCGGGCAGGCGATGGCGGCCTTCATGCCGCACTTCAGCGCCCCCACGATGAGGGAGTTTGCCATGTTGTTGCCGTCGCCGATGAAGGTGAGCTTCAGCCCCTCCAGGCGGGTCATCTTCTCCCGCACGGTCATCAGGTCGGCCAGCACCTGGCAGGGGTGGGAGAAATCGGTGAGGCCGTTGATGACGGGGATGTCCGCGTACTGGGCCAGGGTCTCCACCTCCTCCTGGCCGAAGGTGCGGATCATAATGCCGTCGCAGTAGCGGCTGAGCACCCTGGCGGTATCCTGGATGGGTTCGCCCCGGCCGATCTGGCTCTCCTTGCCGGAGAGGAACAGGGCGTGACCCCCCAGCTGGTACATCCCCGTCTCGAAGGAGACGCGGGTGCGGGTGGAGTTCTTCTCAAAGATCATGGCCAGGGTCTTCCCCGCCAGGACCTGGTGGGGGATGTTGTGCTTGAGGCTGTACTTCATCTGGTCGGCGGTGTCCAAAATGTGGAGGATCTCCTCACGGGAGAGGTCCATCAGCTTCAAAAGGTCTTTCATGCGCCCACTCCTTCCAATGTGTCTTTCATGATTTTCAGGCCCTTGTGCAGCTCCTCCTGGGTAATGAGGAGCGGCGGCAGCAATCGGAGGACGTTGTTCCCCGCCGTCAGCACCAACAGTCCCGCGTCCATGAGCCGGGCGGCCAGGTCGCGGTTTTCAAAGCCGCCCCGCACCTGGATGCCCACCATCAGCCCCAGGCCCCGTGTCCAGCCCAGGCAGGGCAGGTCCATGGAGTCGATGGCGTCCCGGAGGTAGTCCCCCTTCTCCTGGATCTGGGCCAGAACCGTGTCGTCCAGGGTGTCCAGCACCGCCTTGGCGGCGGCGGCGCAGACGGGGTTGCCGCCGAAGGTGGTGGCGTGGGTACCGGGGGTGAGCACCTCCCGGCACTTCTCGTTTGCCATCACCCCGCCGAAGGGCAGCCCCCCGGCGATCCCCTTGGCGAAGGAGACCGCGTCGGGCAGGACGCCGTACTGCTGGTAGGCGAACAGGGTGCCGGTGCGGCCCACGCCGGTCTGCACCTCGTCGATGAGCAGAAGCCAGTCCCGCTCGGCGCACAGCACCGCCAGGTCGTGGATAAAGCCCCGGTCCATGGGGAACACGCCCCCCTCCCCCTGAACCAGCTCCAGCATCACCGCGCACACGTCATGCCCGGCCACCGCCTCCACCCCGTCCAGGGTGGCGTCGGCGTAGCGGAAGCCGTCGTTGAAGGGGAAGAAATAGTTGTGGAACACGTCCTGGCCGGTGGCGGAGAGGGTGGTGATGGTGCGGCCGTGGAAGGAGTTTTTCAGGGTGATGATGGTGCCCCGGCCCTTGCCGTACTTGTCGAAGGAGTACTTCCGGGCCAGCTTGATCATCCCCTCGTTGGCCTCCGCCCCGGAGTTGGCGAAGAAGACGTTGCTCATCCCCGCCCGCTGGGTCAGCGTCTCGGCCAGGTCCACGTAGGGCTGGGAGTAGAAGAGGTTGGAGATGTGCCCCAGCTTCACCGCCTGCTCCACGATGGCGGCCACCCAGGCCTCGTTGCCGTAGCCCAGGGAGTTGACCCCGATGCCGGAGGAGAAGTCGATGTACTCCTTGCCGTCCAGGCCGTAGAGGGTCGCCCCCTGGCCGTGGTCGATGGCGATGTCAAAGCGGTTGTAGGTCTGCATCACGTACTGGTGGTCCTTGGCCTTCAGCGTTTCAAAGTCCATATTCCATCACCTCTCAGAAGATCATAGTGCCCACACCGGCGTTGGAGAGCATTTCGATGAGGATAGAGTGGGGGATGCGCCCGTCCAGGATGTGCGCCCGGCGCACCCCGGAGCGCACCGCCTCCACGCAGCAGTCCACCTTGGGGATCATCCCCCCCTGGATCACCCCGTCCTTCACAAGCCCCGGCACATCGGAGGGGTGTACCTGGGGGATGAGGGTGTCCTCGTCCTTGGGGTCGCGCAGGAGGCCGCGCACGTCGGTGAGCAGGATCAGCTTCTCCGCCCCCAGGGCGATGGCCAGCTTGGCCGCGGCGGTGTCGGCGTTGATGTTGTAGGCGGTGGCCCCGTCGGCGCCCTGGGCCACGGTAGAGACCACCGGGATGTACCCGGCATTCACGCTGTCCTCCACCGGCCGGGGGTCCACCTGGGTGATCTCCCCCACCAGGCCGTACTTCTCGTCCAGCTTTCTGGCCTGAAACAGCCCGCCGTCCATGCCGCACAGGCCGATGGCCCGGCCGCCGGTGCGGTTGAGGGTGGCCACCAGGTCCTTGTTCACCTTGCCGCACAGCACCTGCTGGACTATGTCCATGGTCTCCTGGTCGGTGTATCGAAGACCGTCCACAAAGCGGGAGTCCTTGCCGATCTTCTTGAGCATGGCGGAGATCTCCGGCCCGCCCCCGTGGACCACCACCACCCGGATCCCCACCAGGGAGAGCAGGATGATGTCGGAGATGACGGCGGTGCGCAGCTCCTCGGAGATCATGGCGTTGCCGCCGTATTTCACCACCACCGTCTTACCGGTGTAGTTCTGGATGTAGGGCAGGGCCTCGATGAGGGTTTGGGCGCGGTCAGAATGGGACAGGGACATGGTCGCAAAACCACCTTTTCAGAAGTTCGACCGGGGCGATCCGCCCCGGCGGTCAGGTTCGATAGTCGCCGTTGATCTTCACGTAGTCGTAGGTCAGGTCGCAGCCCCAGCAGGTGGCCTGTTCGTCGCCCTCGTTGAGGCAGACGTCGATGACCACCTCGTCCTGGGTGAGGATCTGTTTGGCCTTGTCCTCGTCAAAGGCCAGGCCGCTCCCCTGGCGGCACACCGGGATGGTCCCGGCGGCAGAGGTAAAGGAGATGTCCACATACTCAGGCCGGAAGGGGGCCTTGGAGTAGCCCATGGCGCACAGCACCCGGCCCCAGTTGGCGTCCGCGCCGAACATGGCGGCCTTCACCAGGGCGGAACCCACCACCGCCTTGGCCAGGCGCTCGGCGCTCTCCTCGCTCCGGGCCTGGCGGACGGCGCAGGTGATGAGGCGGCTGGCCCCCTCCCCGTCCCCGGCGATGCGCCGGGCGAGGTCGGTACACAGGTTCATCAGGGCGGCCTGGAACGTGGCGAAATCCTCGTCCTCCCACTCGATCTGGGGGTTGCCGGCCATGCCGTTGGCCAGGATCACGCACATATCGTTGGTGGAGGTATCCCCGTCCACGGTGACCCGGTTGAAGGTGCGGCGGGTCACGGTATGCAGCGCCTCCTGGAGCATATCGCTCGTGATGGCGCAGTCGGTGGTGATGAAGCAGAGCATGGTGCCCATGTTGGGGTGGATCATGCCGCTGCCCTTGGCGATGGCCCCCAGGCGGACGGTCTTGCCCCCCAGCTCCAGCTCCACGGCGGTCTCTTTCTTCACCGTGTCGGTGGTCATGATGGCGTGGGCGGCGGCGTCCGAGCCGTCGCCGTCCGGGCGGAGGGACTTCACAAGGGCGGGAAGCCCCGCCTGGATGGGCGCCAAGTTCAGGGTCTGACCGATGACCCCGGTGGAGGCCACGGCGAAGTCCTGGGGCTTCAGGCCGGTGGCGATGGCGGCCAGGGCGCACATCTCCAGGGCGTTTTCATGGCTCTGGGGGGCGCAGGCGTTGGCGTTGCCGGAGTTGGCCACGATCCCCCGGCACACCCCCTCCTCCAGATGCTCCATGGTCACATAGAGGGGCGCTGCCTTCACCCGGTTGGTGGTGTACACCGCCGCGGCGGCGCACTCCTTCTCCGACAGGATCAGGGCCAGGTCCCGCTTGGCCGGGTCGCTGTCCGCCTTCACGCCGCAGTGGACGCCCCCGGCGGAAAAGCCCTTGGCGGCGCACACGCCGCCGTCGATCTTCTTCATGGGTAGACCTCCTTACAGGGCCAGCCCCGCGTACTCCGGGAGGCCCAGCATGATGTTCATATTCTGCACGGCGGCCCCCGCCGCCCCTTTGCCCAGGTTGTCCAGGCGGGCGTAGACCACCGCCCGGCCGGGCTTTCCGGCCGCCAGAATTTCCAACTCGTCCGCGCCGGCCAGGTCGTTGCTGCCCAAAAAGCCGCTCTCCGGCAGGGGGGTCACGGCGATGAGCCGTTCCCCCTGGTAGTAGTCCTGATAGCAAGCCCGCAGCTCTTCCGGCCCCACCCCGGCCAGGCGCAGGGGAACGGCCACCACCATACCCTGGGGAAAGTCGCAGATGATGGGGCAGAAGATGGGTTCTTCGGTCAAACCGCTCTGGGCCGCGATCTCCGGGAGGTGCTTGTGCCCCAGGCCCAGGGCGTAGTGCCGGGGGGAGTCCAGCTCCGCCGGGCGGTCCGCGGCCTCGTACTGGGCGATGGTCTTATTGCCCCCGCCGGTGTAGCCGGACAGAGCGTGGATATCCACCGGGGCGGACTTGTCCAGCAGGCCGCTCTCCACCAGGGGGCGCAGGAGGGTGATGGCCCCGGTGGCGTAGCAGCCGGGGTTGGCCACCCGCGGGGCTGTGCGGATCTCCTCCCGCCGCCCGTGGAGTTCCGGCAGGCCGTAGACCCAGCCGGGGCTGACCCGGTGGGCGGTGGAGGCGTCGATGATCCGGGTGCCCGTCCCCTCCGCCAGCTCCGCCGCGGCGCGGGCGGCGTCGTCGGGGAGGCAGAAGAAGGTCAGATCCGCCTGGGCCATCATCTCCCGCCGGGCGGCGTCGTCCTTTCTCTTGTCCGGGTCGATGGTGAGAAGTCGGATATCCTCCCGGCCCCGGAGGCGGTCGTAGATCTGGAGGCCGGTGGTGCCGGCCTGGCCGTCGATGTAGACGCCGGGCCTCACGACCGGTGCTCCTTGAGGAAGCCCTCCATGTTCTCGATCTGCTTTTCCACCGACTCCCGGCTGGGGCCGCCGTACACCTTGCGCTGGTTGACGCAGGTGCGCAGCTGGAGCGCCTGGTAGACGTCGGCGTCGAAGAGCTTGGAGATGGCGCGGAAGTCCCGGAGGGTGAGGGTGTCCAGGGTGTCCCCGCTCTTGGTGCACAGGTTCACCAGCCGCCCCACGATCATGTAGGCGTCCCGGAAGGGCAGGCCCTTTTTCACCAGATAGTCGGCGCAGTCGGTGGCGTTGATAAAGCCCACCTGGGCCGCCCGCTCCATGTTCCGGGGCAGGACGGTCATGGTGTC
>CANRLZ010000075.1 GCA_947631595.1 uncultured Oscillospiraceae bacterium
GGGGGGAGGGCTTACTCGTCCCAGTCGGTGTAGTCGTCCTCGTCGTCCACGACGCAGCCCTCGGCGTACCGGCGGCGGGCTTTGGCCTTGTCGCCCAGCCACTCGAAGCACTCGGCGATCTTATCCCAGAAGGCGATCACCGTACACACAGCGGCGGCGGTGGCCAGAGCCAGTGCCACGACCTTCAACACAAAACGCGCTACTTTCATGGGGAAATCCCTCCCTTGAGATTTGTTGCTTTTATTTTACACGATAGCGCCGGGAATTTCAATGGAAAGGGCGAAAATTTTTCACGGCCCCTCCTCCGGGCCGTCGCCCTTGAGGATGGCGGACACGTCCAGCACCGCCATGCGCAGGTCCCGGGCGGTGTTGTCCAAAAACCCGGCGCGGGCGATGTTCAGCGCGATGAGGCAGACCACCGGCCCCAGGATCATCCCCACCACGCCCCCCAGGCGCATCCCCACATAGATGCTCATCAGGCTCATGATGGGGGAGAGGCCGGTCTGGTTGCCCACGATCTTCGGCTCGGCCAGGCGGCGCAGCAGGACGATGATCCCCCAGATCACCATCAGCCCCAGGGCGTGCAGGTACTCCCCCAGGGCCACGTCCACCACCGCCCAGGGCACCATCACCGTACCGGAGCCGATGATGGGGATGAAGTCCAGCACGCCCAGCGCCACCGCCAGGAGCAGCGCGAAGCGCTCGCCCATGATCAAAAAGCCCACCAACAGCACGATGGACACCCACAGACTCAGGATGAACTCCGCCCTGACGTAGCCGCCAAAGGCCTCCCGGGCGATGCGGCGGAGGTGGGAGAAGAACCCCCGGAACTCCTCCGGCACCCACTCCACGGCGTGGTGGCGCAGGTTGGGATAGTCCGCGGCGATGAAATAGGTGGCCATGACGCAGATGACCACGCTCAGCACCCAGGAGGGGAGGCTCATGGCAAAGGACCCGGCGTTGCCGGCCGCGGTGGTGAGCATATTGGGCACCACCTGACTGAGCCAGGCGATGAGGCTATCCCCCACGCCGGAGACCTTCTCGTAGACCTCCGCGGGCAGGTGGCTCAGCGGCTCCTCCAGCACGGCGGCCACGGTCCTGAGCCGCGCCAGGGTCACCGACCAGATGGACTGCCAGTCCTGGAGAAAGGCCAGGGCCTGGCTCACCAGGGCGTAGACTATCCCCGCCACCGCCGCCCCGGCGATGGCCACGCTGAGAATCACCAGGATCAGGGACAGCGCCCCGCGGGTGAGCTTCAGCCGCCGTACCAGGGTGCGGATCAGGGGGTTGAGGATCCAGGTGAACACCAGGGCCACCACAAAGGGCATCAGCAGCCGCAGGGCCGGCAGGCCCAGCTTCCACAGGGCCACCAGCGCCAGCACCGTCAGCACCAGCCGCAGCCCCAGGCGCAGCCACAGCTCCCCCCGCTTCGGCCAGGTCAGCTTTTCCACATCCCACTCCCCCTCTCTCTGTCTCTCATTTTACCCATCTTTTCCCGGGAAATCTTCTCTTTTTCCTGACGAATTCCGGACGATTTTCAGTCCCCGCCCTCCAGGAAGTAGGTGGCCTCCATGTCCGCCACGCTGAGGGCGAAGGCCAGGGGGTAGCGCTCCAGCGCCCGGCCCACCAGGTTCTTGTCCTCCCCGCCGGAAAAGCCCATGTGCCAGCGGATGGCCATGGCCTCCTCCCTGGTGAGGCGCAGGAAGCCGGAGATGATGTACACGCTCTTCTCCCCGTGGCCGTAGGGCAGAGGGTCGTCGTAGAAGAAGGTGGGCACCTTCTCCCACTGCCCGGTCTGCTCGTTCTTCACGTTCCTCGTGCCCGCCTTGTAGCAGTTCACCTTGCACAAATCGTGGAGCAGGGCCACGATGGCCACCGTCTCCGCCGAGTAGCCCTCCAGCCCGTACAGCTCCGCCACCCGGGGGCGCTCCAGGTAGTCGCGCAGGCAGTCGTAGACGTTTACCGAGTGCTCGCACAGGCCGCCGGGGTAGGCCCCGTGGAACTTGGTGGAGGCGGGGGCAGTGAAGAAGTCCGACTTGTGCTCCAAATAGTCCAGCAGGGCGTCCGCGCCGGGCCGGGTGATGTTCTCCTGGAAAATCTGGATGAATTCCTCTTTGCACTCGGGCATGGGAAGCCCTCCTTTTATCCCTCTTTGAACTTCAGGCTCTCCGCCACCGCCATCTGGTCGCAGCGGTTGTTATAGGGGTTCTCGGCGTGGCCCTTGACCCAGTGGCAGGTGACCTGGTGGATGTCGCAAAGCTCCAGCAGCCGCGCCCACAGGTCGGGGTTCAGCGCCGGCTTCTTGTCCGCCTTGCGCCAGCCCTTGGCCTGCCAGGACTTGGCCCAGCCCAGGGTGAGGGCGTCGATGACGTACTTGCTGTCCGCGTAGAGGGCCACGGCGCAGGGTTCTTTCAGCTGTTCCAGGCCGCGGATGACGGCGGTGAGCTCCATGCGGTTGTTGGTGGTGTCGGCCTCGCCGCCGGAGAGTTCCTTCTTATGCGGCCCGTAGATCAGGATGGCCCCCCAGCCCCCAGGGCCGGGGTTGCCGGAACAGGCGCCGTCGGTGTAGAGGGTGACCTGTTTCATCTACGCCTCCGGCTCCGCGTCGCTCTCCGGGACGGTCACCGGCTGGGTGTCGTCCCGCTCGGCCAGAGCCAGGGAGATCACCTGATCCCCCTCCTCCTTGAAGCGCATGACGATGACCCCCTGGGTGGAGCGCCCGGCCTGGCGGATGGCCTCTACGTGGGTGCGGATGAGGATGCCCCCCTGGGTGACCAGCAGCAGGTCCTCCGACCCGTCCACCATCTTGATCCCCGCCACGGGGCCGGTCTTCTCAGTACACAGGTAGTTGCGGATGCCCAGGCCGCCCCGGTCGGTGATGCGGTAGTCCTCCACCGGGGTACGCTTGCCGTAGCCCCGCTCGGTGATGGAGAGGACGCACTGGCCGGGCACGGCCTTCCCCGCGCCCACCACGTAGTCCTCCTCCCGCAGGCGCACGCCCCGGACGCCCACGGCGTCCCGGCCCACCGCCCGGACCTTGCCCTCGGGGAAGCACACCGCCTGGCCCTGGCGGGTGGCGATGAGGATATTTTGCCGCCCGTCCGTCTCCAGCACGGCCACCAGGCTGTCCCCCTCCGCCATGCGCAGGGCGCGGATGCCGTTGTTGCGCAGGTTCTTCAGACGGTTGGCCTCCATGCGCTTCACGGTGCCCAGGCGGGTGACCATGACCAGATACCGCCCGTCGTCCTGGATGGAGGGGGTGTGGATCATGGTCTGGATGCGCTCCCCCTGCTCCACCTGGAGGATGTTGATGATATTGGTGCCCTTGGCGGCCTTGCCGCTCTCCGGGATCTGGTAGCCCTTCTTGCGGTAGACCTTGCCGGTGTCGGTGAAGAACAAAATGTAGTCGTGGGTGGAGGCGGTGAACAGGTCCACCACATAGTCCTCCTCCCGCGTGGTGATGCCCCGCTTGCCCATGCCGCCCTTGGACTGGGCGGCGTACTCGCTCACCGGCGTGCGCTTGATGTACCCGGCGCGGGTGAGGGTGAAGACGCACTCCTCCTCCTCGATCAAGTCCTCCACGTCGATGTCGTTCTCCGCGAAGGCGATCTCGGTGCGGCGCTCGTCGCCGTACTTATCCCGAATTTCCGTCAGCTCGTCCTTCAAAACGCCCTTGAGCTTCTCCTCGTTCTCCAGAAGCTCGGTATAGTAGCGGATTTTCGCCTGAAGGTCGTCGTACTCGCTCTGCAATTTCTCCCGGTTCAGGCCCTGGAGGGCGATGAGGCGCATATCGCAGATGGCCTGGGCCTGCACGTCGTCCAGGGAGAAGCGAGCCATCAGATTCTCCTTGGCGTCGTCGTAGGAGGCGCGGATGATGCGGATGACCTCGTCGATGTTGTCCTGGGCGATAAGCAGCCCCTCCAGGATGTGCGCCCGCTCCTGGGCCTTCCGGCGGTCGAAGATGGTCCGGCGGCGGATGACCTCCTCCTGGAAGGTCAGGTACTCGTCCAAAATTTGCCGCAGGGTGAGGATCTTGGGCTGGCGCTGGTTGTCCACCAGGGCCAGCATGACGATGCCAAAGGTGGACTGCATGGCGGTCTGGGCGAAGAGGCGGTTGAGCACCACCTGGGGGTTGGCGTCCCGCTTCAGCTCAATGACGATGCGCATACCGTCCCGGTCCGTCTCGTCCCGGAGGCCGGAGATGCCCTCCAGCCGCTTTTCATGCACCTGGTCGGCGATGTTTTTGATGAGCAGGGCCTTGTTCACCTGGTAGGGCAGCTCGGTGACGATGATCCGGGTGCGCCCCTGGCCAAACTCCTCCAGCTCGGTACGGGCGCGGACCTGGATGTGCCCCCGGCCGGTGCCGTAGGCCGCCCGGATGCCGCTGCGGCCCAGGATGATCCCACGGGTGGGGAAGTCGGGGCCTTTGATGTGTTCCATGAGGTCGTCCAGGGTGGCCTCCGGGTTGTCCAGGACGCAGAGGCAGCCGTCGATGACTTCGGTGAGGTTGTGGGGCGGGATGTTGGTGGTCATGCCCACGGCGATACCCGCCGAGCCGTTCACCAGCAGATTGGGGAACCGGGAGGGCACCACCCGCGGCTCCTTCCGGGACTCGTCAAAGTTGGGATCCCAGTCCACCGTCTCCTTGTCCAGATCCCGCATCATCTCGTTGGCCATCCTGGCCATACGGGCCTCGGTGTACCGGTAGGCGGCAGGGGGGTCGCCGTCCACGCTGCCGAAATTCCCGTGGCCGTCGATGAGGGGATAGCGCAGGGAGAAGTCCTGGGCCAGGCGGACCATGGCGTCGTAGACGCTGGCGTCCCCGTGGGGGTGGTACCGGCCCAGCACGTTACCCACGGCGGTGGCGGACTTCTTGAAGGGCTTGTCCGAGGTCAGGCCGTCCTCGTACATGGCGTAGAGGATGCGCCGGTGGACCGGCTTCAGGCCGTCCCGCACGTCGGGCAGGGCGCGGCCCACGATGACGCTCATGGCGTAGTCGATATAGCTGCTCTCCATCTCCTCCTTCAGGTCCACCGACTGGATGACCTGATTTTCGTAGGAGATGTCGGGATTTTTGTCCTTGTGTGCCATAGTCTCACCTGATTTCTTCGTTATCCGTTCCGCTTCTCAGCACAGTTTCGCCCCGGCGGGGATGGCGTCGTCCACCATGATGAGGTTCAGCACTTCCTCCCCGTCCAGGGTGTGGACGGCGGAGAGGAGCATCCCCTGGCTCTCCAGGCCCATCATCTTCCGGGGCGGGAGGTTGACGATGGCCACCAGCGTCTTCCCCACCAGCGCCTCCGGCTGGTACCACTTGTGGATGCCGGAGAGGATCTGCCGGTCGGTGCCGGTGCCGTCGTCCAGGGTGAAGCGCAGGAGCTTGTCCGACTTCTTCACCGCCTCGCACGCCTTCACCTTCACCGCCCGGAAGTCGGAGCGGCAGAAGGTGTCGAAGTCCACGCTCTCCG
>CANRLZ010000076.1 GCA_947631595.1 uncultured Oscillospiraceae bacterium
GGGCGGAGGAAGGTGCCCTTGCCCAGCTCGAAGCGGTAGCCGGGGAGGGTCTCGGTGTAGACCTCGGTGGCCAGCCGCGCCAGGCGGAGGTAGGCCGGGCCGGGGCGGTCCAGCAGGGCCTTCACCGCCAGGCGCATCTCAAAGGCGTCGGCGGGGCAGACCACCGTCATGTTGGGCAGCACCCGCATCAGCGCGATGTCCTCGCAGCACTGGTGGGTGGCCCCGTCCTCCCCCACGCTCAGGCCGCCGTGGGAACCCACGACTTTTACGTTGAGCTTGGGGAAGACGATGGAGGTGCGCACCTGCTCGTAGCACCGGCCGGTGGCGAACATGGCGAAGGAGCTGGCAAAGACCTGCTTGCCGCAGGCGGCCAGCCCGGCGGCCACGCCCATCATGTTCTGCTCGGCGATGCCCAGGTTGAAAAAGCGGTCGGGGTACGCCTTGGCGAACATCCCGGACTGGGTGGAGCCGGACAGGTCGGCGTCCAGCACCACCAGGTTGGGGTACTGGCTGCCGAACTCCACCAGCGCCTTGCCGTAGGCCACCCGTGTGGCGATCTTCTCTCCCATGTTATCTGCCCTCCAGTTCGGCGATCTTGGCGCGCAACTCCTGCTCGCCCTTGAGGAACAGCTCCTCCCCAGGGGCCTTGCCGTGCCATTGGGGGTCGTTTTCCATGTAGCTGACCCCCTTGCCCTTCACCGTCTTCATCAGCACCACGGAGGGCTTGTCCTCTGTAGTCTGGGCCTTGGCGATGGCCTCCCGGAGCTGGTCGAAGTCGTGGCCGTCGGCCTGGAAGACCTCCCAGCCGAAGGCGGCGAATTTCCCGTCCAGGGGTTCGGTGGGCATCACGTCCTCCGTCTTGCCGTCGATTTGCAGGCCGTTCACGTCCACAAAGGCGCACAGGTGGTCCAGGTGGAACTTCGCCGCCGCCATGGCGGCCTCCCAGACCTGACCCTCGTCCAGCTCGCCGTCGCCCAGCAGGGCGTAGACCCGCCAGTTTTTGCCGTCCATCTTCCCCGCCAGGGCCATGCCCACCGCGGCGGAGATGCCCTGGCCCAGGGAGCCGGTGGACATGTCCACGCCGGGGACGAAGCCCATCTCCGGGTGGCCGGAGAGGTAGCAGTGGAGCTGCCGGAAGTGTTCTAAGTCCTCCACGGGGAAGAACCCCCGCAGGGCCAGGGTGGCGTAGAGCGCCGGGGTGCAGTGGCCCTTGGACAGGACGAAGCGATCCCGCTCCGGGTCGTAGGGGCTTTTGGGGTCCACCCGCAAAACCTCGTTGTAGAGCAGGGTCATCAGGTCCATGGCGGACAGGGAGCCGCCGATGTGGCCGGACTGCGCCCGGTAGACCATCTGGTAGGCCAGCAGTCTGGCTTTTGCGGCGGTGAGGGTGAGGGAGGCGTTGCTCATGGTTTTCTGTTTCCTCCTTATGAGGCGAGTTCGCCGTATCGGAAGTGGTGGCGTTCGTAGAACTGTACGCTGTTATAATCCTGGGTCAACGCGGCGCCCTCCGGGGAGAGTTCGGCGGTGAAGACGCCGTCTTCCAGGTAGATCCCGCTGGTGTTCTGCACCGGCACCTGCCGGGCGATGGCATTCAGGCTCTGGAGGTAGGACGGCCCTTCCCAGCCGCACAGCGCAAAGAGTTCGTTCATCAAAAAGTACGGCCCGAGGTCGGGGCCGTCGCCCACAAAGTCGTTGCCCAAAGTCTCCTTGGCCAGGTCGTTGGCCCAGATGAGGTAGCGGGTGGAGTAGTAGTTGGCAAAGCCCTCCTGGGTGGACTGGTCCAGGTTGAGGCCCATGGCCTTGTAGACGCTGTTGCCGTCTCCCATCCAGGGGTTGTGGTCGCCGAAGACCACCAAGACGTAGGGTTCCTCCTGGTCGGCCAGAAAATCCCGCAGCTCCACCAGATGGGAGATGGTGTCCTCCACCGAGCCGAAGTAGTTGGCCAGGATATACTGCTCCTCCTGGGTGTAGGGGGCGTCGGCGGGAACGTAGTCGGAGACGTCGCCCCAGTAGCACACGTCGCTGGCGTAGGGGCCGTGGCCCTGGTAGCTCACCGAGAAGGAAAAGAGGGGGGCGCCCTCCTGCCGCTCGGCAATTTCCCGCATAAGTTCGGGGAAGAAGACGTTGTCCAGGGCGTTGGTGGCGGTGGGGTCGTTCACCAGCGCCCGGAAGCGGTCTTCCATGAAGGCGTAATCCTGAAATCCCAGGTGCTCGTTGACGTTCACCCGGTTGTAGAACCAGCTCATGCAGGGGTGCATCCCGGTGACCTGGTAGCCCTGGGAGCGGAAGTACCAGGGGTAGGAATTCACGTTGCCCCGGAAGTCCGGGAGCCGGGAGTAGCCGGTGAGGAAGCACCGCTCCGTGTCCACCGTGCCCCCGGCGAAGATGTTGGTGACGAGGTTGCCGGTGTAGCTCTCCGCCTCCAGGCGGTGGTAGTCGGCGTAGACGTCGTGGGTCAGCTCCGGGGTGCCGAAGCGGGAGAAGTCCTGGAACGCCTCCAGCATCACCCCCACCACGTTGACCTTCTTGTCCTCCGGGATGTCGGCGGCGGGAAAGGCGTCCAGCATCTGGGCGGCCTGCCCGGCGCTGTACCCCGCGGGGGGCGCCTCCGAGGCGCTGGAGATACTGTGGAGGAAGGGGTAGACAAACCCCCTGGCCAGATACTGCTGGGTGGCGGACCACTGGCTGTCCAGGTTCTCATAGAAAGCGGTCTGGTTATAGGTCGTGCCGCTGGTGAGCACGGGGAACAGCCCGAAGAGCAGCCCTGCGGAAAAAAGCCCCAGGCAGGCGCGCGCGCGGGTGTGCTTGGGGGGCTTGCCCCTGGCCGCCAGGGCCAGGGCCAGCGTTCCCATGGCCACGCAGGCCAAAGTGGCGCCCAGGCGGAAGTTGAGGACGAGCTGGTACTTGCCCGCCATATTCCCGGCCTCTTTCAGCAGCAGCAGGTCGCCGAAGAGCAGGGGGTCGTCCCGGAACAGGAGCTTGTAGTAGTTGCCCGCCGAGAGGCCCAGCACCACCGCCGCGTCCAGGGCAAACGCCGCCCAGGTCCGGCGGGTGAGGGCGTAGAACAGCAGCGCCAGCGCCACCGGGGGCAGGAGGTTGAAGGCGATGAGGATGGGGTGATCCCAGTAGCCCCAGAAGATGGCCGTGGGGTAGGGGCCGATGGCCAGACGCAGGGAGAGGGCGCCGATGCCCAGCGCCCCGGCGGTGAGGCACAAAAGCTGCCACAGCCAGAAGAGGCACCGGCCGGGCTTCTTCCAGCCCGGTTTCGGCTGGGAGCGGAAGAAAAACGGGGTCATCTTACAGCCGAACCTTCCCGGCGATATAGTCCCGGACCTCCGAGATGGGGATGCGCACCTGCTCCATGGAGTCCCGCTCCCGGACGGTGACGCAGTGGTCGGCGGGGGTGCCCTTCTCCGCGTCGCCCACGGTGTCAAAGTCCACGGTGACGCAGAAGGGGGTGCCGATCTCGTCCTGGCGGCGGTAGCGCTTGCCGATGGAGCCGGCGTCGTCGTAGTCCACCATGAAGTCGGCGCTCAGCTCCTCGTAGAGCTTCCGGGCGGGGCCGGAGAGGACTTCCTTCTTGGACAGGGGCAGGATGGCGCACTTGAAGGGCGCCAGGGCGGGGTGGAGGCGCAGCACCACCCGCACGTCGTCCTTGCCGTTCTTGTCCTGGCCCACGACCTCCTCGTCGTAGGCGTCGCAGAGGACGGAGAGCACCGTGCGCTCCACGCCCAGGGACGGCTCGATGACGTAGGGCAGGTAGTGCTCGTTCTTCTCCTGGTCGTAGTAGGTCATATCCTTGCCGGAGGTGTTCTGGTGCTGGGTGAGGTCGTAGTCGGTGCGGTCGGCCACGCCCCACAGCTCCCCCCAGCCGAAGGGGAAGAGGAACTCAAAGTCGGTGGTGGCCTTGGAGTAGAAGCTCAGCTCCTCCGGGTCGTGGTCCCGCAGGCGCAGGTTCTCCTCCTTCAGACCGATGGTGAGCAGCCACTGGTGGCAGAACTCCCGCCAGTAGGAGAACCACTCCAGGTCGGTGCCCGGCTGGCAGAAGAACTCCAGCTCCATCTGCTCGAACTCCCGCACCCGGAAGATGAAGTTGCCCGGGGTGATCTCGTTGCGGAAGGACTTGCCGATCTGGGCGATGCCGAAGGGCAGCTTGCGGCGGGTGGTGCGCTGGACGTTGGGGAAGTTGACAAAGATGCCCTGGGCGGTCTCCGGGCGGAGGTAGACGGTGTTCTTGGCGTCCTCGGTGACCCCCTGGAAGGTCTTGAACATGAGGTTGAACTGGCGGATGTCGGTGAAGTTGTGCTTGCCGCAGGAGGGGCAGGGGATGGCGTGCTCCTCCACAAAGGCCTTCATCTCCTCCTGGGAGAAGGCGTCGATGGGCTTTTCCAGGGTAAAGCCGTTCTCGGCGCACCAGTCCTCGATGAGCTTGTCGGCGCGAAAGCGCTCGTGGCACTCCCGGCAGTCCATGAGGGGGTCGGAGAACCCGGCCAGGTGGCCGGAGGCAATCCAGGTCTGGGGGTTCATGAGGATGGCCGCGTCCAGGCCCACGTTGTAGGGGTTCTGCTGGACGAACTTCTGCCACCAGGCGCGCTTGATGTTGTTCTTCAGCTCGGCGCCCAGAGGGCCGTAGTCCCAGGTGTTGGCCAGGCCGCCGTAGATCTCGCTGCCGGCGAAAATATAACCCCGCCCCTTGCACAGGGCGACGATCTTTTCCATGCTCTTGTCTTGATTAGTCATGGTGTTCCCTCCGTCAAACAAAATGTCAACTTATATTATAATAAAAAACCCTCTCAAATGCAAGGGGGCAGGGCGCATTTGAGAGGATTTTGTCAGTTGTCGTTCCAGTAGTAGGGCTTCATCAGGCTCTCGTGCTGGGTGGAGTCCATCTGGTGGTCCGCCTTGGGGGTCTCCACAGGCCCACGGGCGCGGCGGAGTTTGGCCTGCTGGCGGATCTTGGCCCGACGGGCCTCCAGGGCCTCCTGGTCCTTCCCGGCGGGTCGCCGGGCGGGCGTCTGGGCGGCAGACGCCTGGGCGGACGGACTCTGAACGGGCTTCTTCTTGCCGAAGAGGCCGCGCTTGGCGGACTGGGCGGGCTGCTGGGGCGCCTGCTTGGGCGCCTGGGCCGGCTTTTT
>CANRLZ010000077.1 GCA_947631595.1 uncultured Oscillospiraceae bacterium
GGCCCCACCGCCTGGCCGTCCAGATAGACCTCCGCCAGCCGGAAGCCGTCCACGCCGTCCAGCCCGGTGATACAGGGCGGACAGCCCGCCTGGGCGGCGTAGACGTTGGAGAGCGTTTCGGCCGCTGTCCCCTGGAGTTCTGTTACCACCGTGGCCACCTTGGACAGCTCCTGCGTCAGCGGGATCTGACAGCCCCGGACGGTATCCGCCCAGCGCCCCTGGAGCCACTCCAGCGTCTCCTGGTCGGCCCCCGGCGCCTCCACGCGCACCTCCACCAGGTAGTCCGCCGGCACAGGCCAGAGGGCGGGAACGTGGAGGGGCTTGCCGTTGGCGTCGGTGGTCATTTCCTCCGCGCCGTCCGGCGCCCGCCAGTGCCGGTAGACGCCCGCGGGCTGGGCGTCCACCCAGGCGTTCAGCTCCCGGACAAAGTCGGAATAGCTGGTGGCGATGGCGGTCTGCCCCTGGGAGACCTCATTCCCCGGCGCCCAGACCTGGGTATAGGCGCCGTCCGCGTGGTAGTAGAAGTTGGTGGTCGTTCCCGCGGAAAAGCTGTTGACGACGCGGGTGGCCGCGTCCGCTGTCCCCACCACCCAGGAGCCGTAGAGGTAGGAGTAGGCGCAGTTTTCGATCCGGGAGTTGTCGCTCCGGCCCACCAGTTGAGGGGCAAAGGGCGTGTTGGGGCCGTTTCTGGTGTTCAACTTCCCCGCGCAGTTTTTGATCTGGCTGTCCTTGGCCCAGGCCACCAACTGGCCCGCGTATATCTGGCCGCCGATGTTGCCCTCCACATAGAGGTCGTCGATCACCGCCCCCTCCGTCACGCCGAAGAGGCCGCCGTAGTCGGCCTGTTGCTCCTCCCAGGACCAGAGGGTGGCGACGCCGTGGCCGTCCCCGTCAAAGACGCCCCGGAAGGGGGTGGCCTCGGTGAGGCCGATGGGCACCCAGTCGGCAGGGCCTAGGTCGAGGTTGGCGGTCAGGCGGTAGTGGCCCTGGGCGTACTCCCCCGCCCCGGCGTTCACCAGCCCGGCCAAAGCCCAGAGCTGGCGGGCGTTTTCAATGCGGTAGGGGTCCTCCGCCGTCCCCTGGCCGGCAAAGGGCGCGGTTTGGGCGGCGGCGGCCAGGCCGGGGGTATAGAACGCGGTGAGCAGGAGGGCCGCGCATAGAAGCGCGGAGAGAAGACGGCGGTGTTTCATGGGGGTGACCTCCTCAGGATAAAATGCGCCGGGCGGCCTTCAGGCCCAGCTTGTAGGGCAGGGGGCGCAGGGCGCGGTCGGCCTCCCGGAGCTTTTGGCGGATGGGGAGGCCCTGGGGGCAGTGGCTCTCGCACTTGCCGCAGCCCACGCACTGGGAGGCGAACACGGGTTCCTTCCGCAGTCCCATATTCCGGGCGAACTCGAAGCGGGCGGCGGACTTTTTCCCCTCCATGGACAGGAGGTTGTAATAGTGGAAGTAGCCGGGGATGTCCACCCCCGCCGGGCAGGGCATACAGTACCGGCAGCCGGTACAGCCCACCTTCTCCCTGGCGCGGATGATGGCCCGGATCTGCTCCACCAGCGCCCGATCCTCCTGGGTCACGCACCCCGGCTGGGCCTCCGAGGCCACCCGGATGTTCTCCCGCACCATCGCCTCCGAGTTCATCCCGGAGAGCACGCAGGTCACCTCCGGCTGATCCCACAGCCACCGCAGGCCCAGCTCGGCGGCGGTGCGGCCCTGGCCCTGGGCGGACAGAAGCTCCCTGGCCTGGGGCGGCAGCTCCACCAGCTTGCCGCCCCGGAGGGGTTCCATGATGATGACGGGCAGGCCCTTGGCCGCGGCGGCCTGAAGTCCACGGCGACCCGCCTGGGAGAACTCGTCCAGGTAGTTGTACTGGATCTGGCAGAAGTCCCAGTCGTAGGCGTCCAGAATTTTCAGGAACATCTCCGTCTCCCCGTGGTAGGAAAAGCCGATGTTGCGGATGGCCCCCGCCGCCTTTTTCCGGGCGATCCAGTCCTCGACGCCCAGGCCCTGGAGCCGCTCCCACTCGGCGTAGTCGGTGAACATGTGCATGAGGTAGTAGTCGATGTGGTCGGTGCGCAGGCGCTCCAGCTCCTCGCGGAAGGTCTTCTCGATGGCCGCGGCGGAGCGCAGGATGTACTGGGGCAGCTTGGTGGCGATGTTCACCTTGTCCCGGCACCCGGCCTCCTCCAGAATGCGGCCCAGGCAGACCTCGCTGCCGGGGTAGATGTAGGCGGTGTCAAAGTAGTTGACCCCCTGCTCCACGGCCAGGAGCACCTCGCGCCTGGCCTTTTCCAGGTCGATGGAAGTCCCCTGCTTGGTAAAGCGCATACACCCGTAGCCCAGCTGGGAGATGGGCGCGCCGCTGCGGTCTGGGCGGTATTCCATGCTCCCCGCCTCCCGTCAGTTGAGGATGAGGCCCATGAGGTTCAGCATGCTCCACAGGTCATAGGCAGCTTCCTCCCGGGTGGTCACGCCCCTGGGGTCGATGTCCTTGGCCGCGGCGTGCCAGGCGCCGTCCAGCAGCCACGCGCCGGGCACCGCCCAGCTATCGTAGGCGGCGTAGTTCCCGCCGCTCAACGCCGCCTCGTCCGGCCCGGCGGACAGGGCGCCCCAACTGGTGTGGTTGATGTTGGCCGCGATCCGGGAGAGGATGGTCATGAACTGCTGGTGGGGGATGGGGTCGTCGGGGTGGAACAGGCCATCGTCGTAGCCGTTGACGATCCCCAGGGCGCTGAGGGTGGTGACGTAGGGGGTGTACCAGGCCCCGGCGGGGGTGTCCGCAAAGGCGGGGGCGGCGGAGGACTTTGGGTAGTCCATGGCCTGGGCCAGCAGGGCGCACAGGGAGGCGCGGTCCAGGCTCTGGGCGGGGTCAAAGTTCCCCTTCTCGTCGCCCTTTAGGATGTCGTAGGTCTTCAGGGCGTTGATGGCGTCGGCGTAGGGAGAGGCGGACACATCGGGGAAGACGCGGGGGGTGTAGCCGGTGAGTCCCTGGGCCTGGGCCACCGCCTGGGCGGTGGTGGCGCTCCACCCGTCTCCGCCCGTGCCCAGGTAGATCTGGGTCTGGGGCGGCAGGGCCTCCAGGAGCGCCCGAAGGGCGGCCTTGTCCGCCTTGGCGAGGTCCACATACCAGCGCCACCGGGCCATGCTCAGGCGCAGCCAGTTGGCGGAGCCGCCGTCGGGGGCTTGGGCGGTGAGCAGCGCGGCCACGGCTTCCTCCTGCCCCGGCTCCACCATCAGGTGGGGCAGAACGCCGATGATGTTGTTGGAGATGCGCGCCTCGGAAAAGGCCAGGTCGGTGGTGAGCACCAGGGCGGAGCCGTCGGAGAAGGCGGCGCCGTAAGTCGCGTCCTGGGCGTCAAAGGCGGACTGGGCCACCCCCTTGCCGTAGGTGCGCCGGCCGATGAGAAGGCCCATCTGCCGGTCCCGGAGGGTGGCGGCGAACAGCTCCCCGGCGGAGGCGGTGCGCCCGCCCACCAGGACAATGGCCGGGCGGAGGATGGCGCCGGACGCGGCGTCCTCATACTTCCCGGCGTAGAGCTTGCCGTCCTTGTCCCGGAGGTAGACCAGGTTCCCGCCGCCTACGAACAGGCCCATGTCGTCCACCGCCGCGTGGAGTTCCCCGCCGGAGTTGCCCCGCAGATCCAGGACCCAATGGGTGACGTTGTTGTTCTCCCCCACCCATTTCGCCAGGGTCTCCCCCTGGCCGAAGGTGTTCAGCGCGGCCCAGCCGGCGCCCTTGTCCAGGCGGTAGGTATTGGCGGCGGACTGGCCGCTCTGGCCGTTGACCTCGCTCAAAAATTCCGCGTACTCCTGGGGGGTGTAGTAGGCGCTGAAGGGGTCGCCCAGGGCGTCCAGCATCCCCTCCACCGTGTCCTCCTGCCAGACCTGCGCCGGGATCTCCCCGGCGTACTCCTGGCGGAGGATGTTCCCCAGCTCCTCCGGGGTCAGGGCCAGGGCGGAGGTGACCATCAGCCCCGCGGCCAAGACAAGCGCCAGTAATTTTTTCATCGTCGCCCCTCTTTTCCAAAGGTCTTGCCCGGTTCAGACGATCTCCGCCCCGGTTTCGTTCCACTCTCCATTGTAGCCCATCTCCCCGGCAAACGCAAGGCCGCCTTGCGGAAAAGGGGCGGGGCGTGGTAGGATAAAATTTGCGGGGGCGTGGGATATTTTCCGCCCCCGCCGGATATTCCCAGGTAGAAAGTACTTTCCACACCTCAAACCCGCAAGGGGGGTCCCCATGACCGACGATACCTTTGAACGCCTGGCCAGAGCCTACGGCGACACGGTGTTCCGGGTGGCATACCACGCCCTGGGCAACCGCATGGACGCCGAGGACGTAGTCCAGGGCGTCCTGCTCAAGCTCTACCGCGCCGACAAGCCCTTCGCCGGCGACGACCACGCCAAGCACTGGCTCCTGCGGGTCACCGTCAACGACTGCCGCAAGCTCCTGCGCTCCCCGTGGCGGGGCCATACCCTCCCCCTGGAGGACTTCGACGGCCCGGTCACGCCCCCCGAGGATCACAGCGACGTGCTCTCCGCGGTGATGGCCCTGCCCCCCAAGTACCGGATGTGCGTATACCTCTACTACTACGAGGAGTGTTCCGTCCGGGAGGTGGCCCAGGCTCTCCACGCCAAGGAGTCCACCGTACAGACCTGGCTCCAACGTGCCCGCCAACTGCTCAAGCGCGCCCTGGACAAGGAAAAGGAGGAGACGCGAGATGTTTGACCCCCGCCGCTATCAAAACGCCTGCGCCCAGCTGGGTCTGGGCCGGGACAAATTAGAGGAGATGATCGCTATGACAGAAAAACAGCCCAGGCGCCGCCTGGCCCACCCCGTCCGCGCCGCCCTCATCGCCGCGGCCTGCCTGCTGGCCCTCAGCCTCACCGCCTTCGCCGCCAGCCCCGCCGGGCAGGAGATGATCCACACCCTGTACGTCACCTACCGGGTGGTCTCCCTGGACCCTGACGCCCCCCAGCCCTCCACCGGCACCGTCACCGTCACCATCGACCCCG
>CANRLZ010000078.1 GCA_947631595.1 uncultured Oscillospiraceae bacterium
GCCGGACGGCCCCTCCTGTTGCTGTTTTGGGGTGGCTGCGTTCCGCGCGCTGTCACGCTTCGCCTGTTCGCGACGGCTCAGCGCTTCTCGATGAACCGGGCCAGGATAGCGGCCACCTCGGCGCGGGTGGCGGTGCCCTGGGGATCCAGGCGGGCGCCGTCCTTGCCGGTGAGCAGGCCCTGCTGGACCGCCCAGCGCACGGCGTCGTTGGCCCAGTCGGAGACGGCGTCCACATCGGCAAACCCGGCCATCCCCATGGCCGCGTCCACCGCGGGGGAACCGGCGTAGCGGTAGAGCATGGCGGCCATCTGCTCCCGGGTGATGCTGGCCTCCGGCATGGTGCCGTCGGAGATGCCCTGGGCCATCGCCCAGTCCATGCCCTTGGAGTACCAGGCCGCGCCGCCGTCCGTCTCCTGGCCGTCCAGACGGGCCAGGACGGTCATGAGCATGGCCCGTGTCATGCTGGCCTCGGGGGCGAAGACGCCGTTGCCCACGCCCTTCATCAGGCCCTTCTCCGCCACCGTCTCCACCGCCGCGGCGAACCAGCCGGTGGCCGGCACGTCGGCGAAGGTGGTGGGGGTGGTCGTGGCGCCGGTATTGCCGCCGGTGGTGCCATTGCCGTTGCCGGTACTGCCGGTGCCGCCGGTGCTGCCGCCGCCGGTGCCGCCGGTGCCGGTGCCGCCGGCCACGCCGGCCTTAACGGTGATGTCGATGGTAGCGGTGAGGACGGTGCCGTCCTTCAGGGTGACCGCGGCGGTCACGGTGGCGGTGCCGGCCTTCACGGCGGTGACCTTACCGGTCTGCTCCACGGTGAGGACGGAGGTGTCGCTGGAGGTCCAGTACACGCCGTCCTTCTCGCCGTTGGTCACGGTGACGGTGAGGACCTGGGTGGAGCCGCGGCTCATCTCGGTCTTGCCGTTGATGGTGGCGGTGGGTTCAGTGGGCTGCGTGCTGGGCTGCTCAGACGGCTGCTCAGAGGGCGCCTCGCTGGGTTCTGCGCTGGGAGGCGTAGTGGGTTCGTCGGTGGGGGGCGGAGTGGGTTCGCCGCCGCCCTGGTTCAGCTCCTCGGCCTTGGCGGCGATGGCGTTGAGCATCTGCTGGCCCAGGCCCTCCCAGTAGGGGGCGTGCTGGGCGTAGCCGGTGGTGATGTCAAAGGCGGTGAGGGCGCCCTTGCCGTCCACGGAGAAGACGGTGGTGTTGTCGGTGGTGGCGCCGCGCACCTGGGCGGGCGCTTGGACCGCCTTGGAGATGGTCAGCCCGGCGTTCTGCACCCCGACGGCCACCATCGCGGCCTCAATGAAGCCGCCCAGCTTGTTGTTGTGGGTCTTCTCACCCTCGCCCATGATCTGCTTGCCGTAGCTGTCGCTGCCCCCGGCCTGGTAGGCGACCTCGAAGAGGTCCTTTGTGACGGTGAAGTTGTCCATGAAGACCACGTTCTTCCCCGCGGCCACGTTCTCTTTATACAGCTGCACCACGGCGGCGCAGTAGGTGTTGGACTTGTTGGGGTTGCTGTCCGCGTCGTGGTGGGGGGTGATCTTCCCGTCCCCGCCGTAGTTCATGCGGGACACAGGGGTCATGAGCACCGGGGTCGCCCCGTGGTCCAGCGCCACGTCGATGTACTGCTGAAGATACCACTTATAGGTGCCGGACTTGGCGGGGTAGAGGCCGTCCGCGCCCTTCTCGCCGGGGGTGGAGGGGTAGACGCCGTTGGCGTCCGGCTCGCCCAGGAGCACGCCCCGGTCGTCGCCCTCGTAGCAGTCGTTGTGGCCGAACTGGATGAAGAGGTAGTCGCCCTCCTTGATGGAGGCGCCGATGCTGTCCAGGTTGCCGTCGTTGATGAAGGTCCGGGAGGACCGGCCGCCGTTGGCGTAGTTCACCACGGTGACCAGGTCGCTGTTGAAGAAGCCCTGGAGGAACTCGCCCCAGGAGCCCTCGTTGGCGGGCTTGCCACTCATGTACATCCCGGCGGCGGAGTAGTCCTTCACGGTGGAGTCGCCGGCCAGGAAGATGTTCACGCCGTCGCCCAGCTCGGGGTCCACCTTGCCGCTGGGATCCTCATAGCCCTCCTTGACCGTCTCGGCCACGGTGGCGCTCATGGCCGCGCCGGTCTGGCCGCCGATGGTCCGCGGGGTGACGGTGACCTTGATCCGGGCCCCCACGTCCTCGGTCTGGATCTGGTAGGTCTTCTCGGCGGAGGCGGCGGAGGTCTTCACCAGGGTCTCCGCGCCGTCCGCCACGCGGTACCACTGGATGAGGGAGTCGTCGTTGGCGTTGTTGGCCTCCGGGGTGAGGGTGTAGGACACCGTCAGGGTGTGGCCCGGACGGGGCAGGTTGATGTCGCCGTTGTCGGCGATGGTGGGCGCGGCGGCCAGGGCCACGCCGTCCGCCTCGGCGGTGTAGTAGGCGGGGGTCCAGTCGCCGAAGTAGTCCTCCGGCGCGGCGGCGGGGGCCTCGGCGAGAGGCGCGATCACGCGGCCGGTGGTGTCCACGGCGGCGCCGTCGGCCAGGGTGGTGTTATACTCGCCGAACTTGGCGTCCGCCGGCTTTTTGCCGTCCATCTCGGCCCAGCCGGCGGCGGTGATGAGGTCGGCAGAGGCCAGCTTGGTGTTCACAAAGAGCGCGGCGGCGTTGGCCCCGCCCCAGGGGCGGCCAAAGGCACCGGCGGCCACCTGTCCGGCGGAGTCGCCGGTGACATAGCAGTTGCGGAAGAGGTAGCCCTTCTCGCTCTCGGCGGTCTGGGGGGCGGTGAGGTAGCCGCCCGTGGCGGAGTCGGAGTAGCCCTTCCAGTTGAGGACGCAGGTGTCAAACACCACGTCGCCGGGGCCGCAGATGAAGTCGGTCATGCCCTCCAGGTAGCAGTCCTTGAGGTACATCCGCTTGCCGGTGCCGAAGGTGTCCTGGCTGGAGTAGAAGCGGCAGTCCTTGAACTCGGTCTTGTCCCCCCGGCCGCTGTTGGTGTCCACCCAGATGGCGGCAGCCCGCTCGGTGGCGGCCTTGCTGGTCACGTCCAGGCCGTACTCGCGCTTGGCGCTGATGCTCTGGGTACCGGCCAGCTCCACCCCGTCGGCCAGCTCCTCGTCGGTGAGGTAGCGGTTGAAGGAGTTTTCAAAGGTGATGCCCTCCGCCCGGAACCCGGCGGCGCGCACCCGGACGGTGGCGCCCCAACGGGCTACGTCCATGGTGGGCTTGGTGAAGCGGTCAAAGGCCAGCTGGGGGTCGTACCAGCTCTCGGTGCCGGAGACGCCGGTGGCGCTGTAATAGGTGTAGCCGATGCCGTAGTACCAGGTGAGGGTCACGTCCTTGCTGGGGTCGGCGTTCACGAAGGTGACGTTGGGGGTCTCCACCGCGATCTGCTCCCGGTAGGTGCCCGGGGCGATGTGGACGGTGACCCGCTGGTCGTCGGTACGGGTCATGCGGGAGATGTACGCCAGCGCGCCGGTGACCGTCTTGAAGTTGGGGGTCTGGGCCTCGTCGCCCACGTACACGTCGGCGGCGTAGTCGGCGGTGGCCGCCTTGGCGGTGGAGACGAACAGGAGGTCCTTCTCCACGGCGGCGTCGCCCACCACCACATGGGTCTGGGTGGCGTAGCCGTCCACGGTGGCCTTGGCCAGGTACGCCCCGGCGCGGAGGTTGGCGGTGTAGCCGCCGCCGGAGACGGCGGCGGGGTAGTTGTAGCCGTCCTCCTCATAGGCGCTGCTGCCCTCGTTCCACGCCAGGTGGGCGAAGGTGAGGTCGGTCACCGCCGCGTCCAGGGCGGCGTAGGTGCTGTCCGCATAGAGGGGCGCGAACTGGTCATCCTCGTCCAGGACCACCAGCTTGCCGGAGACGGCCTGGACGGGCTTGCGCTCCACCTGGATGGTCTGGCCGGTGAGGGCGGCGCCCTCGGAGGTCACGGCCTCCGGGGCCTTGACCTGGTAGTCGTCCACACCGGCGAGGGAGACGGTGTAGTTCACGCCCGGCTCCAGGGTGGCGGTGAAGTCCATGCCGGTCAGGGTCAGCCCCACCGGCTCGGAACCCTGGTCGGCGGAGTCGGCGTCGGGCACCATGGACACGGCCAGCTTGGACAGGTCGTAGCCGCTGTCAAAGCCGGTGATGGTACCGGAGTAAGTATAGGTGGATTTCGCCTCCAGGGTGATATCATGGGTCTGCCCGGCCAGGACGTTGGCCTCCGCCGGGGTGACGTACTTGGTGCCGCTCGCCCCGGTGGTGGGGCCGAAGCCGCCCACGCCGGACAGGGCGATGCCGTAGGTGTAGCCCGGGGCCAGGGCGGTCTCATAGGTGGTGGCCCCGGCGGCCAGCTCCACCTCGGTCACCGCCTTGGTGTCCTGGTTGGTGAACTTCAGGGAGAAGGGCTGATCCGCGGGGAAGTCCGCGGGCAGGGTGATCTTGCCGGAGACGGCCACGGCGGGGATGCGCGCCACCCGGTAGTAGACGGGCTTGCCGCCGCCGGTCTGGGCCAGGGTGTAGTCCCCGTCCTCGGTGACCACGAAGGCCAGCTTCTCCCCGGCGGCCTTGGCGGTGACCGCGTCGCCGCCGTTGAGGGAGAAGGTCATGTCGGTGCCGTTGTTGGCGCCCACGTAGAACACCAGGGTGTCACCGGCCTTGACGTTCTTCACCGTCAGGGTGCGCTTGGTGGCGCTGCCGGTGCCGTTGCAGTAGGCGGCGCCGGCGGTGACGTAGCCGTCGCCGAAGTCCAGGCCGTTGTACTTCACGTCCACGCGGTAGTCGGCCAGGGCCTCGTTCTCGGTGTAGAACCGGTCGCTGTCCGCGGCGGCCAGGAAGGTCAGGTCGCCGAACTCGGCGG
>CANRLZ010000079.1 GCA_947631595.1 uncultured Oscillospiraceae bacterium
AGCTCCTGGTTCCGGGAGTACGTCTACTTCCCCCTGGGGGGCAGCCGGGTGAGCAAGCCCCGGCTGGTGTTCAACCTCCTGGTGGTGTGGGCCTGCACCGGCATCTGGCACGGGGCAAGCTGGAATTTCCTGCTCTGGGGCCTCTACTACTTCGTCTTCCTCACCCTGGAAAAGCTGGTGTGGGGCAAGGCGCTGGAGCGGCTGCCGGGCCTTGTATGCCACCTCTACGCCCTGCTGGTGGCGGTGGTGGGGTGGGCGCTGTTTGCCATCGAGGATATGTCCCTCCTGCCCGGCTACCTGGCGGCCATGTTTGGCCGCGCCCCCGCCGGCCTCGTCGGCGCCACCGCCCTCTACCATCTGCGCTCCTATCTGCCGCTGATGGTCGTCTCGGCGGTGGCCGCCACGCCGCTGGGGGCGGCCCTCTGGAACAGGGCCAAGGAGCGGACGCGGCAGGTCCTCCTCCCCGCCGGCCTGCTGGCAGGTCTGATCCTGTGTACCGCCTACCTGGTGGACGCCACCTACAACCCCTTTTTGTACTTCCGCTTTTAAGGAGGGTCGCGCCATGTCGAAGAAATACGCCATTTTCATCACCGCGCTCTTTTGCGCCGTCCTGGGCACCTTTTTCGTGGCCAACGCCGTGACCCCGGACAAGGCGTTCTCCCCCATGGAGAACCGCATGCTCTCCCAGGCGCCCACCCTCCGGCCGGGGAAGCTCACCAGCCTCCTGCCCATCCGGGCGGAGGGCAATCTGCTCAACGGGGAGTTTATGGAGGACTTTGAGAGCTACGTCACCGACCAGTTCGTCCTCCGGGATCAGTGGATCGCCCTGAAGGCGGGGGCGGAGTACGCCTCCGGCAAGCGGGAGAACAACGGGGTCTACCTCTGCGACCAGCACACCCTCATCTCCCGCTTCGACCCCCCCGCCGACGACCGGGCCGTCCGCCGGTGCGAGAACAACTTCGGCTATGTGGACGCCCTCACCACCCTCACCGACAAGCCGGTGTACTTCTCCCTCATCCCCGGCAAGTCCTCGGTTTGGGCCGACCTGCTCCCGGAGGGCGCGCCCAACGGGGATGAGAGCGTCTACCTCTCCCGCGGCAGCCGGACCGCCGCCCATTGGATCGACGTGAACACCGCCCTCACCGCCCACAAAGACGAACCCATCTACTACCGCACCGACCACCACTGGACCACCCTGGGCGCCTACTACGCCTACGCCGAGCTGGTGCGGGGTATGGGCATGGAGCCCAAGGCGCTGAGCGAGTTCACCCCCACCGTGGCCTCCACGGAGTTCTACGGCACCACCTTCTCCACCTCCGGGGTGCGGTGGATCGCCCCGGACACCATCTACTTCTACGTGCCCCAGGAGGCGGCCTCCGTCACCAACTACTTTGACGCCGACCCCACCCCCGGCCGGCTCTACGACACCGGCAAGCTGGCGGAGAAGGACAAGTACTCCGCCTTCCTGGGGGGGAACAAGCCCCTGACCATTCTCCGCTCCAACGTGGTCGGCGCCGACGCCCCCAAGCTGCTCCTGGTCCGGGATTCCTTCGCCGACTCCCTGGCGCCCTATCTGACCTACCACTTCTCGGAGATCCACCTGGTAGACCCCCGGTACTACAAGACCGCCACCGCCCAGTATGTGAAGGACAACGGCATCGACCAGGTGCTGGTGCTGTACAGCGTGGAGAACTTCGTCGCCGACGGCAACCTCTTCGTCATGAGCCAGCCCGCCAAGTAAACCCTGAGACGCCAAAAGGGCCGCCTCCCGTCCTGGGAGGCGGCCCTTCCAGCTTGTCAAAAAAGCCTCGCAGAGTTTCGCGCCGCTAGGCGCGAAAGACTCATAGGAAATTTTTTCCGGCGGCGTGTACGTCGGAAAAAATACATCTCGGCCCGCAAACGTGCGAGTCGGCCGCCCTCGCGGCGGCCGGGGAGTGCGCTGCAGCGGGCCGCAAAAAATGTCAAAGAAGCGGTCCGACCGCTTCTTTGACAGTCTCAAAGGGCCGCCTCCCGGACGGGAGGCGGCCCTTGGTCTATCCGCCGTGAAAGCCCCGGTAGCTGCCCACCTGGGTCAGGGACTGGGCCAGGTCGGGGCGGTAGAGGGGGTCGCCGGGGTCCAGGGCGTTCACCGCCACCCCGTCCTGCCCGGCGCGGCCGGTGGCGTGGAGGTAGCACCCGCCGCCCAGATAGAGGGCAACGTGGCCGGGGAAGTAGAGCGCGTCCCCCGGCGCAAGCTCCCCACGCGGGATCTCCACCAGGCCAAACCCGGGCTTGAGCCGGGCGTCCCGCCAGACCACAAGGCCGTTGAGCCAATAGGCCATAAACACCAGCCCGGAGCAGTCCACCCCCCAGGGGGTCTTGCCGCCCCAGCGGTACGGGCTGCCCCAATAGGCCCAGGCGGCGTCCACCAGGCGGCGGCGCAGGGTCTCCGGGGGCAGCGCGGCGGGGTCTTCCGGCGGCCAGCGGCCCAGGAGGGCGGCCCGGACAAACCCCCGGCGGCCGTCCGCCAGCTCCGCCTCTGCCCAGTCCGCCTCCGTCCTCCCCGCCGCCGCCACCGCCCCCAGGGGCAGAGTGCAAAGGCGCGGGGCGCGGACGTCCGGCCCGGCCAGCACGTCGGCGCAGGTCTTACGGCAGACCACCCGCTTGGGCAGGGCCGCCCACCGCCGGGTTCGTTCCACGTCCGGCATCAGATGGGAGACCTCCGCCCAGCCCTCATAGCGGTAGTCTGTGCGCACCCGCCGCCACGTGGGGCCGGCCGCCTCCAGCGCCTCCACCTCCCAGCCGTGGAGCGCCTCGTCCACCTGCACAGCGTCCCGCCGGGGCGCGTCCCGCAGCGGACAGATCGCCGCGCATACCACCGCCCGCGCCATTTGCCCCGCCCCCTTTCGCCCTCTCCACCCTATGGCCCGCCACGGAAAAATATCCCTCTCCCGCCGCGCCCGCGAAATTTTCCCAATTCTGCCTGGAGGACCAAAGCATATTCCCCCGCGAAATGTCACATCCTTTGGGCAGAGAACTCGCGCTTACGCGGAAAAGAGAGGTTTTCTATGAAACGAACCGTTGCGTTGACCCTATGCCTCCTCCTGGCCCTCACCCCCGCCCAGGCCGTCACCGGCGGCCCCGGCCCGTTCCAGGCCGGTTCGGCGGTGCTGATGGAGAAGGAGACAGGGGCGATCCTATACGAGCTAAACGCCCACGACCGCCTGGAACCGGCCAGCGTCACCAAGGTGATGACCATGCTGCTGGTGCTGGAGGCCATTGACGACGGCGTGCTGACCTGGGAACAGCCGGTCACCGCCTCCGCCCACGCCGTGAGCATGGGCGGCAGCCAGATCTGGCTGAAAGAAAACGAGCAGATGACGGTGCGGGATATGTTCAAGGCCCTGGCCGTGGTCTCCGCCAACGACTGCGCCGTGGCCCTGGCCGAGGCGGTGGCCGGCAGCGAGGACGCCTTTGTCCAGCGGATGAACCAGCGGGCCGGGGAGCTTGGTATGGCGGACACCAACTTCCTCAACGCCACCGGCCTGCCCGCCGCCGGGCACGTCACCAGCGCCTACGACATCGCCCTCATGTCCCGGCAGCTCATCCTAAATCACCCGGAGGTCCGGGAATTTTCCACCATCTGGATGGACTCCCTCCGGGACGGCGCGTTCCAGCTGAGCAACACCAACAAGCTCATCCGCTTCTACGACGGCGCCACCGGGCTGAAGACCGGCTTCACCTCCTCGGCCCACTACTGCCTCTCCGCCACGGCGGAGCGGGATGGGATGGAGCTTATCGCCGTGACCATGAACTCCCCCACCTCCACCGACCGCTTCGAGGCGGCCAAGACCCTGCTGAACTTCGGCTTTGCCAACTACGCCCTGGTGAACGTCTACGCCGACCAGGCCATTCCGCCGGTGAATGTGGAGCTGGGAGAGTATGAGACGGTGCAGCCCGTCCTGGGCGACGGCGCCAAGGTCCTCCTGGAGAAGACCCAGGCCGCCAAGATCTCCACCACCCTGGACCTGCCCCAGGTGGTCCAGGCGCCTGTGGAGGCCGGACAGACGTTGGGGCACCTGCGGGTCAGCGTGGACGGCGTGGAGATCGCCCAGATCCCCCTCACCGCCGACCGGGCGGTGGAGCGCCTCACAGTGGTGGGCATCCTCACCCGCCTCCTGC
>CANRLZ010000080.1 GCA_947631595.1 uncultured Oscillospiraceae bacterium
GGTCTTGCCGTTGATGGTGGCGGTGGGCTCGCCGGGCTGCTCACTGGGCTGCTCAGAGGGCTGCTCGCTGGGCGGCGGGGTAGGCTCATCGCCGCCCTCGGTGGCGAAGGGCACGGTGGCGGCGATGTGGAGCAGGCCGCCGTAAGTCTCGATGTTCTTCAGCGCGTCCGCGGCGGTGTCCAGCTTGTACTCGCCCTTCGCCACGTAGCTGCCCGCGGCGGTGTCGAAGTTGGCGAACTTGTTGGTGTTTTGGGGATCCTCCACCTTCTGGCTCTTGTCGGTGACTACCGTGCAGTTCTTCCTGCCGGTGCAGTTGGTGAACACGTCGTTGTAGCTCTTGCACACGCCGTGGGTGCCCTCGTCGATCATGGTGTCCTTGCAGTTGAGGAAGGTGTTGGCCTCGGAGAAGATGTAGCAGCTGGCGCGCAGGCTCATGCAGTAGCCGGTCTGGCCCTCATAGTAGTTGTTGTAGATGTGCATATCCGCCTGACGGGCCAGGGGGGCGCGGGAGTTCACGCCATTCCAATGGTTGTGGTGCCAGGTGATGTGGTACTGGGGATTGTTGTCCGCGCCGCCCACCAGGCTGGTCTTGTGGTTCTTCTCAAAGTAGTTGTAGCTGGAGGTCATATACAGGCCCCACTTGAAGTCCAGGGAGCCGTCGCCCTCGGCCTTGTCCGCCTCGGCGGGGTTCTCGATGTGGGGGACGTAGAAAGCGCAGTTGTGAACCCAGGCGTGGGTCACGGGCACCTCGATGGTGCTGCTGCCCCGGCCGGTGACCTCCACGCAGTCCTCGGGGACGTTGCGGAACGCCAGGTTGCGGACCTCAAAGTTCTTAGCAAGGCCCTCCTTAGCGTCGTTCTTATCCGCGCCAAAGCTGAAGCCCCAGCCGTCGATGGTGGCGTCGGTGCCGATGCCCTCCAGGGTGATGTTGGCGCCGCTGAGCATATAGGCCATGCTGCCGTTGGAGCTGCCCATCTTGAAGGCAGACACGCCCTGGGGCTTGGTCACGGTGCCCACGAAGCGGACATCCAGAGGCCGCTTGTCAAACAGGGCGATGGCCCGCAGCAGGAAGAGGTTGACCTTGGAGTTGTCGCTGTTGAGGATGTTGCCGATGCCGGTGACCGTCATGGAGCGGTTCTCGTCCTTGGAGGAGAGGGTGACGGTCTCCTTGTTCTCATCGGTGACGTAGAGGACGATGGCGTTGTCCTTCAGGGTGCCGTCGTCGTTGTAGGCGCCCACGCCCTCGGTGTAGGGGGTGCAGGAGCTGTCGTCGGCCACGGTCTGGTGAGCAAAGCCGGAGCGGTCGTGGGCCTGGACCTCGATGCCGGTGGCGGTGTAGTCCTTGCCGCCCACGGTAACGGTGAGGTCATAGGTGCCGGCCTTCAGGCCGGGGATGTCGATGCGAACGCCGCCCTCGGCGTCACGCACCAGGTAGGTGAAGTCGTCGCCGGTCAGCTCGCCGGTCATGGCGCCGGTGTACTTCACGGCGGTGACGTCCGCATCCTTCAGACCGGCCAGCTCGGCGAACAGGGTCTCCAGGCCGCCGCCGGCCTTCATGCCGTCGATCTCCACCACGGGGGGCGTGGTGGGTTCGTCGGTGGAAGGCGCGGAGGGTTCGTCGCTGGGTTGCGTGGAGGGTTCCTCGGTGGGAGGCGTGGAGGGCTCTTCGGGGATACCGCCCTCCACCTCCAGGGAGATATCGTGGAAGGTCACGTCCACGTTCCGGGCGGCGAACATACCCACGTAGACATACTGGGTGTCGATGTTCAGCAGGGAGAAGTCAAAGCCGTTGCTCTGGGGAGTCTCGTCGCCAAAGGTGCAGGTGTAGCCGTCGGAGTTGCTGGTGATGTTCAGCGTATACTCGTTCCCGGCGGCCAGGGGGGTGGTCAGCGGGGAGGTCTTGGTCAGGGCGCCGTCCTTGCGGTAGAAGCAGTTGGTGCTGCCATCGCCCAGGGTGCCGGCGGCGACGTAGTTGGGGTAAGAGCCGTCGGGGTAGCAATCCCGCGCGTCGATGAGCAGCTCGTCCCGGGCCATCAGGCCAAAGGCCACCTGGGAGTTGGTGTCAAATTTGTTCAGGGTGGCGGTGGCGGTGAGGGAGAACTGCTTGCCGGCGGGAACGGCGAAGTAGTACATGATGATGCCGTCGGCCTTGCTGGTGATCTTACCCTTGTTGCCGGCGACGGCCATGTGCATATTGCCGTCCCCGTCCTTCTCCAGGATCCAGTTGGCGGAGCCGGCCACGGGGGTGCCGCCCAGGGGGCCAAAGCCGGTGGGCTTGAAGGTGAGGGTGGCGCCGTCGGGGTTGGTGCAGGTGTAGGGCGTGCCCAGCACGCTCTCCGCGGTGGGAGGCGCGTAGTCACCAGGCTCCTGGTACTCCGGGCCGATGGTGACGTCCGCCTGGTTGGGGGTGAACTTGTCGGGGTCCACGTGGGCGGACAGGGCCAGGGAGGTGTTGGCCTTGAGTTCCTGGGCCAGGAGCTGGGCGACCACCTGGGCGCCGTAGACGTTCAGGTGGGTGTTGTCCGGCACGTCCTTGGCGCTCTCGGCGTGGTAGAGGAGGGTCTTGTCCGGACCCTGCTCCTCGTAGAGGGCCTTGGTCTTGGCGGTCAGGTCCGCCACGGCCACGTTCTTGGCCGCGCCCAGGTCACGGATGGCCTGGGGATAGTCCCCGTTGGCGGTGACGTGGGCGCTGTTGCCGGTGATGGTGGCGCTGGTGGAGCGGCGGACGATGGGGGTGCAGAGGACGACCTCAACGCCCTTGGCCTGCGCGGGAGACACGTAGTTGTCCCACAGGTTCTTGGCGAAGGAACCCTCGGTCTGCCAGTCGCCGTTGCCGGAGGTGTAGCGGGCGGGGTCCTCGATCTTCTCGTCGTTGTGGCCGAAGCCGATGAGGAGCGCGTCGCCCTCCTTCATGCCGTCCATCAGAGTCTGATAGTTGGTCTCGTCGAGGAAGTTCAAAGAGCTGTCGCCGGAGATGGCCAGGTTGTTCACCTTGTAGGTGTCGTCCAGATACTGGCCGATCTGCATGCCGTAGCCATTCCGGGGCCAGTAGTAGGTCAGATCCTTTCCGGTGTAGTCGCATACGGTGGAGTCACCCACCAGCCAAAGGGTGTGCTCCGGCTCCGCGGCCAGGGCGCCCACGGGGAGCATGATCCCCATGATCAGGGCGGCCAGGCACAGGACGGAGAGGATCCGCTGGGTCAGTTTCTTCATCTCTGTTACCTCCTGCTTGTTGAAAATTGGTTCGTACAAGGATGGATAGATTATATCATGCCCCCGCGTTTTTTCCAAGGGGTTTTTCGCATTTTCCACAGCCAAAATTCACCTGGGGGAAAACAAGACCGCCGCGCGGCCCAAAGGCGGGCCGCGCGGCGGCGCGGGTGGGGTACTCTGCGTTTACTTCAGGGTGACGCCCAGGGCGGAGGCCAGGTCGGCCAGGCGGTAGAAGGTGTAGCCGCCCTTGGCGGAGTCGGTGAAGAACACGGCCTTGAGCTGGGCCAGGGAGCCGTTCACGGTGGTGGCAAAGGGGGTGTGGGTGTACACCGTGCCGGCGGTGAGCTTGGAGGTGTCGGCCGGGCCGGAGGGCACATAGCCCTGGCCGGTGGTGATGGCCACGCCGTTATTCCAGGTGACGTTGAACTGCTTGGAGGTGCCGTTCAGCGCGGTGGCGGCGTCCCGGATCCAGATATACTCCTGGCCGTCCATGGTGAGGGTGGGCAGGCTCACGCTCTTGCCGTCCACGGTGGCGGTGCGGGCGCCCTTGGCGGCCTCGCCCAGGGTGTGGTGGGAGATCTCCATGTTCTTCCCGGCGAAGGCGTCCCAGTCGCCCAGGAAGGAGGCCACGGTGATGGGGGTGCCGTCGGTGAGGGTGGGGGTGGCGAACTGCTGTGCCCAGGTGACGCGCCCGGCGGAGTTATCCAGCCCGGGCACAGCCTCCACCGTGCCGTACTCGCCGCACAGGGGGGATTTGCCGCTGAGGGAGTCGAACCAGCCCTCCGGGAGGATGAGGGAGTTGTCGCTGTAAGAGGGTTCGATGACGGTGTTGTAGAACACGCTCTCACCGGTGCTGGCCTGCCAGGGGCGGCCGAAGTAGCCGGGCTTGGAGACCAGGGCGGAGGCGGTGTCCACCCCGGGGGTGGTGTAGG
>CANRLZ010000081.1 GCA_947631595.1 uncultured Oscillospiraceae bacterium
GGCTGCGCGGTCGGAGTCGTAGTCGGCGGCGTGGTGGGCGGCGTGGTCTCGCCGGGTTCGTCCGTGGTGGCGGGGGCGGCGGTGACGGTGAGGGTGTAGGCGCCCTTCACGCCGGAGCCGTCCTTGGCGGTGGCGGTGATGGTGGCGGTGCAGCTCTGAGCGTCGGAGGCCACGGTGACCACGCCGGTGGAGGAGACGGTCACGCCCTTGGCGACGCTGTCGCTGGACCAGGTGACGGCCTTGTTGTCCGCCTCTTCCGGCTCCACGCTGGCGCTGAGAGGCACTTCCACCACGTTGTCCGGGTCGGCGTCCACCGTGCCGGTGCTGTCGCCGCCGGCGTCGGTGACGGTGATCTTGGTCACCTTGGTGACCTCTTCGCCGGAGGCGGCGGTGACGTTGACGGTGCAGGTGGCGGTATCGTTCCCCGCCTGGGCGGTGATGGTGGCGGTGCCCACGCCGCGGGCGGTGACGGTGCCGGCGGAGACGGTGGCCACGGCGGTGTTGTTGGAGGTCCAGGTCACCGTCTTGTTGCTGGCGTTGGCCGGCAGCACGGTGGCGGTGAGGGTGTCGGTCTGACCCACCTCCAGGTCGAGGGCGGTGGGCGTCAGGGTCACGCTCTCCACGTCCACCAGCTCACCCTCGGTGACGGTGACCACGGTCACGTCGATGCTCATGATTCGCGCGCCGCGCTTGTTGGGATCCTTGGGGTCGGAGGTGTTGGCGGCGTCGAACTCGTCCACGCCGTCCACGTCGGAGGGCTGCACGTCCTTGGGCGCGACGATCTTGTACGTCCCGGCGGGCAGGTCCTCGAAGGTGGCGGAGGTGGCGGCGGTGCCCATGACCACAGCCATCCGGGTCCCGGCCTTGGTGTTCACCAGGTTGTCCTTGGCGTCCTTGATGCCCAGGGCGGAGTGGTTGTCCGAGCCGGTGGAGCTGAAGTTGACGGTCACCGTCCGGGCGGTGGAGCCGGCGGGCACGGTGAACTCGATGGCGCCGGCCTCAGCCGCGGGGATCTGGAGGGAGGCGGTGGCCTTGTTGCTGGTCTTGTTCTTGGTGCGCCACACGGCGCCCTCGCCGGTGACGGTGAAGAAGCTCTCGTCGCCCTGGTAGACGCCAACCTTGGTGCCGCCGGCGATGGGGTGGTTGTCCTCGGGCTGGTTGGGATAGCTGGTGGCGGTGAATTTGTGGCTCTCGGTGGTGACGCCGGTCACCATGACGGCGCAGGTGGCCTCCACGCCGCCGGCTGTGGCGGTGATGGTGGCGTTGCCCGGGGCCTTGGCGGTGACGGTGCCGTTCCGGGCCACGGCGGCCACGGTGGCGTTGTCAGAGGTCCAGACCACCCGGTCGGTGGTGTTGGCGGGGGTGACGGTGGCGGTGAGCCGGGCGGAGTCGCCCTGGGCGAGGCCCAGGGAGTTCTGATCCAGGGTGATGTTGGTGGCGGGGACAGGCTCAGCGGGCGTGGAGCCGCCGCCGTTTTCCAGGGTGCCCTGGAGCAGGCCGCAGTTCACGCACTGGCCGTTCTGATAGACGTGCTCCTCCAGGGGCAGCTGCTCGGTCTTGGTCTCGCCGCAGCCGGAGCAGGTGTAGAGCTTGGTGCCGTGCTTGACGCAGGTGGAGGGCACGGTGACCTTGCCGGTGTCCCAGTTATGGACGTGGGGCGCCTCGGGGTGGGCGGCGGCGGTGATGGTCAGGTGGGTGATCTTGGCCTCCTTGAAGCTCCCGCCCTTGCTGGGGTCATAGGTGCCGGGCTGGATGAAGTAGAGTCCGGCGGGGCAGTTGGCGGCGGTGCCGCCGCCGGTGAGGATGGGCGCGCCGCTGGCGTCCATCAGCACGGGATCGACGCCCGAACCCTTGGTGATGGTGATGTCCACGGCCTGATCCACCAGGAAGACGATGTTCTGGCCGCCCACGCCGGAGCCGCCGAGGGTGACGCTGTCCGAGGCCACCTTCCCCAGGTAGAAGACGATGTTGTCCACCACCTGCTTGGTCTTGGCCGCGGTGACCACCTGATTGGTCAGCGCCTTGTCATAGGGCAGGACCACCGGGGCGGTGGGGGTGCGATCCTCCTCCACGGGGGAGGTGTTCACGTCGTCGGGGGTGAGCATATCCTTTGCGGTCTTCATGGGGCCGGTGTAGGCCATGATGTTCTGCCGGGCGGTGCTCACGTCGTCCAGGAGGTAATCCCCGGAGGGGATGTAGGAGATATCGGAGTTGGTGTCGAAGTTGGCGTACTTGTTGGAGGTATTCACCTCTTTGGTCTTGTCGGTGACCACGGTGGCGTCGTTGACGCCGGTGAAGCCGGAGACCACATCATGGTAGCTCTTCACCGCCCCGGCCTTGACCTCCACGGGGTTTTTGCAGTTGAGGAAGGTGTTGTACTCGGAGAAGATGTAGCAGTCAGCCCGGGGGTTCATGGCGTAGCTGGTCTGGCCCTCGTAGAGGCAGTTGTAGATGTGCATATTGGCCTGCCGCCCCAGAGGGCCACGGGACTCGCAGCTCTTCCAGTAGTTGTGGTGCCAGGTGATGTGGTACTGGAGGGAGGAGTCGCTGGAGCCTACCAGGTTGGTCTTGTGGTAGCCCTCGTAGTAGCAGTAGTCCATGGTGAAGTACTGGCCGCGCTTGAAGTCGCAGGCGCCGTCGCCGCCGTCCTTATCGCTCTCGGCGGGGTTGGAGATGGTGGGGGCGTAGAAGGAGCAGTTGTGGACCCAGCCCCGCTGGACCGGGGCGGTAAGGGTAGAGCCATCCTGCTGGCCCTCCATGCCGATACAGTCCTCGGGGACGTTGCGGAAGGCCAGGTTGCGGGCCTCAAAGCTGCGGCCACGGCCGGCGGCGTAGTCGCTGGTCTGGCAGATGAAGTGGAGGCCCCAGCCGTATATGACGGCGTCGGCGCCGATGCCCTCGATGGTCACGTTCTTGCCGCCGGACATACGGGCCATGAAGCCGTTGTCGCCCTTGGTGCCGCCGTAGTCGGAGGTGTTGTAGGCGGTCAGGCCCTCAATGGGGGTGTTGCCGGGTTCCGGGCCGCCGCCGCCCTTGACGGTGCCCACGATGCGCACCACCAGGGGGGTGTCGTCGTCGGCCAGCTTGCGCAGGATGTCCTGGTTGGTGTTGGGCTTGCCGCCCTTGGAGTTGGTGCCGGTGCCGTTGTCCATGCCGGTGGAGTTGAGGATGTTGCCGATGCCGGTGACGGTGGTGCCGTCCATGGACTCCACGGTGACGTCGTTCTTGTTCTCGTCGGTGACGTAGAGGACGATGGCGTTCTCCTTCAAAATGCCGTCGTCCCGGTAGGCGCCCACGCCGTCGGTGTACTGGTAGTGGGCGTAGCCGGAGCGGTCATAGGGCATAACGGTCACGGTGTTGGAGTTGTAGGTGATGTTGTCCTTGGTGGTGACCGCCAGGGTGTAGTCGCCGGCGGGCAGGCCGGGGATGTCGATGCGCACGCCGGTCTTGCCGCTGGACAACTCGGCGTCCCGCACCAGGTAGGTCAGGTCGTCGCCCTGGAGGGAGCCGCTCATGGGGCCGGTGTAGCTCACGCCGGTGACGTCCGCGTCCTTCACGTCGTCCAACTCGGCGTAGAGCGTCTCAAACCAGCCGCCGGCCACCATGTTGTCCGCGGGCTTCTGGGTGCCGCAGCCGTTCTTGCACTCGGTCGCGCCGCCGCTGAAGTCGTGGCCCTTGGCGGGGAGGGCGTAGTCGGCGGGGTCGGTGGCGCCGCAGACGGAGCAGACCTTATGCGCCTTCCAGCCGGCCTCGGTGCAGGTGGGATCCTTGGCCTCCACCTCGTCCCACTGGTGGCCGGTGGCGGCCACGTCCTCCGTCCTGGTCGCGCCGCAATTCTCCACGGTGCAGGTGAAGGTCTTCACGCCCTTCTCCGTGCAGGTGGGGTCTTTGGTGATCTCGCCGTTGTTCCAGGTGTGCTCGGTATGGGCGATCATGCCGCAGTTTTTGCACTTGCCGTTTTCGATCTCGTGCTGGCCGGTGGCCTTGATGGGCGTGAACGCGCCGCCCTCAATGGCCCCGCAGTCCTTGCACTGCCGCCCGGCCTCGTGGCCGTCCTTGATGCAGGTGGCGGGGACCATGGGCACATCCT
>CANRLZ010000082.1 GCA_947631595.1 uncultured Oscillospiraceae bacterium
CAGGCGTATCTCTCTTGGCGGTCTCTCAGGGTGTGATAAAATCTAATATGGTGGGTATAGCGTAGTTGGTTAACGCGTCGGATTGTGGTTCCGAAGATCGTGGGTTCGAGTCCCATTACCCACCCCATAAATCGCGGATGGCCGGGGCGACACAGTCCGCTCCGGCCTCCGATTTTCTCACACGGGGGTGTGGCCAAGCGGTTAAGGCACGGGACTTTGACTCCCGGATCGGTGGTTCGATTCCACCCACTCCTGCCAGGACAAACTCCGGCCGGCACGGCTGTCGGCCTTCCCTATACCACGACCTAGTAGCTCAGTTGGTAGAGCATCGCCCTTTTAAGGCGGGTGTCCAGGGTTCGAGTCCCTGCTGGGTCACCAAACCGAACAGAGCCGAGGCTGGGTGGCCTCGGCTCTGTCTTGTTTTTCCTTTGCATCCAGCCACATGGCGTGGTATAATGTCCGCAGGGCGGACATTATACCGCTTGATGCCGCCTTTGCTCCCGCCCTCCGGGCGGAACCGCAAAGGATGGCAAATTATACCATACCGCTGGCGCGGATATGGTATAATGTCCTTACCTATTTCAGCCATGCCCAAATCGGGCGAAGGGAGGCGCGGGGAGATGCGAGCCATCGTGGCGGTGGAACGGGGCTGGGGGATCGGCCGGGAGGGCCGGCTGCTGGCCCGGAACCCGGAGGATATGCGCCGGTTCAAGGCGCTCACCCTGGGCCACCCGGTCATCCTGGGGCGCAAGACGCTGGAGAGCTTCCCCGGCGGCAAGCCCCTGCCGGGGCGGGAAAACCTGGTGCTGTCCCGCACCCTCGCGGATGTTCCGGAGGGGGCGCGGCTGTTCCGCGATCTGGACAGTCTCCTGGCCTATGCCCCGGCGGACAGCTTCGTCATCGGCGGCGGGGAGGTCTATCGCCAGCTTTTGCCCTACTGCGACCGGGCCATCGTCACCTATGTGGACGCCGACCTGGCCGCGGACACCTTTTTCCCCGATCTGGACGCCCACCCGGACTGGACTTTGGCGGAGGCGGAAGGGCCGTTCCAAACCCCCGACGGTCTCCCCTTCTGGTTCCGCACCTACGAAAGGAGCGGGGAGCCATGAGCCGGACGCCGACCCCCATCGCTCTGCCCGCCCTGCCCCGCCGGGCGCGGGAGAGCCACAAGGGAGACTACGGGCGGGTGAACATCCTGGCCGGGAGCCTGGGCTACACCGGGGCGCCCTGTCTGGCCGCGGAGGGCGCGCTGCGCGCCGGGGCCGGACTGGTGTTCCTGGGGGCGCCGGGGACGATCTACCCCATCCTCGCCGCCAAGAGCCTGTGCGCCATGCCCTACCCCTTGGGGGAGGGACCCGGTTTCACCGAGCACGAGCTTGAGGCGGCGGCGGAGCGCTGCCAGGGGATGGACGCGGTGGCGCTGGGACCCGGCCTGGGGAACCGCCCGGCCACCTTCGCCTTTGCCCGGCGGCTGACCCGCCGGGTGGAGTGCCCCCTGGTGCTGGACGCCGACGGCATAAACGCCCTGGCCGGGCATATAGATAGCTTGGACCGCCGCCGGGGGCGGCTCACCGTCCTCACCCCCCACGACGGGGAGTTTGCCCGGCTCCTGGGCCGACCCCTCGGCCCCGACCGGGCGGAAGAGGCGGCGGCCTTCGCCCAGGCGCACGGGTGCTATCTGGTGCTCAAGGGCCACCGCACCCTGGTGGCCTGCCCGGACGGAAATATTTATGTAAGCCAGACCGGCAACCCCGGCATGGCCACCGGCGGCTCCGGGGACGTGCTCACCGGGATGACCGCCGGGCTGCTGGGCCAGGGGTTGGAACCGGCCGCGGCGATCACCGCCGCCGTCTACCTCCACGGCCTGGCCGGAGACCTGGCGGCGGAGGCGCTGGGCGAGTACGCCATGACCGCCGGAGACCTGCTCCAATACCTCCCCCAGGCCATGAAGGCCGCCGGGGGATAAGCTGACAAGGAGGCGTGTGAGGTGGGACGCTTTCGGGCGCTTCCACTGACGATAAGCCTGCTCTTTCTGGCCGCTTGCGCCGGGAGAGGAGGACGGACCGGGGAGGAGCTGGCCCTGGCCATACAGGAGGAATACCGCCAGTTCACCGCCGTCACCTGCCAGGTGGCGCTCACCGCCGAGTACGGCGAGCGGAGCTTCGAATGCGTGGTGGACGCGGCCTGGGACAGGGAGACGGGCGCGACCCTGACCCTGGTGGAGCCGGAGATCGCCCAGGGGGTCACCGCCCGGATCGCCCAGGGGGAGACCAGCCTGGTCTACGACGGCTTCAGCCTGGAGACCGGCCCGCTCACCGGGGACGGACTCTCCCCCCTGGAGGCCATCCCCGCCCTCTGGGCGCGGGTCACCCGGGGCTACATCGCGGCGGCGGATCGCACCGACAACACCCTGGAGGTCACCTACCGCCAGGGCGACGGGCCGCCGGGGTCGGGACTGGAGGCGGTGGTCACCTTTGACGCCCAGACCCACGCCCCCCTCACCGGGGAGCTGTACGCCGACGGGACGCGGATCGCCGGCGCCCAGGTATCGGATTTTCAGAGCCAAAGCGCCCCGGACTGACCGGGGCGGACACAAAAGGAGAGAGACAGCATGGACATCACCCAAGCGCGGACCTGGGCGGAGGTGGACCTGGACGCCCTCGCCCACAACTACCGCGCCCTGCGCTCCAACCTGGATCGGGGCTGCGCCTTTTTGGGCGTGGTGAAGGCCAACGCCTACGGCCACGGGGCGCTGCCGGTGGCGCGGAAGCTGGAGGAGCTGGGGGCGGAGTACCTGGCCGTGGCGTGCCTGGCCGAGGCCGTCGAACTGCGGGAGGGCGGCATACGAGCGCCCATCCTCATCCTGGGGGGCACGCCGGGGGAGTTGGCCGGTGAGCTGATCCGCTACGACCTGACCCAAGCCCTCTTTGACCTGCCCACCGCCAACGCCTACTCCCAGGCCGCCGCGGCGGCGGGCAAGGCGCTGAAAGTCCACATCAAGGTGGACACGGGCATGGGCCGCCTGGGCTTCGTGGGGCACGACCGGGTGGAGGACATCCTGGCCGCCTGCGCCCTGCCGGGTCTGGACGCGGAGGGGATGTTCACCCACTTCTCCGACGCCGATGGCTCGGAGGAGTACTCCATGGCCCAGCTCACCGACTTTCTGGACCTGCGGGACGCCCTGGCCGCCCGTGGGCGGGCCTTCCGGCTCTGCCACTGCGCCGCCAGCGCCGCCACCCTGCGCTTCCCCTGCGCCCACCTGGACATGGTGCGCCCCGGCATCGCCCTCTACGGCCACTACCCCGACGAGGACTCCGTGGGTCTGGACGGCCCAGGGCTGAAGCCGGTGATGACCCTGAAGACACGGGTGGTGGCGGTGCGAACCCTCCCCGCCGGGGCCTGTATCAGCTATGGAAGAACCAAGGTCCTGAGCCGGGAGAGCCGTGTGGCGGTGCTGCCCATCGGCTACGCCGACGGGCTTCACCGGGGCCTCTCCAACCGCATGGAAGTGGCTTTCCCCCAGGGCCGCGCCCCCATTCTGGGGCGGGTGTGCATGGATCTGTGTATGGTGGACGTCACCCACCTGCCCGGTGTGGCGGTGGGCGACGTGGCCGAGGTGTTCGGACAGGCCCTCCCCCTGGAGGAGAAATCGGACGCCGTGGGCACCATCAGCTACGAGCTGCTCACCGCCGTGGCGCCTCGGGTGCCCCGGATCTACCGGGGCGTCTGAGGTCGCGGGCGCATATACTGTCCAAGGGGCCTCTCCCCCGCCGCCCGTCGGCGGGGGGGAACGCGCCCCAGGGGAGGCCGGAGGCGTCTCCCCAGGCTTTTTCGCCGGAGGGGGTATAAATCCGGCCGCGCCGTGGGAAAATCATTGGTGATCGGACCCGAAACGGGAACGGTGACTACTGACCGCGGAGTGTGAGGACAAGTGGATCTTAGCGTCAAGCGCGGCGATATCTTCTACGCCGACCTGAGCCCGGTGGTGGGCAGCGAGCAGGGGGGCGTGCGCCCGGTACTCATCATCCAGAACGACACCGGCAACAAGCAC
>CANRLZ010000083.1 GCA_947631595.1 uncultured Oscillospiraceae bacterium
ACTGGGTGGCGGTGCTGTCCGCCTCCGCGCTGGCGGGGGTGCTCAGCCTGCTCACCTCCCTGGCCGGCCTGCCGGAGGTGGAGGCGTGACGCTGGGCGAGTGTATCCGCCGGGCGGACGCGCTGCGGCCCAACGCCCTGGCGGAGGAGGAAAAAGCCGCGTGGGTGCTGGACCTGGAGCGGGAGCTGGGGGAGGTCTTCCTCCCCCGGTACTGCGGCTGCCCGCGGGCCTACGAGGCCAAGCACTGGCCGGAGGATCGGGCGGCGGCGCTGCTGGGCAGCGGGGCGTATGAGGAGATGTACGTCCATCTGGTACTGGCGCGGTGCGCCCTGGTGGATCAGGAGTGGGACGCCTACAACGCCCATACGGCCCTGGCGCGGCAGTTGGAGAGCGAGTTCAAAAAGGACTGGGAGCGCACCCATCCGCGGCGGTCGCGCCCCCAGGTGCGGCTCTGACACGGCGGCCTCCCCCGGAACAACGGGGGAGGCCGTGCTGAAAGCCCCCGGCGGCGTGGCCGCGGGGGAAAAAGGAGATGAGAGGAAATGTATATGCCCTTGGTCAACGCCTCCGGGGACAGCGCCCGGCGGCAGATCGTGGCCTTTGGCGGGCTGGACCGCACCCAGGAGCGGCGGGAGGGCGCGCTGACAGACAGCGTGGGCCTGTCCAGCAGGGAGTGGCCCTGCCTGGCCCAGCGGGGCGGCCGGCACGTTGCGCGGACGGTGTTCCCGCCCCCCAGCGATATCTTCACCTGGGACAAGCTGGTGATGGTGGTGGGGACACAGCTCTTCTACGACGGCGCGGTGATGGGCACCCTGACCCCGGGGCGAAAGCAGTTCGCCGTGGTGAACACCAAACTGTGTATCTTCCCGGACAAGAAATACCTGGATCTCACCGCCCGCGCCATGGGCGACCTCCAGGCCGCCACGGTGAACCCACAGGGCCTGGAGGCGACCTTCGGCGAGCGCTCCATCACGCTGACGGCGGAGGCCCCGCTGGGCACCATCGGAAGCGGCGGCGACTTTCTCCGCCCCCAGGAGCGGTGGGTGCGCACTCTGAAAAATAAGCGGGACGTGGGGTACAGCTTCTACTTCAAGGTCTTCGACCGGCTGGACTGGGACGCCCAGGCGGGGCGTTGGCAGCAGACCCTTGCCGACGCCGAGGAGATCTGGGCGCCCAGCGCCGAGCGCCTGGAGGACATGGTGGGGAAAAAGGTGTGGCTCCGGGATACAGGCATCCAGGGCGGCTACGCCATGAACCTGAAAACGGTGCGGGAGGAGGTGTACATCTCCGCCGACGACCGCTTTTTGATCGACCGCACGGTGACGGAGGACTACGGGCCGTACAACACCCAGGGCCTCTACGGGATCATCACCGGTGTGAAGTCCACCGACATCTCCGGCAACTACGGCCCAGGTTACAGCGCCCGGACCATCGTCTTCCAGCTGGAACTCCACGACGCGGCCAGGGGCAACCCCGACCTGTCTGAATGCTTCGCGCCGGGCGACCGTGTAAGCGTCCGGGGCTGCGAGACCTTTCCCGAGAACGACCGGGAGAACCTCCGGGTGGAGTCGGTGGAGGGCCGCACCATCACCTTCACGCTGGGGGAGGACGCGCTGTTCACCCCCGGCGTGGAGACCGGGGCGGTGGAGCTGCGCAGAGAGGTGCCCGACCTGGACTTTGTCTGCGCCGTGGGCAACCGCCTCTTCGGGGTGAACCGCGCCGAGAACCGGGTGTATGCCTCCGCCCTGGGCCGTCCCGAAAATTTCTACGCCTACGACGGCTTGCCCACCGACAGCTACGTCCAGGACGTGGGCAGCGCCGGGGCGTTCACCGGCTGCGTGGCCTACGGCGGCGGCGCGCTGTTTTTCAAGGAGGACTGCCTCTACAAACTCATGGGCAGCACCCCGGCGAACTTCGCGCTGTACGCCTACCAGGCCGCGGGGTTGCAGGCGGGGAGTGAGCGCTCCCTGGCCACGTTGAACGACGTCCTCTACTACAAGGCCAGGGACGGGGTGTACGCCTACACCGGCTCCACCCCCCGGCTGGTCTCCGGCGACCTGGGGGAGACCGCTTACCAAAACGCCGTGGCCGGGAGCGATGGCCGCCGGTACTACATCTCCATGGAGCGCGCCGACACGGGGGTCTGGGAGCTGCTGGTGTACGACACCCGCGCCGGCCTCTGGCTCCGGGAGGAAAACCGGCGCGTGGCGGCCTTCGCGAAATGGAACGGGCGGCTCTATATGCTCACGGCGGGGGAGAGCGGGATCCTCGCGCTGGAGCAGGGCGACGGAGACCAGTGGAGTACCGGCGGCGAGGAACACCCCATCCCCTGGGAGGCCACCTTCACCCCGTTTTTGGAGGGGAGGTTGGAGCGGAAGTACCCGGTGCGGCTGGTGCTGCGCCTGGAGCTGGCCGAGGGCGCCTGGGCGGAGGCGGAGCTGTCCCGGGACGGCGGGCCGTTCCGCCACATCTGGACCGGCAAGGCCGGTCAGGGCCGGACGGTGATCCTTCCCATCCGCCCCGGCCGGTGCGACAGCTACCAGCTCCGATTGCACGGCGAAGGCCGGTGCCTGGTGCGGACGCTGGAGCGGGAATTTACGAAGGGAGGACGTTTCTGATGGACCTGTTTCAGCGGCGGCTGCCCCAGCAGGGGGACGTGGCCGGGCGCCTGGCGGCGCTGGAGGACTATGTGGAGTACCTGCGCCAGCAGGGGGAGTATGGGATCGCCCAGGCGGACAAGCGCCTGGACGACCTGGAGGCCCGCCCCCGCGGGGGGTGAGATCGCGCCCGCGCCGCACTGACCCCTCGCCTCCCCGCAAGGTGTAGCGCCGCACTAATCCCCTGGCGCCCCGCAAGGCGTAGTGCTGCACCAACCCCCTCGCCTCCCCCTCTGGGGGAGGTGGCGCCGCGCCAGCGGCGACGGAGAGGGTGAACCTCCTTCGGCAGACCCCTCTCCGGGGCGCACTAACCTCCTCGGCTCCCCCTCTGGGGGAGCTGTCAGCCGCAGGCTGACTGAGAGGGTGAACCTCCTTCGGCAGACCCCCTCCGGGGGGCGAGTTGTTTGCCCACCCTGGGCAAAGGGCGCGCCTCCCGGCGCGGGGTTGTTGTTTGCCCAACGTGGGCAAGGGCGAGCGCCTCCCGGCGCGGGGGCCAAACCCATTTTCTTTTTCTTGGCGAAGAAAAAGAAAACGGTTTTGGATGCCAAAAGAAAAAGAAGGGGCTGCTACTGATAGCCCCTACTCCTCCCGCCCGGCGGCCCGATCAGACAGGAATACGCCAGCAAGTTGCCGCCACCGGGCGGCACGACGTAGTTCACCAACGGGGCGTGGCATTCCTACTGCTCGCGCCGCGGCCGCCTCCGGGGACAGGACTGTGAGGCAGCCCCGCGCCCTTTGCGTTAGACCCACATACAAACGAACTCTCCCGGCGTTACAGCGTAAGCCGGGAGAGTTTTCTCACGTTCGATAGGATAGCTCCGGGGAAGAATCCAAAGAGGGGGGCCGAAGCCCCTCTCTTTGGGCGAAGGGGAATTCCAAAGGGGGGCTCTCGCATTGCCCCCCTTTGGCCCTTTTTCTGGGGAGTCTGGGGGGCTATCTTTTTCGGGAAAAAGATAGTCCCCCAGAAGGGCCGGGGGACGCCCCCACGGAGGGGGTCTGCCGAAGGAGGTTCACCCTCTCAGTCAGCCTACGGCTGACAGCTCCCCCAGAGGGGGAGCCGGGGAGGTGGTGCGGCGCTGCACCTTGTCTTGACAACGCCGCGCCAACGGCGACGGAGGCGGCCACGGCGGTAGTTGTAACCAGACCCCCTCCATTGACGACGGGCGTCGTGCCGCCCAGTGGCGGCGGCTTGCTGGCGTATTCCTGTCCTACCGGGCCGCCGGGCGGGAGAAACGGGGCTATCAGTAGCAGCCCCTTCTTTTTCTTTTGGCATCCAAAACCGTTTTCTT
>CANRLZ010000084.1 GCA_947631595.1 uncultured Oscillospiraceae bacterium
TACGTCATCGCCGACGTGAAGCGCGGCGACATCGGCTCCACCGCCCAGGCCTACGCCGAGGGCTGGCTGGGCAAGAGCAAAGTGGGGGGCCGGTCCATCGCCCCCTTTGACGCCGACTGCGTCACCATCAACGGCTACATGGGTTCGGACGCCATCCTACCCTTCCTGAACATCGCCAAGGAGGAGGGCAAGGGCGTGTTCCTCCTGGTGAAGACCTCCAACCCCTCCTCCGGGGAGCTTCAGGACATGATTGCCGGGGACCGGCAGGTCTACACCGTCATGGCCGACCTGTGCAAGCGCCTTGGGGCGGGCAGCGAGGGCCAGCGGGGCTACCAGACCCTGGGGGCGGTGGTGGGCGCCACCTATCCCGCCGAACTGCGGGAGCTGCGCCGCCGCATGGAGCAGACCTTTTTCCTGGTGCCCGGCTACGGCGCCCAGGGCGGCGGCGCCGAGGACGTGCGCTACGCCTTTGACCGCTACGGCTGGGGGGCCATCGTGAACTCCTCCCGGGGCATCCTGTGCGCCTGGAAAAAGGTCGAGGGCGGCCAGGAGCATTACCAGGAGGCAGCCCGCCAGGCCGCCGAGGCCATGCGGGACGACATCAAGCGGTTCGTCACCGTTGTGTAAGGAGGCCGACCATGCCCATCCAACGAGATTGTACCCTGGTCGCCAAGCGCCAGGTGGGGCCAAACACCTGGCAGTTCACCCTGGAGGCGGGGGAGATGCTGGCCAGGACCCGCAAAGGCCCCGGCCAGTTTCTCCACATCGCCTGCGGCCACTCCCGGCTGCTGCGCCGGCCCATCTCCGTGTGCGCCTGCGGCGAGGCGGAGGGGGCGGCGTTCCTCTCCATCGTCTTTGAGGTCCGGGGGGAGGGTACCGCATGGCTGGCCCACCGGGAGGTGGGCGACACCCTGGACGTGCTGGGCCTGCTGGGCAACGGCTTCGCCGTGACCCCCGGCGGACGCTACCTCCTGGCCGGAGGCGGCATCGGCGTGCCGCCCCTCTACGGCTGCGCCCAGTTTGCCCAGGGAAAGGCCACGGCGGTGCTGGGTTTTCGGGAGGCCGGACGGGCCATTTTGCTGGAACCCTTCGCCAAGGCCTGTGAAGATGTTTTCCTTTACACCGACGACGGAAGCCTTGGAAAACAGGGCTATGTGGCGGACGGCGTCCGGGCGGTGCTTGACAAGGATAAGAACTTTACAGCGATTTTGGCCTGCGGCCCCAAGCCCATGCTCCGGGGGGTGGCGGAGGCGGCCGGAGAATACGGCGTGCCCTGCCAGGTCTCCCTGGAGGAGCGGATGGCCTGCGGGGTGGGGGCCTGTCTGGGCTGCGCCGTCCCCATGGCGGACGGGTCGATGAAGCACGTGTGCAAGGACGGGCCTGTGTTTGACGCCCAGGAGGTGGATTGGAATGCCTGAAGTGGATCTCTCCGTCACCCTGGCCGGGGTGCGGCTGAAAAACCCCATCGTCCCGGTGTCCGGCACCTTCGGCTTCGGGGAGGAGTACGGCCAGTTTTTTGACCTGGAGGCCCTGGGCGGCCTGTGCGTCAAGGGCCTGACCCTGCACCCCCGGAACGGCAACCCGCCCCCCCGGATCGCCGAGACCCCCATGGGGATGCTCAACTCCGTGGGTCTGCAAAACCCCGGCGTGGACGCCTTCATCGCCCGCGAACTGCCCCGGCTCCAGGCGCTGGACACGGCGGTCATCGCCAACATCTCCGGCAACACCCCGGCGGAGTACGGCCAGATGTGCGAGAAGTTGTCCCAGGCCGGGGTGGACATGATCGAGGTCAATGTCTCCTGCCCCAACGTGAAGGCCGGCGGCCTGGCCTACGGCACCCGGCCGGAGCTGTGCGCCGAGGTGACCCGGGAGGCCAAGGCCCACGCCGGGCGCACCCCGGTGATGGTGAAGCTCTCCCCCAACGTCACCGATATCGTCACCATCGCCAAGTCCGCCGCCGACGCCGGGGCGGACGCCCTGTCCCTCATCAACACCCTCCGGGGGATGCGCATCGACCCGGAGACCCGGCGGCCCATCCTGCGGATGAACACCGGCGGCCTCTCCGGCCCGGCGGTGCTGCCCGTGGCCCTTCGCATGGTCTGGGAGGTCCACAGCGCCGTGGACCTGCCCATCCTGGGCATGGGGGGCGTGGCCACCGCCCGGGACGCGGTGGAGATGCTCCTGGCCGGGGCCACCGCCGTGGGGATGGGCAGCGCCATCTTCGCCGACCCCATGGCCCCCGTGAAGGCCGTGGAAGGGCTGGAGAACTGGTGCGAGAGCCACGGCATCGCCGCCGTCCGGGAACTCACCGGCGGCGTGAAGCCCTGGGAAAATTGAGGAGGCGACGCCCATGACCCGCATTTACCTGATCCGCCACGCGGAGGCCGAGGGCAACCTCTACCGCCGCGTCCAGGGCCAGTACGACGCCCTGGTGACCGACCGCGGCCTGGAGCAGATCAAGGCCCTGGCCGGCCGCTTCCGGGACGTTCCCATCGACGCGGTCTGGTCCAGCGACCTCTGCCGCACCAGGACCACCGCCAAGGCGATCTATGAGACCCACGGCCTGCCCCTGCGCACCGACCCCGGCCTCCGGGAGGTGAACGTGGGGGTGTGGGAGGACCTGCCCTGGGGTCTGGTGGGCCGGGCCTGGCCGGAGGAGCTTCACCGCTTCGACATCTCCGACCCCGGCTGGCGCGTAGAGGGCGGCGAGACCTTCCAGGAGCTGCGCGCGCGCATGGTGGACGCCCTCACCCGCATCGCCGCCGCCCACGACGGCCAGACGGTGGCGGTGTTCAGCCACGGCATGGCCATCCGCAACGCCATCGCCGCCCTCCAGGGCCTCTCCGTGGCCCAGGGCAGGGAGGTGCCCCACTGCGACAACACCGGCGTGACCCTGCTGGAGTACGACGCCGGGACGTGGAAGACCGTCTATCTCAACGACAACTCCCACCTGCCCCAGACCCTCTCCACCTTCGCCGGACAGAAGTGGTGGCAGGACGAGGCGGGCGCGGTGGCGGACGCCAACCTCTGGTATCGCCGCCTGGACATGGACGCGGAGGCGGAGTTCTACTACCAGTGCCGCAAGGACGCGTGGATCACCATCCACGGGAGCCTGGACAAGTTCGACGGCGAGGGCTTCACCGCCGACGCCGCCCGCCAGGCCAAAGCAAGCCCCGACGCCGTGTGGCAGGTGATGCTGCTGGACAAGCCCTGCGGCCTGGTGCAGCTGGACATCCCCACCGCCAAGGCCCAGGGCTACGGCCCGGTGCCCTTCCTCTACCTCCTGCCCGACTACCGGGGCCAGGGGCTGGGGGTGCAGCTCATCGGCCAGGCGGTGAGCGTCTTCCGGGGCATGGGGTGCGACCGGCTGCGCCTGCGCTGCGCCCCGGACAACGCCGTGGCCCAGAAGTTCTACGCCAAATACGGATTTTACAAGATCGGGGAGGCGGCGGGCAGCCGCGTCCCTCTGGACTTGTTGGAGAAGAAAATTGGACTGGAAGATCAGTGACTTTTTGCCCGTGTCCAGGCAGGACATGGAGGTTCGGGGCTGGGAGGACTACGACTTTCTGATCATCACCGGCGACGCCTACGTGGACCACCCCACCTTTGGCACGGCCATCATCGCCCGCCTGCTGGAGAGCGAGGGCTACCGGGTGTGCGTCTGCGCCCAGCCGGACTGGCACGACCCCGCGTCCCTCTCCGCCTACGGCCGCCCCCGGCTGGGGGTGATGCTCTCGGCGGGAAATCTGGACTCCATGGTGGCCCACTACACCGTGGCCAAGCGCCGCCGCTCCTCCGACGCCTATTCCCCGGGAAATCGC
>CANRLZ010000085.1 GCA_947631595.1 uncultured Oscillospiraceae bacterium
CTCTTGCCCAGCCAGCCCTCGGCGTAGGCCTGGGCGGTGGAGCCGATGTCGCCGCGCTTCACGTCGGCGATGACGTAAAAGCCCTTGTCGTGGGCGTAGGCGATGGTGTCCGCCATGGCCTTCACCCCCGGCCAGCCCAGCAGCTCGTAGTACGCCGCCTGGGGCTTCACCGCCGGGACCAGGCCCTGGAGGGCGTCCATCAGGTCGCAGTTGTAGCGGTAGACCGCCTGGGCCGCCCCCTCCAGGGTCTCGCCGTACTTCTCAAAGCACTGGGCCACCAGCTGGGGCGGGATGTACTCCAGCCGCGCGTCCAGCCCGGCCACGGTGGGGTTTTTCGCCTTGCGGATCTTCTCTTGCAGCACGTCGAAGGACATATCCATTTCTCCTTTTTATCCCCGGTAGACGATCTGGCCGTCTACGATGGTGTATTTGACCTTTCCCCGCAGCTCCATCCCCCCGAAGGGGGTGTTGCGGCCCATGGAGCGGAATTGCTCCGGGTCCACCGTCCAGCGCTCCTCCGGGTCGAAGAGGGTGAGGTGGGCCGGGCCGCCCGCCTCCAGACGCCCGAAGGGGACGTTGAGGATCTTCGCCGGGGCGGCGGTGAGCTTTTCCAAAATTTTGGGCAGGGGCAGCGCCCCGGTGTGGTAGAGGGCGGTGAGGGTCACCCCCAGGGCGGTCTCCAGGCCCACCATGCCGCTGGGGGCTTGCGCCAGGGGCAGAGCCTTCTCCTCCCTGGCGTGGGGGGCGTGGTCGGTGGCGATGACGTCGATGGCGCCGTCTTTCAACCCGGCCAGGATGGCCGCCACGTCGTCGGGGGTGCGCAGGGGCGGGTTGACCCGGGCCAGGGCGCCCTGGCGCAGTACCTCGTCCTCGGTCAGGGTGAAATACTGGGGGCAGGTCTCGCAGGTGATGGGCGTTCCCGCCGCCTTGGCCCGGCGGATGATCTCCACGCTGCCGGCGGTGGAGACGTGGCAGATGTGCACCGGGCAGCCCGTCTCATGGGCCAGCATGGCGTCCCGTGCCACCATCAGCTCCTCGGCGACGGCGGGTCGGCCGGGGAGGCCCAGGGCTTCGGACACCGCGCCCTCGTTCACCGCGTAGTTGCGCACCATCTCGGCGTCCTCGCAGTGGGAGAGGACGGTCAACCCCTGCCCGGCCGCCTGGCGCAGGCCCCGGCGCATGACTTCGGCGCTCTGGACGGGCATCCCGTCGTCGGACAGGGCTGCCGCCCCGGCGGCCTTCAGGGCCGCCGCGTCGGTGAGGGTCTCCCCCTTCTCCCCCACCGTCAACGCGCCGATGGGGAGGACGCGGGGACCGGGGGTCGCGGCGGCGGACAGGATGTAGTCCAGAACCTCCGGGCTGTCGGCCACCGGGCGGGTGTTGGGCATACAGGCCACCGCGGCGAACCCTCCGGCGGCGGCGGCGGCGCGGCCGGTTGGAATGGTCTCCTTGTGGGTGAGGCCGGGGTCGCGCAGGTGGACGTGCATATCCACCAGGCCGGGGCATACGATAAGCCCCTTGGCGTCGATCACCTGGGCCTCCGGGGCGTCCACCCCGCCGCCCAGCCGGGCCACCCGACCGTTCTCGATCAGGATATCCCCCACGGCGTCCCCGCCGCTGGCGGGGTCGATCCAGCGCCCCCCGCGGATCCATAGCGACACAGGCGCTCCCTCCTTCCCGTTCATTGGAAATCCATAGCCTTTTTATTTTATCAAAATTTCCGGAATTGCGCAACGGATTTTTGCGAATTTTCGGCCATACTAAAGGAGCAGACAAAGGAGGGATCACAATGAGCGAGCATCCGTTTTTGAAGGGGATCGGCCTGGGCATGGTGGCCGGCGCCGCCGTGGGGGCGACCATGATGAAGCAGGAAAAGGGCATCAAGCAGACCGTCCGCCGCACGGCCAAGAATATGGGCCGCCTGGCGGAGGACGCCGCCGACATGGTGGTGAACAAGATCCCCCGCTGACCCACGGGACAAAAAATGCCCGCATCCAGAGGATGCGGGCATTTTTTGGTGCGCGAGGCGGGAGTCGAACCCGCACGTCCTTGCGAACACCGGCACCTGAAGCCGGCGAGTCTACCAATTCCACCACTCGCGCGAGGGACGCGTCCACAGACCGGAGCCTTGACGCAGGGATTATAATAACACGTCCCGGCGGGGCTGTCAACAGTTTTTTGGAATTTTTGCGCCCGGAGCAAAAAACTTTCAAAAAATCCCTTGCATTTCCAAGGGGAGTGTGCTAACATAATAAAGCTGTCCCGCAAGGCAGTATTTGCGGCTGTAGCTCAGCTGGATAGAGTGACTGGCTACGAACCAGTAGGTCGGGGGTTCGAATCCCTTCAGCCGTACCAAGAAGACTCCCCTGAGATCATCGAGGTCTCAGGGGAGCTTTTTATGCCTGGCCGGGCCGCCCCTTCCCCCGGCCCCGCAGGAGGTCGAAGGCGATGAGGCCGGCGCACCCCAGGGCCAGGACGCCCAGGATCAGAAGGGCGCAGTTGCGAAAGAACACCTCGGGCAGGATCAGGATGATCTGGTCGGTCTGGGGGTCGAACAGCCAGTTGGTCTTGCCGGGGAAAAAGAGGGCGTGGAAGACCACAAAGGCCCGGTCGAAGTCCAGGGCGGCCAGCCCGCCCAGGAGCAGGAACACCCCGCCCAGCCCCGCGCCCGCCCAGAAGGCGGGGCCGCGCCCCAACAGCGGGGCGGGCGTCCGTCCGGCGATCTTGGCCCAGACCAGCAGGGCGATCAAAGCCGCTGCCGCCGCCGCCAGCACCCGCAGGTCCAGCAGAAACAGCCCCCGCACGTCGGTGAAGTGATCCCGCCCGCTCTCCGACCAGCGCAGCTCGCCGGTGGCGAACTCCGGCGCGCCCAGGCAGTAGTCCAGCATCTGGTCAAAGGCGGTCTTGATCTGCTCCTCGGTAAAGCCGGTGCGCTCCGCCAGCTCCAGGGGGCGGATGTGGGCGTAGTAGAAGGGCCGGCACAGGATGGGCACGGCGACGGCCCCGGCCAGCAGCACCAGGGCGATGGCCACGGCCAGCGCCGCGGACAGCGGTTTACTTCTCCGTTTCACAAGCATCCTCCTTTGGCAGGGCGGACAGGGCGATGCACACCTGGGAGGGCAGATAGAAGAGCCACATCCCCATGGATATCAGGGGGTACGCCCCCGCCGCCAGCCCCGAATTGACAAGGCCCACGCACAGATCGCACCCCACGAACAAAGTCAGGCCGACGGCGAACAGGGGCGACCGCTCCCCCGCCCGCCAGGCCAGGGCGGTGTTGGCCAGCAGCTGGGAAAAGTACAGCCCCGCCAGCAGCTCCAGCGGCGCGGTCTGTCTCAGCGCCCAGAACCCCGCCAAAACCAGCAGGGCCAGCGCCGCCCGGAGGGGCGCGCCCAGCCCGCCGCCGTGCCGCCGCAGGCGGAGGAGATACACCGCCTGGACCGCCAAAAACACCGCCACGCCTATGGCGTACCCCCGGTCCAGCACCAGTAGAAACCAGTCGGCCACGGCGGTGAGCGCCAGGGCCGGGAACACCAGCCAGTCCCCGCCCCGAACCCCGGCCCAGAGGGCGAAGGCCACGCACAGGAGGATCCCGGCGTACTTCACCGGCACGGAGGCGGCGCCGCGCCCCGCCCCGTCCAGGGCCAGGAACGCGATATACAGCGCCCCCTCCGCCCACAGGAAGGCGGCCGTCACAGACCGTCTCATCCGCCGTCCCCCCTTTCCTGTCGTGCAGTCAGAATACCCCGGCGAACGCAAAAAGAGACGCCGGGGGCGTCTC
>CANRLZ010000086.1 GCA_947631595.1 uncultured Oscillospiraceae bacterium
TAGGTGGAGAACTTGTAGCCCTTGGTGTAGTCGAACTTCTCCACCGCCTTGATGAGGCCCAGGTTGCCCTCCTGGATGAGGTCCAAAAAGTGCATCCCCCGGCCCACATACCGCTTGGCGATGGACACCACAAGCCGCAGGTTGGCCTCGGCTAGGCGCTGCTTGGCGCCTTCGCCCTTTTTCACCAGGTCGCGCAGCGCCTGCTCCTCCTCGGGGCTGATGGGGACGTCCTGCCCCTCCTGGCGCATCCGGTCAAATTCATTCAGCTGCTCCTGGGCGGCGGCGCCGTTGGTCATGTCCTGGGCCAGGGCGACCTCCTCTTCAGAGGTGAGCAGGTTGACCTTGCCGATCTCCTTGAGGTACATCCGCACCGGGTCGTCGATGCCGAAGGAGTCGCTCAGGGCGTTGGGATCCACCATCTCCCCGGCGGGCAGCTCCTCCAGCTCCTCCGCGGGGGGCGGGGCGTCCTGATCCAGGTCGCCCAGATCTTCCAGGTTGTCCAGGTTTTCGATGTCGGCGTAGTACTCGCTGGCGGTGTCGATGCCCATGGACTCAAAGAGGTCGTAGAGCTTGTCCAGCTGTTCGCCCTCCAGATCCACGTCCTCCAGCGCCTCCATCAGCTCGGCGGAGGACAGCTTGCCCTTCTTCCGGCTCCGCTCGATGAGTTCGGCCAGCTTCTCCGCGCCGGGAACCCCCTCCAGGGCGTGCAGGATCTCCTGCCGGGCGTGGTCTGCCTGCTGTTGGCTCTGTTCCGGGGCGGCCTTTTTCTCCTCCGTGTCCTCTACCGGGGTCAGCTTGACTTTTTTCGCGCTCATACCGTTATCCTCCCATTCTGTCTTTCTGTTTCCGTTTCGCCTGGGTGGCCAGCAGATCGGCCACCGGGTCTCCCGCGCCGCCCAGCCGTTTGGCGGCCTGGGCGCGGATGATCTCTATGTAATCCCCCATCGCCTGCCGGCTCTCCGCCAGGGACTGCGGCCCTTGCAGGAGGTGGGAGAGAAGGTCTGCCTCGTCGGCGGAGAGTTCCCCGTCCAAGGCCGCGGGGCTGACCGCCTCGCCGCCCCGATCCCGGAGCAGGCCGAAGAGCTTGCCCCACAGCGGCACGGAGAAGGTCTCCGGCTCCAATTCCCCACAGCGCTCCAAGAGGGTGGGGTCCAGAAAGAGCAGCCGGATCACCCCCTCCTCCGCACGGGCGGAGCGTGGATCCTCATACCGCAGCGAGCGGGCCTTTGGCTGGACGTTCGCCGCGGGGGTGAGCGCCGCGCGCTCCCGCTGTCGCCGCGCCCGGCGGGCTTGCCCCTGGCGGTAGGCGTTTACCTCGTGGAGTACCGCGTCCTTGGAGATGTCCACCTCTTTTGCCACCCGTGCGGCGTAGATCTCCCGCTCCACCGCGCTGGGCAGCCCGGCCAGCACCGGGACGATGTCCTTGAAGTAGGCCACCTTCCCCTCGTTTGAGGTGAGGTCGTGCTTCCCGGCCACCACCTCCAGGCGGTAGGCGGTCTGATCCTCGCTGCCGGAGAGGAGGGTCTCAAAGGCCGCCGGACCCTGGAACTTGATGAAGTCGTCCGGGTCCTGTTTCACCAGCTCGCCGCTCTCCGTCCGGCGGCGGGGGAGCTGGAGGACGCGGACGTTGAAGTCGGTGTCCCGCAGGACGGTCATAGCCCGCTGGGTGGCCTCCACCCCGGCGGAGTCATTGTCGTAGCAGAGTACCAGGTCGTGGGTGTACCGGCCGATGAGCCGGGCGTGGTCGGCGGTGAGGGCGGTGCCCATGGTGGCCACGGCGTTGTCGATGCCCGCCTGGTGGAGGGTGATGACGTCCAGGTTGCCCTCCACCAGCAGGAAAAACCCCCGCTTGGTGAGCTTGGCGAAGTTGATGCCGTAGAGGATGCCCCGCTTTTTAAACAGGGCGGTCTCCGGCGTGTTCAGGTACTTGGGGGCGGAGTCGTCCATCACCCGGCTGGTGAAGCCCAGGATGTCCCCGGCGGCGTCGATGACCGGGAGCATGAGGCGGTTTCGGAACTTGTCGTACACCCCGCCGTTCTTGCCCGCCACCGCCAAGCCCGTCTCCAGCAACTCGCCCTTCTTGTAGCCCTGGGCGGTCATGGCGCGGATGAGGCTGTCCCAGGCGTTGGGGGCGGCGCCCAGGCCGAAGCGCTTGATATAGGTGGGGGTGAGCCGCCGCTTCTCCTGGGCGTAGCGGAGCATGGGTTCGCCCTGAGGGGACTTCAGCGTCTCGTAGTAAAATCGCGCCGCGTCCCGGTTCAGCTCCAGCAGCCGCCTGCGGTGCGCCCGGCGGCGCTGGGCCTCCTGGTCCTCCTCCGGCATCTCCAGCCCCGCCCGGGCGGCCAGCTTCCGCACCGCCTCGGGGAAGGACAGGCTCTCCATCTCCATGACGAAGCGGATCACCCCGCCCCCCTTGCCGCAGCCGAAGCAGTGGAAGATGTGCTTGTCCGGGGAGACGGAGAAGGAGGGCGTCTTCTCCGAATGGAAGGGGCACAGGCCCCACAGATTGCCCCCCTTGGGGGTGAGGGCGACGTAGTCGGCCACCACCTCCTCGATGGGACAGCGGGCGGTCAGGTCGTCCAAAAAGGATTGGGGTATGGCCAAATTTCGTCACCCCCTCCAGGAGTATGGCCACGTTTCGCCCCGGTTTAGACGCGCCGGGGCGCTCTGTTATTTCACCGTCCAGGCCTTGGGGATGAACGCCGCCTGGTACTGCTCCACGGCGTACTTGTCCGTCATCCCGGCGATGTAGTCGCACACCGCCCGCTCCGGCCCCTCTGTCTGGGCGATGGCGTAGTAGTCGTCGGGCAGCTTGTCCAGGTGGTTTACATAATATTCAAAGAGCTGCCCCAGCATCCCCTGGGCGCGGGATTCCTCTCCCTTGGCTACGGGGTTGCGGTACACCGCCTCAAACATGAACTCCCGCAGCTCGTCCAGGGCCTTGCCCTTGGCGGGGGAGAGGCGGATTCGCGTCCCGTCGGCGCTCTGGGCCACCGCGTCGGCCACCAGGGTGTCGATCCGCTGGCCGTGGGAGAAGCCCAGTTCGTTCAGGAGGGCCTGGGGGATGTCCATGGGGTAGATGATGCCGCCCCGGAGGGCGTCGTCGATGTCGTGATTGATGTAGGCGATGTGGTCGGCCAGGCGCACCAGCTGCCCCTCCAGCGTGGCGGCCAGGGGGTCGTTGGTGTGGCGGAGGATGCCGTCGCGCACCTCCCAGGTGAGGTTCAGGCCCTCCCCGCCGTTTTCCAGCCGCTCCACCACCCGCAGAGACTGCTCGTAGTGGCGAAAGCCGCCGGGCATGATCTGATCCAGCAGCCGCTCCCCGGCGTGGCCAAAGGGGGTGTGGCCCAGGTCGTGGCCCATGGCCACCGCCTCGGTGAGGTCTTCGTTGAGGCGCAAGGCACGGGCCATGGTCCGGGCGATGCGCATGACCTCCAGGGTGTGGGTCATACGGGTGCGGTAGTGATCCCCCTCCGGCTGGAGGAAGACCTGGGTCTTGTGCTTGAGCCGCCGGAAGGCCTTGCAGTGGACGATGCGATCCACATCCCGCTGGAAGCAGGTGCGGATGGCGCAGGGTTCAATGGGGGTCCGGCGGCCTCGGCTCTCCGCGGCCAGACAGGCGTGTGGGGACAGCTCGGCGCGCTCCCGCGCCTCCCATTCTTCCCGACAGGTCATGGGCACACCGTCCTTGTATTATAGAGTAGTAGTTTTTAATGACCCTCTCCAAGGTCATGTGCTACACTGTAAGGGATGCTGTGGAT
>CANRLZ010000087.1 GCA_947631595.1 uncultured Oscillospiraceae bacterium
CCGCCGCCGGTGGAGATGTGGGTCATCTTGTCGGCGTAGCCCAGCTGCTGCACCGCCGCGGCGGAGTCGCCCCCGCCGATGATGGTGATGGCGGAGGTCTTGCTCAGCGCCTCGGCCACCGCCTTGGTGCCCACGGCGAAGCGGGGGAACTCAAACACGCCCATGGGGCCGTTCCAGATGACGGTGCCCGCGTCGGCCACGGCGTCGCAGTAGAGCTTCACCGTCTCCGGGCCGATGTCCAGGCCCTGCCAGCCGTCGGGGATCTGACCGGCCTTGACCACCTGCTGCTGGGCGTCGGCGTCGAACTTGTCGCCGCAGACGGTGTCCACGGGCAGGAGGAGCTTCACGCCCTTGGCCTGGGCCTTCTGGACCATCTCGTTGGCGTAGTCCTTCCAGTCCTCCTCCAGCAGGGAGTCGCCCACCTTGCCGCCGGCGGCGGCGGAGAAGGTGTAGGACATACCGCCGCCGATGATGATGGTGTCGGCGATCTCCAGGAGGTTGTTGATGACGCCGATCTTGGAGCTGACCTTCGCCCCGCCCAGGATGGCCACCAGGGGGCGCTTGGGGTCGGCCAACGCGCCGCCGATGACCTCCAGCTCCTTCTGAATGAGGAAGCCGGACACGGCGGGCAGGTAGTCGGCCACGCCGGCGGTGGAGGCGTGGGCGCGGTGCACCGCGCCGAAGGCGTCGGAGACGTAGACGCCGTCGCTCCCGGCCAGGGCGGCCAGGGCCTTGGCGAAGTCGGGGTCGTTCTTGGTCTCGCCCTTGTTGAAGCGGGTGTTCTCCAGCAGGAGCACCTGGCCGGGCTGGAGGGCGGCGGCCTTGGCGGTGGCGTCAGGCCCCACGGTGTCGGCGGCCAGGGTCACGTCCTTGCCCAGCAGCTCGCCCAGCCGCTTGGCCACGGGGGCCAGGGTGAGGGCGGCCATGGTCTTCTCCCACTTCTCCTGGGTCAGGGTGGCGGGGTCCTTGCCCTTCTCGGTCTGCTTCTTCACCCACTTGTCGAAGTTGGGTTCCGGCTTGCCCAGGTGGGAGCAGGCGATGACCGCCGCGCCGTTGTCCAGGAGGTACTGGATGGTGGGCAGGGCGGCGCGGATGCGCTTGTCGTCGGTGATGTTGCCCTCCTTGTCCTGGGGCACGTTGAAGTCGCAGCGCAACAGGACCTTCTTGCCCTTCACGTCCACGTCCTTCACGGTCTTCTTGTTGTAGTTCATCAGATTTGCTCCTTTCCTCTGTTTGAATAACTTTTTCTTAGGGTATATCTGCCATTTCGCCCAGGTCCTGGAACCCGGGAAAATCCAACTGCCGCAGGGCCTCATAGACCATGACGGCAACGCTGTTGGAGAGGTTGAGGCTGCGCTCGCCGGGCAGCATGGGGATGCGCACGCAGCGCTCCCGGTACGCCTGGCGCAGCGGAGCGGGGAGACCCGCCGACTCCTTGCCGAAGAGGATGTAGCACCCGTCGGGGTAGGTCACCTGGTCGTAGCGGCGGGGGGCTTTGGTGGTGGCCAGCCACAGATCGGCGGGGCGGTTCTTGGTAAAGAACTCGTCCAGATTTTCGTACACCGCCACGTCCAGCCGGGGCCAGTAGTCCAGGCCGCAGCGCTTCATGTTCCGGGCGACGGCGGCGTCGCTGACATCAAAGCCCAGAGGCCCCACCAGATGGAGGCGGCTGCCGGTGAGGACGCAGGTGCGGGCGATGTTGCCGCAATTCTGGGGGATCTCCGGTTCCACCAGCACCACATGGAGCACGACCTGTCACCTCGCTTTTTGACCGGGGGACATTATAATACAACTTCCCTGCGAAAGCAAGGCGATTTTTGAGAAATTTATGAAAAGTTTAACTTTTTTCCGGGATAGACAAAAGTTGTGGAAAGTGCTAAAATAATTTGTATATTATTGTGGGATAGGGGATGTTTTGACCCCATGAAACCGACACGGATCATCGTCAAGGTGGGCACCTCCACCCTCACACGGGAAAACGGGCGGCTCAACCTGGCCAACATGGACCACCTGGCCCGTGTGCTCTCCGACCTGGCAAATATGGGCCACCAGGTTGTGCTGGTCTCCTCCGGCGCCATCGGCATCGGCACGGGCAAGCTGAACCTTGCCCAGCGGCCCCGCGAGCTGCGCATGAAGCAGGCCGCCGCCGCGGTGGGCCAGTGCGAGATGATGCACCTCTACGACAAGCTCTTCGGGGAGTACGGCCGCACGGTGGCGCAAATTTTGCTCACCGCCGACGACGTGGCCGACCCGGAGCGCGCCCACCACCTGTCCGAGACCTTCTCCGCCCTGCTGGAGCTGGGGTGCGTGCCCGTGGTGAACGAGAACGACTCCACCTCCTCCGCGGAGATCGAGACCGGCCAGGCCAAGGTCCTGGGCGACAACGACACCCTCTCCGCCATCGTGGCCGGGCTGTGCGGGGCGGACCTCCTGGTGCTGCTCAGCGACATCGACGGGCTGTTCGACTCCGACCCCCACCAGAATCCCCAGGCCAGGCTGCTGCCGGTGGTGGAGACCATCGACGACCACATTCTGGCCCTGGGGGGCAGCGCGGGGAGCAAGTGGGGCACCGGCGGGATGTCCACCAAGCTGGCCGCCGCCCGGATCGCCACCGCCCAGGGCTGCGACATGGTCATCGCCAACGGCGCCAGGCCGGAGGCGCTCTATGACATTGTGAACGGCGGGCGCGTGGGCACCCGGTTTTTGGCCCAACGGGGATAGACGAAGGGAGGGAGTTGCCATGAAGACGGTTTTGGAGCAGGCCAAGCTCTGCAAGGCCGCGGCGCCGGCCCTGGCGGCGCTGTCCGCCGCCGAAAAAAACGCCGCGCTGGAGGCGGTGGCCGCCGCGCTGGAGGCGGGTCAGGAGGAGATCCTGGCCGCCAACGCCCTGGACCTGGCCGCCGGGCGGGAGGCCGGAATGCGCCCGGCCCTGCTGGACCGGCTGGAGCTGACCCCGGCGCGGATCGCCGGCGTCGCCCAGGGGGTGCGGCAGGTGGCCGCCCTGCCCGACCCGGTGGGGCAGGTGGTGCGGGGGAGCACCCTGCCCAACGGCCTTCAGGTGACCCAGGTGCGGGTGCCCCTGGGGGTGGTGGGCATCATCTTTGAAGCCCGCCCCAACGTCACCGCCGACGCCGCCGCCCTGTGCCTGAAGTCGGGCAACGCCGCCCTCCTCCGGGGGGGCAAGGAGGCCCGGAACAGCAATTTGTGCCTCGGCAAGATCATGTCCGAGGCCCTGGAAAAACTGGGCCTGCCCGCCGGGGCGCTCCAGGTGGTGGAAGACCCCAGCCGGGACAGCGCCCAGGCCATGATGGAGCTGACCGACTATCTGGACGTGCTCATCCCCCGGGGCGGGGCGGGGTTGATCCGGGCGGTGAGCGCCAACTCCCGGGTGCCGGTTATCCGCACCGGGGAGGGGGTCTGCCACGTCTACGTGGACAAGACCGCCCAGGTGGAGATGGCCGTCCGCATCCTGGTCAACGCCAAGTGTTCCCGCCCCTCGGTGTGCAACGCCGCGGAGTGCGTGCTGGTCCACCGGGAGATCGCCCCCGTCTTCTGGGCCGCCGCCCTGCCCGCCCTGGCAGAGCGGCACGTGGAGCTGCGCTGTGACCCGGCCACCCTGGCCCACCTCCCCGGCGGCGTGCCCGCCACGGAGGAGGACTGGGACAGCGAGTACGGCGACTACATCCTGGCCTGCCGGGAGGTGGCCGGGCTGGAGGAGGCTTTG
>CANRLZ010000088.1 GCA_947631595.1 uncultured Oscillospiraceae bacterium
AAGAAGTACCGGGAGGTGGACGTGTTCCTCATGGACGACGTGCAGTTCATCGCCGGGAAGAACGCCAGCGAGGAGGAGCTGTTCCACACCTTCAACGCCCTCCGCGACGGGAAAAAGCAGATCGTCTTTACCTCCGACCGGCCGCCCCAGGAGATGCTCCGGCTGGAGGAGCGGCTGCGCACCCGGTTCGAGTGGGGCCTGGCCGCGGACATCCAGCCGCCGGACTACGAGACGAGAGTGGCCATCGTGAAGAACAAGGCCGTCGCCCGGGGCATCCAACTGCCCGACTCGGTGCTCCAGTACGTGGCGGAGAACATCACCGCCAACGTCCGGCAGATTGAGGGCACGGTGAGCAAGCTGGTGGCCATGCACGAGCTGGAGGGGGCGAAGATGAACGTGGACAACGTCATCCGCGCCCTGCGGGATATGCTCTCCACGAAAAACGACTTTCTTCCCTCCCCCGACCTCATCATCAGCGAGGTCGCCCAGTTCTACGACCTGGACCCGGACACCCTCCGCGGCCAGGGGCAAAACAAGAACACCTCCATGGCGCGCAACGTGGCCATGTACCTCATCCGGAACATGACCGACCTCTCCCTTCAGGAGATCGGCGCCTGCTTCAGCAACCGCCACTACTCCACCGTCATCTCCAGCGTGAAGCGGGTGGAGACCCTCCTGAAGACCGACCCGGACCTGGGGGAGATCATCCGGGATCTGAAGAGTTCCATCAACGGAAAGTTCGAGTGACAGCTTTCCACAAAGTCCACGCTTTTGGTGTGAATGTTGTGTGGAAACCCTGTGGAACTTTTTCTTTTCCACAAATTCTCCACAAGCCCCGCCGTTTTTCCACCCTTCCCCTGTGGACGCCCAAACCCCCGCCCTCCGGCGTTTCTTCGGGGTTTTCCACACCTTCCACCCCTCTAACGACTATCTACGGAATAAAAAACCTTCCTTTTTCAAAAAGAGCGCTCTTCCCATATTTTTCATTCCCGCCCCCGCGGGAGAAAGGAACGTGACTGACCATGCGTTTTACCTGCGAAAAGGCCCTGCTGCAAAACGCCATCATGACCACCGGACGGGCGGTGGCGGTGAAGACCTCCATCCCCGCCATGGAGGGTATTCTCATCGAGGCCATCGGTTTCTTGCGCCTCACGGGGTATAACCTGGAGACCGGCATCCAGGCCGCCGTGCCCGCCCAGATCGACGAGGAGGGCGCTCTGGTCCTCTCCGCCCGGCTCTTCGGGGAGATCGTCCGCAAGCTGCCCGACGAGCTGGTCACCTTCTCCTCCCAGGGTCTCACCGTAAAGATCGACTGCGGCCTGAGCCACTACACCCTCCAGGCCATCGACCCGGAGGAGTTCCCCGAGCTGCCCGAGGTGAAGGGGGAGAACGAGCTGCACATGAAGCAGGCCGACCTGAAGAGCATGATCGGTCAGACCCTCTTTGCCGTGTCCAGCCAGGACATCCGCCCGGTGCACACCGGCTCCCTCTTCGAGGTGGAGGGCGACACCCTCACCATGGTGAGCCTGGACGGCTTCCGGCTGGCCCTCCGGCGGGAGAAGTACCTGAAGAACCTGGGCGACCCCAGCTACTCCTTCGTGGTGCCCTCCTTCGCCCTGGGGGAGGTGGAGAAGATCTGCGAGGACTCCGACGAGGCGGTGACCATCGCCCAGGGGCAGGCCCACATCCTCTTTACCGTGGGGGATATCATCGTGGTCTGCCGCCGGTTGGAGGGGCAGTTCCTCAACTATAAGCAGTCCATCCCCAAGGACAACAAGATCGACGTCACCGTGGCCACCCGGGACCTGCTCACCTCCATCGGCCGGGTGAGCCTCATCCTCAGCGAGAAGCTGAAAAGCCCCCTGCGCTGCACCTTCGCGGAGAACACCGCCCTCCTCACCACCAAGTCCGCCATCGGCGAGGCCTCCGACATCTGCGCCATCGAGGGGGACGGCCAGGGGCTGGAGATCGGCTTTGACAACCGCTACCTCTCCGACGCCCTGCGCTTCGCCCCCGCCGAGCGGGTGCGCCTGGAGATGAACAGCCCCGTCTCCCCCTGCGTCATCCTCCCGGAGGATCGGGCCGACGAGAGCTTTTTGTACCTGGTCCTGCCCGTGCGCCTGAGGGCGGGCGAGTAAGGAGGGCGGGGACTGTGCGGGAGATCGCCATCTCCACCGAGTTTATCAAGCTGGACGCCCTGCTGAAGTTCGCCGGCGCGGCGGACACCGGCGGCGCGGCCAAGGAGGCCATCCAGGCCGGCCAGGTGAAGGTCAACGGCGCGGTGTGCACCCAGCGGGGGAAGAAGTGCCGCCCGGGTGATGTGGTGGAGTTCGCCGGGGAGCGGTATCAGCTATGCGGGTAGACGCCATCACCCTGGACTTCTGGCGCAACTACCCCCACGCGGAGCTGGACTTCGCCCCGGGGGTGAACGTCTTCTACGGCCAGAACGCCCAGGGGAAGACCAACCTCCTGGAGGCCCTGGCCTACCTCTCCTCCGCCAGGAGCCACCGGGCGCGGTACGACAAGGAACTCATTACCCTGGGGGTGGATCACGGGTTCCTCACCGCCCGGGTGTGGAACGGGGCGCGGGAGGTCACCCTGGAGGCGCGCCTGGCCCGGGCCGGGCGGCGGCAGCTCTTCGCCAACGGGGTGCGGCTGAACTCCGGGGCGGAGCTGGCCGACTCCCTGCGCACCGTCCTCTTCTGCCCGGAGGACCTGTTTTTGGTCAAGGCCGGGGGTGCGGAGCGGCGGCGGTTTTTCGACCAGCACATCTGTCAGCTGCGGCCCAAGTACGCCGCGGCCCTGGCGGAGTATAAGCGCCTCCACGAACACAAGACGCGCATCCTCCGGGACTGGCCGGAGCACCCCGACCTGTTGGACACGCTGGACGACTTCTCCCTGCGCATGGCCCAGACCGGCGCGGTGGTGATCCACTACCGCGCCCACTTCGTCCGGCGTTTGGCCGAGCACGCCGCGGCCATCCACGCCCAGTGTTCCGGCGGCCGGGAGCGGCTGGGCATGACCTACCGCACCGTCTCCGCCGTGGCCGACCCCCTGGCGGGGACCAAGGCCATCTTCCAGGGCCTCCTGGAGCACCAGCAGAGCCACCGCCAGGCGGAGCTGGACAGCCGCCTGTGCCTGACCGGGCCGCACCGGGACGACCTGGAGCTGACCATCGACGGCCAGAGCGCCAAGGACTACGCCTCCCAGGGCCAGACCCGCACCGCGGCGCTGGCCCTGAAGCTGGGCGCGAGGGAGCTTTTTTACCGGGACGCGGGCCAGTGGCCGGTGCTGCTGCTGGACGACGTGCTCTCCGAGCTGGACGCCGCCCGGCGGGAGTTCGTGCTGGAACACATCCGGGGCGGGCAGGTGTTCATCACCTGCTGCGAGGAGGGGGACTTCCCCTCCGCCCGGCGGTTTCACATTCAGGACGGAAAGGTGCTGGGCTAGATGTACCTTCAGCTGGGACAGGGGGAGGTCCTCCCCTTCGAGGACGTCGTCGGCGTGTTCGACCTGGACCACGTCACCAGCCAGAAGCGCACCAGGGACACCCTGGCCGCCATGGAGGCCAGGGGCGAGCTGCACACCCTGGGTGGCCGCCTGCCGGTGTCGCTGGTGGTGGGGCAAACCGGCGCCTGGCTCTCCCCCTTCTCCTCCGTGCTCCTATGCCGCCGCCTGGCCGACGAGCGGTGGGAGTGAGCTG
>CANRLZ010000089.1 GCA_947631595.1 uncultured Oscillospiraceae bacterium
CCCCCCACCCCCACCCGGAGGCGGGGGTAGTTCTCCCCGCCCAGGTGCTGGGCGATGCTCTTCAGGCCGTTGTGCCCCCCGGCGGAACCCTGCGCCCGGAGGCGGAGCTTGCCGGGGGGCAGGGCCACGTCGTCGCAGACCACCAGCACCCGCTGGGGGGGCAGGTGGTAAAACCGGGCGGCCTCCCCGGCGGCCTCGCCGGAGAGGTTCATATAGGTGACCGGCTTCATGAGCATGGCCCGGTGGCCGCCCACATCGCAGACGTGGGTGAGGGCGTGGAACTTCAGGCGCTGGATGGGCACGTTCAGATCCTCCGCCAGCTCGTCGGCCACGTCCCAGGCTACGTTGTGCCGGGTGTGCTCGTACTGCTCGCCGGGATTGCCCAAAAAGACCAGCAGCCACTCCACCCCCGCGGGTTTTCTGCCAAACATGACGCAATTCCTCCCCTCCGGCGAAAAACGAGACGCGCCGGACAAAACTTCCCTGTAACGCCCAACGCCCCACATCCGGCCAGACCCGGGTGTGGGGTGTCAGGGTATGTATCTTGTGTCCAATGGTATGGCCCCGGGGGGCCGTGGGGTCAGATGAACAGCTTGGAGACGGAAACCTCCTGGTAGATGCGGTCGATGGCCTCGGCCAGCATGGAGGCCACGGAGAGGTAGTGGATCTTCTCGCAGGCCGCCGCGGCGGGGGACGGCGGGATGGTGTCCAGGAACATGGCCTCTTTGATGACGCTCTTTTCGATGCGCTCCACCGCCGCGCCGGAGAGGACGCCGTGGGAGGCGCAGGCGTAGACCTCGGTGGCCCCGCCGATCTCCACCAGCGCCTGGGCGGCGTGGCACAGGGATCCGCCGGTGTCCACCATGTCGTCAAAGAGGATGACCCGCTGGCCGCGCACATCGCCGATGATGTTCATGACCTCGCTGGAGTTGGCCTTGGGCCGGCGCTTGTCCACGATGGCAAGGCCCATGCCCAGCTTCTGGGCAAAGGCCCTGGCCCGGGCCACGGAACCCACGTCCGGGGAGACCACGGTGAGGTCGTCGTGGTCCACGCCGAACTTCTCGGTGTAGTACTTCACGAAGACGGGGTTGCCCAGGAGGTTGTCCACGGGGATGTCGAAAAAGCCCTGGATCTGGGCGGCGTGGAGGTCCATGGTGAGCACCCGGTCGGCCCCCGCCCGCATGAGGAGGTTGGCCACCAGCTTGGCGGAGATGGGGTCCCGGGGCTTGGCCTTGCGGTCCTGCCGGGCGTAGCCGAAGTAGGGCATCACGGCGGTGATCCGGCCGGCGGAAGCCCGCTTCATGGCGTCGATCATGATGAGCAGCTCCATGAGGTGGTCGTTCACCGGGCTGCAGGTGGACTGGATCAAAAACACGTCGCTGCCGCGGACGGTCTCGTAGATGGAGGCGAAGCTCTCCCCGTCGGAAAAGCAGCCCACCTCGGAGTTGCCGATGGAGATGCCCAGCTTCCGGCAGATGGCCTCCGCCAGGGGCTTGTTGGCGTTTCCTGAAAAGATCTTGATGTCCTTTCCGTGCGCGATCATTCGCTCCACTCCTCTTCTCGTAAAATTTTACGTTCTCTCTATTTCTTGTCCTGCTTTGCCTGACGTTTTTTCACCCACTGGTTTTTCACCGTCTGCTGGCTCCGGGCGATGGCCAGGGAGTGGGAGGGCACGTCCCGGGTGATGGTGGACCCGGCGGCCACATACGCCCCCTGCCCCACCGTCACCGGGGCGACCAGGTTGGTGTTGCAGCCGATGAACGCCCCCGCGCCGATGCGGGTGCGGAATTTCTTCACCCCGTCGTAGTTCACCGTGACGGTGCCGCAGCCGATGTCGCTGCCCGCGCCCACGTCGCAGTCGCCCAGATAGGCCAGGTGGGAGATCTTGGTCTCGTCGCCGATGTCGGCGTTTTTCAGCTCCACAAAGTCGCCCACCCGGACGCTGTCGCCCACTTTGGTGTCCGGGCGGATGTAGGCAAACGGCCCCACGGTGGTGCCCGCGCCGATGGTGCACGCCCGGCACTGGGAGGCGTTCACGGTGCTGTCCTCCCCCACCGTCACGTCCTCCAGCACTGTGTTGGGGCCGATCTCGCACCGGGCGCCCACCCAGGTCTCCCCCCGGAGGATGGTGCCGGGCAGGATGGTCGCCCCCGCGCCCACCTTCACCTGGGGGCCGATGTAGACGCTCTGGGGGTCCACAAACCGCACCCCCCGGCGCTGGAGCCGCCGGACGCTCTGGGCCTTGGCGGCCGCGGGGAGGTCGCCCCGGAGGGTCTCCCGGTTCACCGGCATGGTGAGGTCGGCGCCGTAGGGAACGCCCACCTTGCCCAGGGCGGTGAGGAAGTCCACGCCGGAGAGCACCTGCCGGCGGCCGTCCTCGGGCAGCTCGTACACCCCGCGGGCGGCGCCGTCGCCCACGTCCCCCTCCCGGAGGCGCTGGGCGGCCCCGGACAGGAAAAACACCGGCTCGGTGACGACAATGACCCGACCCGGCGCGGCAAAAAAGCGATCCAATTCCTCCGAGGCATTCTCCGCCCCGGTGGTGACAAAAACCGTCTCCTCCGGAAAACAGCGCTGCGCCCGCTCCCGGTCGTCCCGGTGGCAGGCCACGAGGAAGCGCTCCACCCCCGCCCGGCAGAGGGTCTCCCGCAGCCAGAGGGCGGCGGGGTCAAAGAGGATGGACTCCAGCATGAGGCAGGGACCATCCCCCTCCCGGGGCAGGAAGACAACGGCGGCGGTGGGACTTTGCTTTTCCATGGGGCAGACCTCCTTCCGGGGCGCCTCACAGACACCCCCGCCACACTTTTCCTGTTTATTATACGATTTTCCCAGGGGAAAGGCAAGCCTTTTTCCAGATTTCCCCCCGGCTTTTTCGCTCTGTACAAGTGGCGGAAAATAGGATATAATAAGGTATTGGAACGCGCAAAAGAGAAAGGGAGGCTGCTCCAATGGAATTTCACGCCAACGCCGGGAAGGCTGTGGAGATCACCGTCGCCGGAAAGCGCTACGCCCGCCACGCCATCACCACCCACTTCGTAGAGGTGGGGGAGAGCTACATCGACCTCATCGAGCGGTACGTCAAGCCCCTCTACCAGCCGGGGGACATCCTCTCCTCCAGCGAGAAGGTCATCGCCCTGTGCCAGCGCCGGGTGGTCACCGAGGCCGAGTGCAAGCCCGGCTTCTGGGCCAAATTTCTGAGCCGCTGCGTCCACCAGACCTCCGCCGGCCCCGGCATGGGCCTTCCTGTGAAGATGCAGTTTGCCATCAACCTGTGCGGCCTGCCCAAGGTCATCTGGGCGGCCATTTGCGCGGCGGTGTGCAAGGTCTTCGGCAAAAAGGGCGTCTTCTACGATATGCTGGGCGTGGAGGTCACCGGCCTGGACGGCTTCTACGGCGAGGACATCCCCGCCTACGCCCACATGGGCGTCCGGGTGCCGGATGACCCCGACGGCGTGTGCGACGAGGTCTACGACAAGACCGGCGTTGCCATGATGATCGTGGACGCAAACGACCTGAACGTGGCGCTCCTGGGCCGCGGCCGCGCCCTGGCGGACTGGTCGGAGGCCGACCTTCTGGGCCTCATCCGGGACAACCCCGCCGGCCAGAGTACCCAGCTCACCCCCTTCATCCTCATCCGCCCCCTGG
>CANRLZ010000090.1 GCA_947631595.1 uncultured Oscillospiraceae bacterium
CGGCTGGCCACCGAGGTCTACACCGAGACCCTCCCCGGCTACCGCTTCGAGCTGGGCAAGGGCACCTTCCTCCGCCCCGGAAAAGACGTGACCCTCATCGCCACCGGCATGATGGTGGGCATGGCCTGGGACGCGGCGCAGATCTTGGCTGAGCAAGGAATTGACGCCCGGGTCATCGACATCCACACCATCAAACCCCTGGACGAGGAGATGGTGGTGGCCGCCGCCCGGGAGACCGGCTGCATCGTCACCAGCGAGGAACACAGCGTCATCGGCGGCCTGGGGGACGCGGTCTGCGCCCTCCTGAGCCAGACCTGCCCGGTGCCCGTCGTCCGCCACGGGGTCAACGACCTCTTCGGCCGCTCCGGCAAGGCCCAGGACGTGCTGAACTACTTCGGTCTCACCCCCCAGGGCATCGTGGAACACGCCAAAAAAGCCCTGGCCCTGAAGCGGGGATAAACGGGGTTTTCCGCTGAAAAAGAAACGGGAAAAGAAGGTCCTGCCGCCTCTCGGTGGCAGGACCTTCTTCGCTTACGCCGCCCCGTCGGCGGCGCGGAGCATATTTTCGATGAAGATGCCGTAGCCCTGGGTGGGGTCATTCACCAGCACATGGGTCAGTCTATGATACCCACAGGCCTTCCCAGCTGAGGAAGCCGGGGGAAGAGGTCGATGGTGATCTCCCCGCCGGCCTCCCTGCGGTACTCGATGCGCTCGAGGATGGCCTTCAGCGCCTGGTTGCGCTCCTGGTTGGTCATTTCATCGTAGCTGGCCAGCAGAGCCTCGGTCTGGGGGACGAGATCGGCCTGGGCCTCCATGCCGCCCTCCAGGGCGGCCAGGGTGGCCTCCAGCTTCTCCCGCCGCGCGGCCAGCTCGTCCAGCCGGGCGGTGAGCTTTTCCCGCCTCTGGCCGAACAAAGCCAGGGTATAGACCCCCTGCTCCACAAGGTCGTAGGCGTTTTCCAGCTGGGCCGTGACCTTCCCGCTCTCCGCCGTCAATCTGCGGATCTCGGCCCTGCACGCGGCGATATCCTCCGCGAAGCCCACCATGTCCACCTTGACCTTGTACCCGTCCAGCCACGCCCGAAGGGCGCGGATGATCTCCCGCTCCACTGTGGCGTAGTCGGCGCTGACGTTATGGCAGTTCCGGCTGTTCACGCACCGCAGCCGCGGGATCGCGCCCCGCTCCACCGTCCCCGTCGTCCGCCCCACCCGCTTGTGGCAGATGGCGCAGAACATCAGCCCCGCAAAGGCGTTTTGAAGTTCCAAGCCGCCCCGGACCTTTGCGCCGGGCGCCCTTTTCCCCCTGATCTCCTGCGCCTTCAAAAAGGTCTCCTCGTCGATCAGCGGCTCGTGCAGGCCGTCGTAGACGGGGTATGTCCCATAGTCCTTCGCGCGCTTGATGTGCTTTTTGACGGCGCCGTTTTCCATGGTCTGATACTGCCTGCTCCAGCCCCGGCGTATCTTCCCCATATAGACGGGGTTGGTGAGGATGTTGGATATGGTGGAGTACGTCCACAGGTCCCCGTGGCGGGTGGGTATGCCGTGGTCGTTGAGGTAGTTGGCGATGATCTTTGTCCCGGCGCCGTGGAGGTACAGGTCAAAAATCTTCCCCACCACCTCCGCCTCGTCCGGGTGCGGCTTCAAAGTAAAGCCCTTTTCCCCGGCCAGCTTCACCCGCTCGTACCCGTAGGGGGCGATGCTGTTGATGTATTTCCCCTCGGAGGCGGAGCTGTCCCGGCCCCGGGTCAAGCGCCGCTTGATCGTCTTGTACTCCCGCCTGCTCATAAACAGGCCAAACTCAAAGTACTCCTCGTCGTACTCGTCGCTCGGGTCGTAGTCCTTCATGGGGGTAATGATCCTGGTGCCGGAGAATTGAAACACCTGGCTGATATAGGCCTGGTCCGCCCCGTTGCCCCTCGCCAAGCGCTCCACATCCACCACCAGCACACCGGCCCACACGCCGTTCCCCACATCTTCCAGCATTTTCTGAACTTCCGGCCGCGCCGCTATGGACTCGCCGGACACCACCTCGTAGTACACCTTCGCGATCGGAAGCCCCCGGTCGCTCGCCAGCTTGTCCAGGATGGCTTTATGCCGTTTCAGGGTTTCCTCGACACTCAGGTCGGCATAGTCCTTATCAAAGCGAGACTTCCGGAGATATTCACAGTATTGCTCCATAGGCCCTCCTTTCACGGCGTAATTGTACCATAAAACCGCAGATATCGCAATTTTTCGAAATGTTTAAATGGTGGAAAGAGAGGGAATTCACGCCAGCGTCCGCCCCTCGCGTTTGCCCTCCCCCATGGCCGCGACCCCCGGCCCCTGGGCCAGCTTTCTGCGCTGATAGGCCTTTGACACGACCCGTCCCAGTTCTGAAAGGCATTGTTCCGAATTCCCCGCGATACATTCATCGTGGACCCGGACCACAACGCCCCTGCCCTTGTATTCCGCTGCGATCATGGATGGGAGCCTCCTATCGTTGATAATAGAAGTCTCTGCACAGACGCCGGAATTATCCCCATCATTTTTCCGGCACGCGCCGGCCCCAAGGAGGCCGGGGCGGGGTTTGCGCGGCCCTGGGCAAAAGGAAAGGCCGGGAGCGGAAATTCCGCTCCCGGCCTTTTGGGTGTGATGGAATTTTGCGCCCCGCCCGGTCTTACTGGGCAGAGGGGTTGCCCTGGTACTGGGAACTGCCGAAGCCCAGGATCAGGCGGAAGATGAAGGACAGGAAGATCAGGCCGATGGTGAAGCCGACCCCGTGGCCAAAGGCCTTGGACAGCTTGTAGTTCTCGACAATGCTGAACACCATCGCCCCGATGGAGGCCAGAAGGGCGATCACGGCGAACACGGGGTTGGCGATCGCCTGCCCCAGGCCCACTATGATGGCCAGGACCAGGGCCACGAAGAACATATTGGGGTTCCAGGTGAACTTGTACTCCACCCACGCGTTGTAGAACGGGATGATCGCCTTCCACCCGGCCTCGCCGGCCTTGGTGAAGATCTTCCAGTTGGCGATCACCAAAAGGACGCAACACACGATGGTGATCACCGAGGTCGCGACGATCGCCCCGCTGGACATCTGAGCCATATTGGTCGGATCCATCTCTATTCCTTCTTTCTTTTTATTCAAGTCCCTCATAAAAGGGCTGAATTATTATAGCACACATTTGCTGGAAAAATCAAGTCCTATTCTCCGTTTTCCCCACGGGGCGGGTTTTCTCCCCCTCGCCCCGGCGCCGGGTCACTTCCCCAGTTCCGCGAACCGCTGGAGAATGACCGCTACCTCGGCTCTCGTGGCGGTGCCCTGGGGATCCAGGCGCCCGCCGTCCTTGCCGGTGAGGACGCCGTTCTGGACTGCCCACCGTATAGCCGCCTGCGCCCAGTCGGAGATGCTGGCCGCGTCCGCAAACTCCGCCAGGTCGGCGGCGTCCGCCGCCGGGCTGTTGGCGTAGCGGTAGAGCATGGTCACCAGCTGCTCGCGGGTGATGTTGGCCTCCGGGTTCGTGCCGTCGGAGACACCCTGGGCCATCGCCCAGGCCATCCCCTTGGCGTACCAGGTCTCGCCGCCGGTGGTGTCCTGCCCGGCCAGCCGGGCCAGGACGGTCAT
>CANRLZ010000091.1 GCA_947631595.1 uncultured Oscillospiraceae bacterium
CTTCCCAGCGGGCGTTTTGTTCCGGGCCGTTTTTCCTCTCTCAGACCGCCGCGAAGCCGGTCTCCAGGTCGGCGAGGATGTCGTCGATGTGCTCGGTGCCGATGGAGAGGCGGATGGTGCTCTGGGTGATGCCCTGATCCAACAGCTCCTCCTGGCTGAGCTGGCTGTGGGTGGTGGAGGCCGGGTGGATGACCAGGGACTTCACGTCCGCCACGTTGGCCAGCAGGGAGAAGATCTCCAAGCTGTCGATAAAGCGGTACGCGGCCTCCTGCCCGCCCGCGATCTCAAAGGTGAAGATGGAGCCGCCCCCGTTGGGGAAATACCGCTGGTAGAGGGCGTGCTGGGGATGGTCGGGCAGGCTGGGGTGGTTCACCTTGGTCACCTTGGGGTGATGGGCCAGGTACTCCACCACCTTTTTGGTGTTCTCCCCGTGCCGCTCCAGGCGGAGGGAGAGGGTCTCCACCCCCTGGAGGAGCAGGAAGGCGTTGAAGGGGGAGAGGGTCGCCCCGGTGTCCCGCAGGAGGATGGCCCGGATGTAGGTGACAAAGGCCGCCGGCCCCACCGCGTCGGCGAAGGAGATGCCGTGGTAGCTGGGGTTGGGCTGGGCGATGGGGGCGTATTTGCCGCTGGCCTTCCAGTCGAACTTGCCGGAGTCCACGATCACGCCGCCCAGGGTGGTCCCGTGGCCGCCCAGGAACTTGGTGGCGGAGTGGACCACGATGTCCGCGCCGTGCTCGATGGGCCGGAGGAGATAGGGGGTAGCGAAGGTGTTGTCGATCACCAGGGGCAGGCCGTGGGCGTGGGCGATCTCCGCCAGGGCGTCGATGTCGGGGATATCGGAGTTGGGGTTGCCCAGAGTCTCGATGAAGATGGCCTTGGTGTTGGGCTGGATGGCGGCGGTGACCGCGGCCAGGTCGTGGATGTCCACAAAGGTGGTGCTCACCCCGTAGAGGGGCAGGGTGTGGGCCAGCAGGTTATAGCTCCCGCCGTAGATGGTCTTCTGGGCTACGATGTGGTCGCCCTTCTGGGTCAGCGCCTGGATGGTGTAGGTGATGGCCGCCGCGCCGGAGGCCACCGCCAGGGCCGCCACGCCGCCCTCCAACGCCGCCACGCGCCGCTCCAGCACGTCCTGGGTGGAGTTGGTCAGCCGCCCGTAGATGTTCCCCGGGTCGGCCAGGCCGAAGCGGTCGGCGGCGTGCCGGCAGTTGTGGAAGACGTAGCTGGTGGTCTGGTAGATGGGCACCGCCCGGGAGTCGGTGGCGGGGTCGGCCTGCTCCTGGCCCACATGGAGTTGAAGAGTCTCAAAATGATACTTGGACATAAGGCGTCCCTACTTTCTTGATTTTATTTTGATTTTGGGAAAAATCGCGGGGCATAAAAAAGCCGGGGGTCGGCGGACTCCCGGACTGTATATGGCCTCCCGGCCCGCGGCGGGCGCGGGTCAGCAGATGGGCGCGGCGAAGCGCCCGGCCACAGGGACAGCCCGGGACGGCAGCATTCGCCCACAGCGAAAATTCTCCCGCAGCAGCTTCTGAAATCCGGCGAGCATCCCCGTCGCCTCCCTTCGCCTTTTATAAACCAACCAACCTAGTCGGTTTATTGGGATTATAGCACCCTACCCCGCCCCTGTCAACCCCTTTTTTTCCTTTTTTTCAAATCCGCACCGGCGGCCCCTCTCCGTGGGCATAAAAAACCGGGGGACGCTCCGCTGGGAGCGTCCCCCGGTCTGTCGTTCTGAAATGCGGAGGGGCGTTAGTCCTCCGTGTTCGCCATCTGGGCCTTCTGGATGTCGGGGAAGTGGGAGTACATGGGCTCGATATCCTTGCCCCGGAGGCGGCGGTCCACATAGTTCTTGGTGATCTTCATCACCAGACCGCTGAGGCTGAGTACGCCGATGAGGTTGGGGATGGCCATGAGGCCGTTGAAGGTGTCGGACAGGTCCCAGGCCAGGGAGAGCTTCATGGTGGCGCCCACCAGGATGAACAGGACGAAGAAGACCTTGTAGCCGATCACCGCCTTGGTGCCGAAGAGGTATGTAAAGGCGGTGGAGCCGTAGTGGGACCAGCCCAGGACGGTGGAGAAGGCGAAGAGCAGGATGGCCAGGGCGATGAAGGCGGCGCCCGCCTTGCCGAAGTGCAGGCCGAAGACCTCGGCGGCCAGGGCGGTGTCCTCCGCGTCGGTGAGCACCTCGCCGGTGCTCAAGTTCACCAGGCCGGAGGTGAGGATGGTCATGGCGGTGAGGGTGCAGACCACGATGGTGTCCATGAACACCTCAAAGATGCCCCACATGCCCTGCTTCACCGGCTCCTTCACGTTGGAGCTGGAGTGAACCATGACGGAGGAGCCGAGGCCGGCCTCGTTGGAGAACACGCCCCGCTTCATGCCCCAGGTGATGGCCAGCTTCACGCCGCTGCCCACGATGCCGCCGCCCACCGCCTTGATGGCGAAGGCGCCCCGGAAGATGGAGACGAAAGCGGGGCCGATGTTGGCGGCATTCATAGCCACGATGACCACCGAGCCGATGACGTAGGCGATGGCCATAAAGGGCACCAGCTTCTCGGTGACCGCGGCGATGCGCTTCAGCCCGCCCACGATGACCAGGGCGGCCAGGATCATGAGCGCCACGCCGGTGACCAGAGGCGGAATGGAGAAGGACGCCTTCATGTTGGCGGCGATGGAGTTGATCTGGCTCATGTTGCCGATGCCGAAGCTGGCCAGGACGCAGAAGCAGCTGAACAGCACGGCCAGCACCCGGCCGATCTGCTTGCAGCCCTTATAGCCGCCCAGACCGTCCCGGAGGTAGTACATGGCGCCCCCCTGCCACTCGCCCTTTTCGTTCTTGCGGCGGTAGAAGATGCCCAGGACGTTCTCCGAGTAGTTGGTCATCATGCCGAAGATGGCCACGATCCACATCCAGAAGATGGCTCCGGGGCCGCCGGCGATGATGGCCGCGGCCACGCCGGCGATGTTGCCGGTGCCGATGGTGGCGGCCAGAGCGGTGCAGAGGCTCTGGAACTGGCTGATGGACTTGTCCTCTTTCCCGGTGTGGGCGGTGATGTGGCGGTTGGTGAAGATGCCGCCGATGGTCTCCTTCATCCAGTGGCCGAAGTGGCTCACCTGGAAGGCCTTGGTGAGCACGGTCATGAGGATGCCGGTGCCCACCAGCAGGACCAGCATGGGCAGACCCCACACAAATCCGTTGACGGCGTCGTTTACCTTCTCGACAAGAGAGACAAATGCCTCCATGATTTCGATCCCTTCCCTTTTCTCAAATTGCCCCGCAAGGGAGAAAAAGAGGGAGCGCCCCCGGGGCGCTCCCATCCAAAAACAGCCTGTTCCGCCGGGGCGGCGGCCCCGGAGAAAACTCTGTCCTTTTGCCTGAGAGATTTGGCGTGTCTCCACGTCTGCCCCTTCGGCCTCCGGCGGTTGGGCCGGACGTCTCCAGAGTGCGATCCGTCTGCGGTCCTGCCGCGTGGCGCGGCACCTGAGAGTGTTACTCCGTCGGTCGGGCAAGGCCCTGTTTTCCGCAGACTTCCCATCGCACGATATGCACTTTTTC
>CANRLZ010000092.1 GCA_947631595.1 uncultured Oscillospiraceae bacterium
AGAAAGGGCGGCTTCTGCCGCCCTTTCTCTTTCTCATTCTCTTAGTAGGAGACGCCCTGCCACAGCATGGCTTCCGCTACCTTCAGGAACCCGGCGATGTTGGCGCCGGCCACCAGGTTGCCGGCCATGCCGTACTCCTCGGCGGCCTTGGCGGCGTTGCGGTAGATGTTCACCATGATGTCGTGGAGGCGGTTGTCCACCTCTTCGAAGGTCCACTCCAGCCGGAGGGAATTCTGGCTCATCTCCAGCCCGGAGGTGGCCACGCCGCCGGCGTTGGCGGCCTTGGCCGGCCCAAAGAGGACGCCGGCGGACTGGAACACGGCCACCGCCTCGGGGGTGGAGGGCATATTCGCGCCCTCGGCCACGGCGAAGCAGCCGTTGGCCACCAGGGCCTTGGCGCCCTCCTCGTCCAGCTCGTTCTGGGTGGCGCAGGGCAGGGCGATGTCGCACTTCACCGTCCAGATGCCCTTGCAGCCCTCCACGTACTTGGCGGTGGGCACATAGTCCAGATAGGTCTTGATGCGGTCGCGCTTCTGCTCCTTGATGACCTGGATGACCTTGAAGTCGATGCCGTTCTCGTCCACGATATAGCCGTTGGAGTCGCTCATGGCGATGACCTTGCCGCCCAGTTGGGTGGCCTTCTGGTTGGCGTAGATGGCCACGTTGCCGGAGCCGGAGATGACCACCTTGGCGCCCTGGAAGGACTTGCCGGCGGCCTTGAGCATCTCGTCGGTGAAGTAGCACAGGCCGTAGCCGGTGGCCTCGGTACGGGCCAGGGAGCCGCCCGCGCCTACCTTCTTGCCGGTGAGCACGCCGGTGAACTCGTTGCGGATGCGCTTATACTGGCCGAACAGGTAGCCGATCTCCCGGCCGCCCACGCCGATGTCCCCGGCGGGCACGTCGGTGAACTGGCCGATGTGGCGGTTGAGCTCGGTCATAAAGCTCTGGCAGAACCGCATGACCTCGGCGTCCGACTTGCCCTTGGGGTCAAAGTCGCTGCCGCCCTTGCCGCCGCCCATGGGCAGGCCGGTGAGGGAGTTCTTGAAGATCTGCTCAAAGCCCAGGAACTTGATGATGGACAGGTTCACGCTGGGGTGCAGGCGCAGGCCGCCCTTGTAGGGGCCGATGGCGCTGTTGAACTGGACCCGGAAGCCCCGGTTCACCTGGACCTTGCCGCTGTCGTCCACCCAGGGCACGCGGAAGATCACCATCCGCTCCGGCTCCACGATCCGCTCCATGATGCCGGCGGCCTGGAGGTCGGGGCGCTTCTCAATGACGGGCTGGAGGGACTCCAGCACCTCGTAGACCGCCTGGAGGAACTCCTTCTGGTCGGGATCCTTCTTGGCGACATTCTCATAGACGCCCAAGAGGTATTGGTTGGTCAGGGCCATATCGCATTCTCCTTACAATACGGGCGAGGTATCCGCCCTTGGATTTCGCCCGCTTGTGCGGACTGCGTTACCTATTATAATTCCCCCTTCTGGAAAATGCAAGAATTTTTTGGGAAATTGCAAAATTCTTTTTCCGCCCCGAAAATCCCCTCCATTCCCCCGGCTTTTTGCACGTCTACACCCGTGGGCTTTCGCCCGTCTCCACCCCGGTTTTTGGGCTTGCGCCCGCGGAAAAAGAGCGGTATACTGTTAGAAAATGGGGTAAGATGGGGCGTTTGTGGACGGGGCGGCCACGGGCGGCCCACGCTCGACTACAACAGCTGCCATTCCGGCCCCAAGGAGGACTTTTTATGAAGCATTGTCTCCCCATCCTGGCCCTGGCCCTGCCGCTGGCCCTGGGCCTGTGCGCCTGCGGCCGCGACGCGGGGGTCATCGGCGGCGCGGACGGCCCCACGGACATCATCCTCGCCTCTTCCGCCGCCCCGTCCCAGACGCCGTCGGCGAACCCCTCCGCGCAGACCCCCGAGAGCGCCGCGCCGTCCACCGCCCCCGGCGAAGCGACCCCGGAGATCTCGGAGGCCCCCACGGAGACGCCCGCTTCGGAGGCCCCCCATTCAGAGGCCCCGGCCTCGGAGACCCCGCCCGTCCCGGCGCCCACGCCCGCGTTGGCGCCCGCTCCTACGCCGGAACCAACGCCTGAACCCACGCCGGAACCCACCCCGGCGCCCACCGCCGCCCAGGTCTACGCCCGCTGGTCGGCGCCCGCCGGGATGGCGGACATGAGCGCCTATCTGGGCAACTACTACGACCTGGACGGGTCGGAGCTGGAGAGCTTCGTCCTCTACCAGCCCGGCATGAGCGACACCCTCCAGGAGGTGTTCATCGCCCACGCCAAGGCGGGCAAGGCCGACGCCGTGACCGCCGCCTGTCAGAGCCGCCTGTCGGAGCTTCGCCAGGAGGCCAAGCTCTACACCGGCACCGGCAACTATGTGGACGCCGCCGAACTGGACAGCCAGGGGGACTGGGTGGTTCTGGCCGCCTGCCCGGACGCGTCGGGGCTTGTCCAACTGGTGCGAGACGCCGCGGGATGACCCCGTAGTCCCTTCACCTTTCTTGCAGAGGATGTGGTACTTTGGTCTTTTCCACCGCCTTCTTTCTCTTCTTCTACCTCCCCATCGTCCTGGCGGTCTACTACGTCACCCCGCTGAAATACCGCAACGCCGTGCTGCTGGTGTTCAACCTGTTCTTCTACGGCTGGGGGGAGCCGGTGTATATCTGCATCATGTTCGCCTCCATCGCCATCGACTACACCCACGGCCTCCTGGTGGCCCGGGCAAAGGCCCGGGGCAATGACAGGGCCGCGCGGATGGCGGTGGCCAGCTCGGTGGTGTTCAACCTGGCGCTGCTGTTCCTCTTTAAGTACTGGGACTTCATCGCCGGGAGTCTGGCGGTCATCGGGTTGCCCTTCATGCCCCAGCTGGGCCTCACCCTCCCCATCGGCATCAGCTTCTACACCTTCCAGACCATGAGCTACACCATCGACGTCTACCGGGGCGACGCCCGGCCCCAGCGCAACATCATCTCCTTCGGCACCTTCGTCGCCCTCTTCCCCCAGCTCATCGCCGGGCCGATCCTGAAATACAAGGAGCTGGACGCCCAGTTGGACGGCCGGACCCACTCGCCGGAGCGGTTTGCCGCCGGTGTGCAGATCTTCGTGGTGGGCCTTGCCAAAAAGGTCCTCATCGCCAACAACGTGGGGGCGCTGTGGGACTACTACCTGGCCGCGCCCCAGGGCCAGCTCACCACCCTGGGCGCCTGGCTGGGCATCCTGGCCTTCTCCTTCCAGCTCTACTTTGACTTCTCCGGCTACTCGGATATGGCCGTGGGGCTGGGGCGGATGCTGGGCTTTGAGTTCATGGGGAACTTCAACTACCCCTATCTCGCCAAGAGCGTCACCGACTTCTGGCGGCGGTGGCACATCTCCCTCAGCTCCTGGTTCCGGGAGTACGTCTACTTCCCCCTGGGGGGCAGCCGGGTGAGCAAGCCCCGGCTGGTGTTCAACCT
>CANRLZ010000093.1 GCA_947631595.1 uncultured Oscillospiraceae bacterium
TGGATCACACCACCGCCGGCCTCTCCAGCGTGGCCGCCGCCGGAAAGTGAGGCGGGGGACATGGGCACCGCTGTCGTATTGCTCCTCCTGGCCGCCCTGGCCGCCGCCGCGGTCCGCTCGGTCTGGAAGAGCCACAAGTCCGGCAAGTCCTGCGCCTGCGGCGGGGACTGCCCCCACTGCAAGGGCTGTTCCCGCTGAACGGGAGAAAAAGCCCGCCACCGGAGTGTCCGGCGGCGGGCTTTCAGCTTGTCAAAAAAGCCTCGCAGAGTTTCGCGCCGAAGGGCGCGAAAGGGTCATTGTCATTTTTTCCGGCGGCGTGTACGTCGGAAAAAATACATCTCGGCCCGCAAACGTGCGAGCCGGCCGCCCTCGCGGCGGCCGGGGAGTGCGCTGCAGTGGGCCGCAAAAAATTGTCAAAGAAGCGGTCGGACCGCTTCTTTGACAGTCTCAAAGCCCGCCACCGGAGTATTCCGGCGGCGGGCTTTTGCCGCGTTTTCTCGCCCTAACCCGCGTCGGAGACGGGCAGGAGGGTGTAGGGCTTCTGGGCCAGGGTGGCCATGTCCCGGCTGAGGGCCTGGGCGGTGGTCTGGGTGTCGTTCAGGGTCACCCGGGCGGCGCCCCCCCGGACATCGCCGATGTCGTCCAGGAGGTTTTTGGCCTGGGCGGAGGCGTTCCGGCCACGGGGCGCCACATTTCCCGCCCAGCGGCGCCAACTTCCGTCCTGGGCGCTGCCGCCGGAGAAGGTCACCAGCCCCGTCTCCTGCCGCAGGATGTGGGCCAGGCGGCGGTTGCCGGTCTGAAAGTCCGCCTGGGCGGCGTCGGCGCTTAAAATCAGGCCGATCTGGTGCCCGGCGGCGGCGGCGGAGCGCACGTCCGCGTCCCTGGTGAGCAGGTCTTCCGGGGAGAAGAAGAAGATGGCCGAGCACCGGGCGGAGGCGAAGGTGGACAGCAGGCTCTGGAACCCGCCGCCGTCGCCGCACACCACGGCGAAGGACACGTCCACCGGCTCCGCCTCCGGGGCGGCCGACGGGTCCGCCGAGGGCGCGGGGGCCGCGGGGGCGGCGGTGGGCGCCGGGGTGGCGGCTGCCGCCGCCTGTTTGTCGGCGTACTGCCGCAGCGGCGCGGCGGCCAGGGCGGCGGCGGAGGAGCCAAACTGGGTGTCGCTCAACGACGACCGGCCGGTGGTCACCCGTGCGATGGGCACCGTCCCGTCGGGGAGGACGACGTTGAAGAAGGAGTAGCGCAGCCCGAAGAACTCCGCCACAAAGCGCAGGGGGAAGAACACCACTCCGTCCCTGGTGATGACCCGCTGGTTGTAGCTGTTGCCCGCCTTGTCCACCGCGCCGGAGCGGCTGAGCTGGAAGATGATGGTCTTCTCCCGGTTGAAGACGGTGAAGGTGCCGCCGGCGCGGTTCACCGCGTAGGCCAGCTCCAGGTCGGAGTCGTCCAGCAGCGTACAGGGGGCGTAGATGCTGCCGTCCCGGCGCACGGGCATGAGGGAGCTGGAGATGAAGTTCAGCTTCACCGAGTCGTTCACGCCCAGGAGGTACATATCGTCGTAGGACCCCGCCGCCGCCGTCCAGGGCAGCAAAAAGGCCAGCAGGACGCCCAGCAGGCACCCCAGGGCGATCTGCCGTCTCATCCCGCCGACCTCCTTTCGCTGTGGTCTTGTCTGTCCGATCAGAACTCCGCGTTGCCCACCGTGCGGGGGTGGGGCAGCACGTCCCGGATGTTGGAAACACCGGTGAGGTACATCACCAGCCGCTCAAAGCCCAGGCCGAAACCGGCGTGGGCGCAGGAGCCGTAGCGCCGCAGGTCCAGATACCACCAGTAGTTCTCCTTGTCCATGCCCAACTCCTCGATGCGGCGCTCCAGCACGTCCAGGCGCTCCTCGCGCTGGGACCCACCGATGATCTCCCCGATGCCGGGCACCAGGCAGTCCGCCGCGGCGACGGTCTTGCCGTCGGGGTTGAGGCGCATATAGAACGCCTTGATCTCCTTGGGGTAGTCGGTGACGAAGATGGGCTTTTGGAAGTGCCGCTCGGTGAGGTAGCGCTCGTGCTCGGTCTGGAGGTCGCAGCCCCAGAACACGGGGAACTCGAACTTCTCCCCGGACTTTTCCAAAATTTCAATGGCCTCGGTGTAGCTCACCCGGCCAAAGTCGCTGCTGACCACGTGCTCCAGCCGCTCCAGCAGGCCCTTGTCCACAAAGGAGTTGAAGAACTTCAACTCCTCCGGGCACTGCTCCATCACCGCGCGGATGACGAACTTGATCATGGCCTCGGCCACGTCCATGTCCCCGGTGAGGTCGCAGAAGGCCATCTCCGGCTCGATCATCCAGAACTCGGCGGCGTGGCGCTGGGTGTTGGACTTCTCCGCCCGGAAGGTGGGGCCGAAGGTGTACACGTCCCCAAAGGCCATGGCGAAGTTCTCCGCGTTGAGCTGGCCGGAGACGGTGAGGCTGGCGGGCTTGCCAAAGAAGTCCTGGGCGTAGTCCACCCCGCCCTCCTCCGTCCGGGGCAGGTCGTTCAGATCCAGGGTGGTCACCTGGAACATCTCCCCCGCCCCCTCGCAGTCGGAGGCGGTGATGATGGGGGTGTGGACGTAGACAAAGCCCCGCTCCTGGAAAAAGCGGTGGATGGCGTAGGCGGCCACGCTGCGCACCCGATAGGTGGCGGAGAAGAGGTTGGTGCGGGGGCGCAGGTGCTGGATGGTGCGGAGGAACTCCACGCTATGGCGCTTTTTTTGCAGGGGGTACTCCGGGGCGGAGACGCCCTCCACCCGGAGCATGGCGGCGCGCAGCTCCAAGGGCTGCTTGGCCTCCGGGGTGAGCACCACCGTGCCCCGGACCTCAAAGGCCGCCCCCACGTTCTGCCGCGCCACCTCCTTGAAGTTGTCGATCTCCCCGTCGGCGAACACCACCTGGAGGTTCTGGAAGGCGGAGCCGTCGTTCAACTCCAGAAAGCCGAAGGTCTTCATGTCCCGGATGGTCCGCGCCCAGCCGCAGACGGTGATCTCCTTGCCGCCCAGCTCGTCTCTGTGGGCGAACAGCTCTCGAATGGTCGTTCTTTCCATGTGGACCCCTCTCTTTTTCCCGATAGTCGGCGATTTTACTCTAACAACCCATTATAGTGTATCCCGCCGCGTTTTACAAGGGCAACTTCCTGCGAAAACCGGCATAGTTCCGGCTGTCAGGGCGTATTCTTAGTCAGACCGCGGTTGGGAGGGTTGCCTTTGAAGGGAAATATGGAGGAGCGAGCCGCCGCCTTGGCCCAGTACATCATCGAGACCGGCGCCACCGTCCGGGCTGCCGCCAAACAGTTCGGCCTGTCCAAATCCACCGTCCACAAGGATCTGGTGGAGCGCCTGCCCCAGATCCACCCCGGCCTCTACCGCCAGGCCAAGGAGGTC
>CANRLZ010000094.1 GCA_947631595.1 uncultured Oscillospiraceae bacterium
AATCCACCGTCCACAAGGATCTGGTGGAGCGCCTGCCCCAGATCCACCCCGGCCTCTACCGCCAGGCCAAGGAGGTCCTGGAGCGCAACAAGGCCATGCGGCACATCCGGGGCGGCGCGGCCACCCGGGAGAAGTACAAGGGAAAGTGAACCCCCTCGCTTTCGTAAAGATACCCCAGTCAGCCCCCGGACGGAGACAAATCGTCTCCGTCCGGGTTTTTATGCGGTTTTGCGGGGAGAATTTGCCTCCGTCCGAGTCTTTGTGCGGTTCTGCGGGGGAGAATTTGCCTCCGTCCGAGTCTTTGTGCGACTCTGCGGGGAAATTTACCTCCGTCCGGGTCTTTGTGCGGTTTTGCCCCGGACAAGCCCCGGTTGGCCGGTAAAATTTTCCGCCCGAATACCACATTTTTAAAATTTTTCGTCCAAAAACGTGCAAAAGGCACAAGAGACGGGGAAAATTTTTGAAAATTTCTCTCTTTTTCTGTGCCCCAGGGGGTTGACGGCAGAGGGAAAATGGGCTATGATACACGTTGTAACTAATTTGTAACTTGTTCCCCTCCGCTCCGGCGGAGGCGTGTTCTTGCCCGTTTGAAAGGAGGCGAAGTCCCGTGGACGAAGTTCTGCGTCCTCATGCAGAGGCCGGGGAGAGTCCGGCCAGGGCCGGTTTGATCCGGCGTTTCGCGGCGCTGCGCCGGGGTATGGATGAGCGCCTGGAACCCCTCTCCCGGCGCGCGGACGAACTGCTGATCCGCTGGGACGCGTTGGCGCAGAAGCACCGGCTGCGCCCCGGTCGGTTTTTGGCCGTGGCGCTGATCGTGGGCGCGGTGAGCACCGCCGCCACCCTCTACACTCCCGCCTGCACCGTCTCGGTGGACGGCGAGACGCTGGGCGCCGTGGCCTCCCTGGCCCAGGTCCAGTCCGCCGAGGACCAGGCCGCCGACCGCGTCAGCGCGATCCTGGGCCGGAGTTACGAGATGGACAGCCAGATAGAGCTGGACTGGAAATTCGTGAGCCGGAAGGATCTCACCCCGGTCTCCGTGCTGAGCAACAAGCTCTTCAACCAGGTCTCCCAGGTCACCCGGGGGTACTCCCTCACCCTGGACGGCGAGACCGTGGCCGTCCAGACCTCCCGCCGTGGGCTGGAGGACCTGATGGAGTCCCTGAAGGCGCCCTACGTGAATGAAAACACCATCTCGGCGGAGTTCACCACCCCCCTGGAGCTGCACTACGGCTACGTGGACGTGCGCCAGATCACCGACGATCTGAGCCAGGTCACCGCCCTGCTGAAGTCCAACAAGGTGGAGGCCACCATCTACACCGTCCAGGCCGGCGACACCGCCAGCGCCATCGCCCAGGACCAGGGCATGACCCTCTCCGCCCTCGTCGCCATGAACCCCGGCTTGGACGCCGACAAGCTGCTCATCGGCCAGGAACTCACCGTCAGCCAGAGCGTGCCCTACCTCTCGGTGCGCACGGTGGATCAGGTGACCTATGAGGAGGCGGTGCCCGCCCCGGTGGAGTACGTGGACGACGCGTCTATGTACAAGGGCGACTCCAAGGTCCTGGAACCCGGCGCTGACGGCGTCAACCAGGTCACCGCCCAGATCACCTACCTCAGCGGCGCCGAGCAGAGCCGGGAGGTGCTCAGCACCCAGACCGTCACCGCCCCGGTGACCAAAGTGGTGGCCCAGGGCACCATGGAGCGGCCCAAGACCGCGCCCACCGGCCACTTTATCTGGCCGGTGAGCGGCCCCATCACCTCCCGCTACGGCTACCGCTCCCTCTTCGGCACCCGGAACTTCCACGGCGGCATCGACATCTATGTCCCCTCCGGCACCTCCGTGAAGGCCGCCGACGGCGGCACGGTGATCACCGCCGAGTACGACCGCAGCTACGGCTACTACGTGGTCATTCGCCACAACAACGGCAAGACCACCTACTACGCCCACAACTCCAAGCTGCTGGTGCACGTGGGTGACAAGGTCTACCAGGGCCAGGTCATCGCCAAGTCCGGCGCCACCGGCAACGTCACCGGCCCCCACTGCCACTTCGAGGTCCGCATCAACGACCAGCGGCAGAACCCCCTCAGCTATTTGCCCTGACGCGTCCCATCGGAGCCGCCCCGGAATACCGGGGCGGCTTTTTGCATATTTTTGTGCATATAACCGGGAATATTCACGCTCTTTCAGAGAACTGACGAAAGAATACCCTTGTTTTTGTGGATTTTACCCTTGCATTTCCAAGTATATTTAGTGTATGATAGTTCCAGATTTTGTTCCCGTCAGGGAACGAGGAAAAGGAGATCATCAAAATGAAGAAGTATCTTGCGCTGCTGCTGGCGCTGGCCATGGTCTTTGCCCTGGCCGCCTGCGCCGGTGGTAACACCACCCCCACCGAAGCCCCCGCCGAGAGCGCCGCGGCCACCGAGACCCCCGCCGAGAACAACGGCGAGACCGCCGGGGAGATCACCACCGTGGAGGCCGGCAAGCTCCACATGTCCACCAACGCCGCCTTCCCCCCCTATGAGATGACCGACGACGCGGGCAACTACATCGGCATCGACGTGGAGGTGGCCACCGCCATCGCCCAGAAGCTGGGCCTGGAGCTGGTGGTGGACGACATGGACTTTGACGCCGCCCTCATGGCCGTCCAGCAGGGCCAGAGCGACATCGCCATGGCCGGCATCACCGTCACCCCCGAACGCGCCGAGGTCATGGACTTCTCCAACACCTACGCCAAGGGCGTCCAGTCCGTTATCGTCCCCGAGGGTTCTGACATCGCCACCGTGGACGACCTGGCCAACGCCGAACTCATCGGCACCCAGCGCGGCACCACCGGCTTCCAGTACTGCACCGACGACTACGGCGAGGATCACGTGGTCGCCTACGACAACGGCGCCACCGCCGTCCAGGCTCTGCTCAACGGCCAGGTGGACTGCGTGGTCATTGACAACGAGCCCGCCAAGGCCTTCGTGGCCGCCAACGCCGGCCTGGCACTGCTGGACTCCTCCTACACCGATGAGGACTACGCCATCGCCCTCCAGAAGGGCAACACCGCCCTGCTGGACGCCGTGAACCAGGCCATTGCCGACCTCCAGGCCGACGGCACCTTCCAGTCCATCGTGGACAAGTACATCCCGGCTGAGTAAGCCGTCTCCCCAGGCGCGAAAGAGCGGGTCGCTCCGACCCGCTCTTTTTCCCATTTGACACAACAAAAGGAGGGGATCTGAGGTGGAAGCCCTCTACGAAAAGCTGGTCGCCCTGGGCGCGGGAAACACCACCTGGTATCAGGCGTTCTTTGTGAAGTTCTACCGGGCGTTCCTGGTGGCCGACCGCTGGAAGCTCTACCTGCGCGGGCTGGAGCAGACGCTGATCCTCACCGTGCTGGCCCTGAT
>CANRLZ010000095.1 GCA_947631595.1 uncultured Oscillospiraceae bacterium
TTCCTCCTTTGTTTGGGATGCTGTCAGGATACTCCGGCGGCTGTCCCATAAAACGGACTATTGACTCGAATGTTTGTTCGTTGGAACCTGTGTTCTATTTATACAACATCCGTTCGAGCTTGTCAAGGGCTTTGCGAAAAAAATTTTTTGGAACTTGTCCGCCGGAAAATCGTCTAAGGCATTATCTGAACCTTATATAAAGGAGGTCGAACCCATGAAAAGGACCCGATTTTGGACCCGGCTGCTGGCGCTGGGGCTGTGCGCCGCGCTGGCGCTCGCCCCGGCGGCGCTGGCGGAGAGCGCTCCCGCCGACCAGGCCCTGGAGGCGGTCACCGCCCTGGTGAAGGAGCGCCTGGGGCTGGACACCTCGGCCTACTCCTCCTTCCAGGGCCACCAGGAGGAGGATCCCCGGACCGGCGTCCGGTGGAACCTGGAGTGGTCCTCGGACAGCGCCAACCTGTCCATCCAGGCGGACGGGGCGGGGAAGGTGTACTCCTACCACCTCTATGACGCCGGCGAGAGCGTCCAGCGGCCCGGCGGCAGCCTGGACTTCCCAAAGCTGCCGGAGGACAAGTCGTCCGAGGCGCTGACCGCCGCCCGGAACTTCGTGGACAGGGCGCTGGACGGCGCGGTGGAGCGCTGCGCTCTGGCCTCTGCCTCCACCCCCTCCCTGCGCCAGACCGGCCTGCGCTTTGCCGGGACGGTGCTGCTCCACGGCCTGCCCTCCCCCATCTCCTGCCAGGTCACCCTCCGCGCCGCCGACCTCACCGTCACCGACTTCTGGCGCAGCGACAGCTACGCGGGGTATCTCTCCCCCCTGCCCGACCCGGCCACCGCCGTCACCGAGGCCCAGGCCCGGACGGCGCTGCGGACGACGCTCACCATGGAAGCCCGCTATGTCCTGGAGCCGGACGGCAAGACCGCCAAGGTGCGCTATCTGCCCGCCGCCGGCGATGACTACTACGTGGACGGCGCCACCGGCAAGCTGGTGGACCTGACGGCGCTCTATGAACAGCTCTCGCCCTCCGGCGAGTTCGGCGCCATGGCCGGCGGCGCCACCAACGACTCCGCCGCCGCCGCCCCGGAGGCGGACAAGGAGGCGCTCACCCCGGCGGAGCGGGAGGGCGCAGCCCTTCTGGCCGGGGCGCTGGACAAGGCCGCCCTGGACGCCGCGGTGAAAGCCGCCTGGCCCCAGATGGGCCTCTCTGGCTACACCCTCTCCGCCGCGGCCTACTCCCTGGCGGACCGCGACGGCGACGGGGCGGAGACGGACGTGCTCTGCCGCCTCACCTACACCCGGCAGACCGGCGCGGTGATCCAGACCAAGCGGGTCACCGTGGACGCCAAGACCGGCGCGGTGGAGAGTCTCCGGTCCACCCGCGCCTACGAGAGCGACGAGGCGGAAAAGGTCGCCCGGACCACCACCCTGGACGTCGGCGCGGGGATCGCCCAGACCGCCGTCAAGACCTTCGCCGGGGGCAACGCCGACAAGGTGGCGCTGGCGGAGCGGGAGGAGGCGTCGAAACCCGGCCAGTGGGAGCACCGCTACACCTTCCAGCACACCGCCGGGGGGTACTTCTACCCCGGCAACTCCTACACCGTGGGCGTGGACGCCACCGACGGCACCCTCTCCCGGCTGGAGGGCTTCTTCGACGAGACCATCGCCCTGCAAGTTCCCGCCTCGGTGGTCACCCCCGACCAGGCCGCGGACGCGTACCTGGCCGCCCTGACCGTCCCCTACGGCTACGTGGAGGTGCCCGTGGCGCTGGACCTGGCGGGGGATGAGGTGGCGCCCCTCCTGCGGGAGCAGGGCTACACCTACCTCACCGCCCTGAAGCCCGGCTACGCCCTCGCCCAGCCGGAGGGGAAGACGGTGGACGGGGTGTACGCCGACACCGGCGCGGCGGTGGTCACCCCCCAGAGCAAAGACGACGGCGCCGCCCTGACCTACGACGACCTGTCCGGCCACTGGGCGGAGACCGCCGCCGCCACCCTGGGCAAGTTCGGGGTGGGTCTGCCCGGGGGCAGCCTGGCGCCCGGCCAGCCCCTCACCCAGGTGGACATGCTGGCCCTGCTCACCAGCGTGGACGGCTACCGCTTTGACCCCGCCGAACCCGGCGCGGTGGACGCCCTCTACCGCCGGGGCTACGCCCTGGGCCTGCTCACCCCCCAGGCGCGGCAGGAGGACAAGACGGTCACCCGCTTTGAGCTGGTGCGGTGCATCCTGGACGCCGCGGGGTACGGCAAGGTGGCCGCCCTGGGCGGGATCTTCCGCTGCGACTTCTCCGACGCCGCCGCGCTGGACGCCTCCACCCTGGGCTACGCCGCGTTGGCCCAGGGCCTGGGCCTGGTCCGGGGCGGCTCCGACGGCGCCTTCGCCCCCGCCCGGACCATCACCCGCGGCGAGGCGGTGGCCATGCTGTACCAGTACATGAAGTGATCCCTCCGTCAGCCCGCGGCTGACAGCGCCTCAACAAAAGGGCCGGACCTGTGTATGCGGGTCCGGCCCTTTTGTCGCGGGCGGGAAAAAATTTTATTTTTTTGTCGTCAAGGGGCCTAACTCGGTTGCGGGAGGTTATTTCAATGTGGTATAATATCACCAACTATTGACACCTGTTTGTTTGGACGCTGGACCGATCTCAGAGAGAAAAGGAGGCCTTGTATTTGTTGAGTAAAGCCCAAGAAATTTGGCAGCACACCCTGATCGTCCTGGGCGACCGGCTTACCAACACCACCATCCGCACCTGGTTTGACGACGTGACCGCCGTGGCCATGGTGGACGACGAGCTGATCCTCTCCTCCCCGGAGCAGTTCAAGCGGGAGATCGTGGAGCAGCGCTACAAAAAGGAAGTGGAGGCGGCGCTTCAGGAGCTGTTTTCCCAGCCGGTGGCCATCCGCCTGGTGGACCCGGAGGAGGCCGGGCGGTGGGAGAGCGGGGAGATGAAAAAGCCCTTCCTGCCCGGCACGGAGGACTACACCTTTGACACCTTCGTGGTGGGCGCCTCCAACCGCTTCGCCTACAACGCCGCCAGGAAGGTGGCGGAGAACCCCGGGGCGAGCTACAACCCCCTGTTTATCTACGGCGCCTCCGGCCTGGGCAAGACCCACTTGCTCTACGCCATCGCCCACACCATCCACGAGAGCCACCCCGCCTGGCGCATCCTCTATGTGAAGAGCGAGAGCTTCGTCAACGAACTCATCGAGACCCTGCGCTCCCAGGAGAAGTACATGGACGTCTTCCGGAAGAAGTACCGGGAGGTGGACGTGTTCCTCATGGACGACGTGCAGTTCATCGCCGGGAAGAACGCCAGCGAGGAGGA
>CANRLZ010000096.1 GCA_947631595.1 uncultured Oscillospiraceae bacterium
TAGTCGTTGCCGGCGGTGACGTTGGGGTTGGTGCAGGTCACGCCGATGGCGGCCAGGCCGGCCTCCTCAAAGGTGGGGCCGCCGGCGATGGACACGCCGGAACCGTAGGAACCCAGCACCAGGGCCACGCCCTGGCTCACCAGCTCGGCCGCCGCGGTGGGCGCCTTGTCGGTGGAGGAGCCGTTGTCGGCGTAGACCAGCTCCACGTTGTAGGTCTTGCCGCCCACCTCAACGGTGGGGGTCTCCTGGTTGGCGTACTGCATGCCCAGCATCTCCTGCTTGCCGCCGGCGCCGGAGTCGCCGGTGGAAGGCTCGAACACGCCGATCTTCACCACGTCGCCGGCGGTCTCGCCGCCCTCGGGAGCGGTCTGCTCACCCTCGGCGGGGGCGGCGGTCTGCGCGCCCTCGGCAGGCTCCTTGGACTTCTCCCCGCTGTTGGAGCAGGCGGCCAGGCCGAAGACCATCAGGCAGGCCAGAAGCAGTGCAATGATCCGTTTCATTTTTCATGTCCTCCTTACGATTTTGCCGAATTTTCATCCGGCGGGGCGGCTGTCCGCCGTCGGCGTACAACCGTCCACGCTGGGTCACAGTATACCAAAAACCCGCCAAAATTGCAAGGAAAAATTGTACATAATTCCTCCGCCGGGCGCCGCCCTTTTTGTAACATACGGCGGGAGGGGCAAAAAACCGCCCGTCCCAGGCGGGACGGGCGGCCAGCTTGTCAAAAAAGCCTCGCAGAGTTTCGCGCCGCAGGGCGCGAAAGACTCATAGGAAATTTTTTCCGGCGGCGTGTACGTCGGAAAAAATACATCTCGGCCCGCAAACGTGCGAGTCGGCCGCCCTCGCGGCGGCCGGGGAGTGCGCTGCAGCGGGCCGTAAAAAATGTCAAAGAAGCGGCCCTGCCGCTTCTTTGACAGTCTCACCGCCCGTCCCAGGCGGGACGGGCGGCGGGTCTTGCAAGTTTTCAGTCGGCCTGCGCCACGATCTGCCGCAGCTCCTGAATTTCCTCGGCGGTGCAGACGCCGTTTTCCACGCACTTGTCGTACACCGTCTGGGCGGCGCGCTTCCACGCCTCCAGCTCCTCCGCCGTGGGCGTGTAGACCTCCGCCTCGGCGGCGATGGCGTCCCGGGCGGCCTGGTTACTCTCGTCGATGAGCTGGTCGTTGTAGGCGCCCATGTCGGCGGCGCAGACGGAGAGGATCTCCCGGAACTCCTGGGGCAGGGCGTTGAACCACGCGGCGTTGACGAACATGGGGTCGGGGTGGAACTGGTAGTCCAGGGCGGTGAAATAGGGCTGGACCTCGTAGAGCTTCAGCTCGGCGGAGTTGATCCAGGGGTTGTCCTGCCCGTCCGCCACCCCTCCGGCCAGGCCGTTGTAGAGGGAGACGTAGGGGATGGTGACCGGCTCCGCGCCCAGGGCCTCAAAGAACCAGCGGGTGGTCTGCATGGCGTTGACGCGGATCTTCAGCCCGGCCAGGTCGGCCGGGGTCTTCACCGGGCGCACGGCGTTGGACAGCTCCCGGTAGCCCCCCGCGTCGCAGATGTTCAGGACCACCGTTCCGGTCTGCTCCCCGGCTTCGGCGCACACCGCGCGGGCGAGGTCGCTCTGCAAGAGGGCGTCCACCTGGGTGCGGGTCTGGGTGAGGAAGGGCAGGGTGAACATCTCCATGCGGGGGCTGTAATAGTACTGGCCGCCCCGCATAGCCTGGATGTTCCCGGCCATGACCTCCTGGAGCATCTCCTCCTCGGAACCCAGGACGCCCTCCCCCCGGATCACCACCCGGACGTGGCCGCAGGTGGCGTTCTCCACGTCCTCCTGGAACTTCAGCAGGGACAGGTGCCGGGGGTTCTCCTCCGGCTGGACGTGGCCGATGGTCATGACGTACTGGCCCAGACCGGCGTAGCGGTCCTCCCCCTCCCAGGGGGCGAAGCTCTCCGCCAGAGCGTCGGCCGCGTCCGGCTTTTTGGCGGCGCAGCCCGCCAGGCCCAGGGTCAGAAGCACCGCCACCATCAGCGCGAGAACCCGTCTGCCGCCCACGTCCCTCACGTCCTTTCCCCGCCCGAACCGGGCGGAATGTTCCGCTTTTCTCCTATTAGGCTATCAAATCCCGCCGCCCTTGTCAAGAGTCCGGGTCGCGGGGCTGGAAGATGAACCACTTGCTGAACACGTAGTTGAGCACGATCACCGCCACGTTGGAGGCGATCTTGATGGCCGTGGCCGGGCCGTGGAGCAAGTCCACCCCCACCCACATCACCGCCAGGTCCAGAAGCCCGGTGCCCACCCGGCACCCGGCGAACTTCCACAGCTCCGGCAGGGCGACGGACGGGGCGAAGGACTTGGAGTCGAAGACCCAGACCTTGTTGGTCACAAAGGCCACCGCCACGGACAGCACCCAGGCGATGATGTTGCTGGGCACGTTGGGCACCCCCGCCGCCTGGTAGAGCAGGGTGTAGCTCACGATGTTCACCGCCGTGGTCAACGCCCCGAAGATCAGGTAGAGCGCCATGGGGCGGTATTTTTCCCACAGCTTTTTCACGTCCATCCCCCCGGCTTATTTTTTCCCCGCCAGCCGGCGCAGCTCCGGGAAGAGCACGCCGCCCACGGCGTTGCCCAGGGTCATCACCAGCAGGCAGCCAAAGGCCCTGGCGCTCCACGCCCCGGCCACGGAGATATAGTACATATTGGCGACGCAGTGCTCAAACCCGCACAGGATGAACACCGTCACGCCGAAGAACAGCGCCAGATACCGCCCCAGGTCGTGGGGCGCCTGGTTGAAGCCCTCCACGGCGAGATAGATGAGGATGTTGCAAAAGACCGCCAGGAGGAAGACGCTCCCCAGGCCATCCCCCAGCTTGGTCCGGCACAGCTCCTCCGCCCGCTGGGCCAGGGCGGGGCCGACGCGGGTCCACCGCTCCAGCTGGGCCACCAGGAAGGTTCCCGCCAGGTTGCCCAGCCAGATCACGGGGAGGTCCAGGGCGTAGGCCAGATCCCGCCGGAAGACGTAGCAGACCTTGCCGGTGAAGAGGTGGAGGCCGAAGACGCAGATGGTGAACAGCCCCACGGTGAAAAACAGCGCCCCGGCGATCTTATTGTCCAGGGACAAAAACACCGTGCCCCCGATGGCGATGCACACCCCCGCCAGCACGGCGGACAGACATACCCGCAGACGTTCCATAGTCCATGAC
>CANRLZ010000097.1 GCA_947631595.1 uncultured Oscillospiraceae bacterium
GAGGAGCTGACGGCGAAGGCGATGCGGGAGGGGATGTTGGCCTTCATCAGGCCGGTGATCACGTCGGCGGAGGGCCGCTGGGTGGCGATGACCAGGTGCATCCCGGCGGCGCGGCCCATCTGGGCCACCCGGCAGATGGACTCCTCCACCTCTTTCGCCGCCACCAGCATCAGATCGGCCAGCTCGTCGATGAGCACCACCACATAGGGCAGCTTCTCCATCCCCTCGGTCTTGGCGGCCTTGGCGTTGTACTCGTCCAGCTTCCGCACGCCCATGTCGGCGAAGGTGCGGTAGCGCTTCATCATCTCGGTCACCGCCCACTGGAGCGCCCCGGCGGCCTTCTTGGGGTCGGTGACCACCGGGATGAGCAGGTGGGGGATGCCGTTGTAGACCCCCAGCTCCACCATCTTGGGATCCACCATAATGAGCCGCACTTCCTCCGGGGTGGCCTTGTAGAGCAGGGAGATGATCAGAGAGTTGGTGCACACCGACTTGCCCGAGCCGGTGGTGCCGGCGATGAGCAGGTGGGGCAGGCGGGCGATGTTGCCCACGATGGCGTTGCCGCCGATGTCCTTGCCCACGGCGAAGGCCACCTTGGAGGGGTGGTTGCGGAAGGTGGAGTCGTCGATGACGTCGTGGATGTGGACGGTGGAGACCAGCTTATTGGGCACCTCGATGCCCACGGTGGAGATCTTGTCGGGGATGGGGGCGATGCGCACCGCCTCCGCCCCCAGGGCCAGGGCGATGTCGTCGGCCAGGTTGGTGACCCGGCTGAGCTTCACCCCCTGATCCAGCTCCATCTCATACCGGGTGACGCTGGGGCCGCGGACCACGTTGACGATGTTGGCCTCCACGCCGAAGGAGCGGATGGTGTCCGCCAGGCGGTCCTGGTTGCGCTTCAGCTCCCCCTGGGCCTGGTCGGCGCCCACGCTCTCCTCCTGGGTGAGCAGGGAGACGGGGGGGTACTGATAGGCCAGGGGCGCGCTCTGCTCCAGGTTGGCGGCGATCTCCGCGGTGACCTCTCCGGCGGCCTGGGCGGCCTCCTCGGCGGTCACCTTGGCGACGGCGGGGTCGGCGGCCACAGGGGCCGTCCCCTCCTGGGGCTGTTCCCCCAGAGGGGTGTCCACATCCTGCCCCAGCGCCTGCTGGATGCGGCTGGGCATGGGCTTGGCCGGGGCGAACGGCTCCTCCTCCGGCTCCTCCGCCGGGGGATGGGAGGCGTCGCCGGTGAGGAACTCGCCGGGGGTGGGCACGCCCCGATCCCGGTTGAAAAAGCCCTTCTTTTTCCGGGCGGGCTTTTCCAGCTCCACGTGCATCTTCGGGGCGGCGTCGTCCATGGGCACGTCGATGTCCGAGACGGTGCGGATCCGGGTGACGGGAGGCTCCCCCGCGGTCCGGGTGGGCTTTGCGGGCGGCTCCTCCTCCGACTCCTCCTCCGGCTCGTACTCCTCATAGGGCCGCAGCTTCCGGTCGCGCAGCCAGTCCACCACCTGGGCGATGGTGCGGTTGAACGCCCCCAGGGCGGTAAAGAGGATGAGCAAAATGAGCAGCAGCCCGGCGCCCACCTTGGAGAACGCGCTGGAGAAGGCCTGGCTCAGCAGACCGCCCAGCACGCCGCCGCAGTGGAGCGCCAGCCCGTCCTTCCACAGCGCCGGGACGAGGCCCCAGTTCCAGGGGTAGGGGGTCTTCACCAAGAAGAGGTGGAGTACAGCCCCCAGCAGCATGGGGAAGAGCAGGGCGCAGAAGAGCCGCAGCCGCACCGGCCGGCCCCGGTGGAAGGCCAGGATGTACGCCCCCACCAGCAGCGCCGGCGGGAAGATGAAGTAGCCGTACCCCACCAGCCCCTTCAGGAGGTTGGAGAGCAGGTTGATGAAAAGCCCCTCCAGCCCGAAGTAGCCCAGGGCGGCGAAGAGCGCCAGGAACACGCACACCGCGGCGCCCACCTCCCGGCGGATGGGGGGCGGGGGAGGCGGAGCCTGCCGCCGGGACGCGCTCTGGGCGCGGGTGGAACTCCGTCCGGAATTGGAGCGCCCGGAGGTGGAGCGCTTAGCGCCGGAGGCGGAGCTTTTCTTTTGTGCGGAACTTGCCATAGGATCAACTCCTGTTTGAGATCAGCGAGAGGTTCAGCGGAAGATCAGGGTGGCCAGGATGGTGAGGATACCCACCGCCCAGCAGTAGTAGGCGAAGGCGCCGAACTTGCCCTTGTCCGCCAGCATCTTCACAAGGCCGATGGCGAAATAGCCGGAGACGGCGGCCACCACCATGCCCACGAGGTACTGGGGGATGAGAGCGCCGTCTACCCCCTCCTTCACCACGTCCACCAGCTCCAGCAGCGTAGCCCCCAGCACGGCGGGGAGGGAGAGGAGGAAGGAGTACCGCACGGCGAAGGGACGGCTCAGCCCCCGGGCCACCCCGGCGGAGATGGTGGTGCCCGAGCGGGACAGCCCCGGCACCACCGCCAGAGCCTGCCCGCAGCCGATGAGCAGCGCGTCCGCCGCCGTCATGGTGCGCTCGTTCTTCCGCCGGCCCAGGGAGAACCGGTCGGAGGCGAAGAGCAGCAGACCGGTGACCAGAAGGGCGAAGCCGATGAACAGCGTGCTGCCCCCCAGGGCCTCCACCTTGTCCTTGAAGGGGAGCACCAGCAAAAGGGGCAGGGTGCCCAGGATGACCATCACCACCAGCCGCCGGGCGGGGGGGATCTTCCCCGGCGCCTTGTCCCGAACCACCAGATCCCGAACCCCCTGGAAGAACTCCACGATCATACCGGCCACGTCCTCGCGATAGACCACGATCACGGCCAGTAGCGTGGCGAAGTGGAGCAGGACGTTGAAGAGGTTGTCCGGCGCCTCCCCTTTAAAGAAGTTCTGGAACAGCGACAGGTGCCCGGAGCTGGACACGGGTAAAAACTCCGTGACCCCTTGCAGCAGGCCCATCAGGGCGGCATATAAGTACTTCATGTAGGGCATGACCTCCCAATCTAAACATACACAATTATAATACCACACCTGGGAGAAGAATACCAGCTTTTTCTTGTAAGACCCTCCATAGTGTTGGTTTATACTTCTATTCGAGCAGGGGCCTTTCCTGTTCTAATTTAAGAAAAGAGGTATAACAGCATGAAAATC
>CANRLZ010000098.1 GCA_947631595.1 uncultured Oscillospiraceae bacterium
GGGGATGACGATGCACCGCACCCCGTCCGCCACCTTGCGGCCCTTGAGGATGGCGGCGGCCTCCCGCAGGTCCTTGATCCGCCCGTTGGTGCAAGAGCCGATGACCACCTGCTGCACCGGGGTGCCCGCCACCTCGCCCACAGTCTTGGTGTTGGAGGGCAGGTGGGGCAGGGAGACGGTGGGTTCCAGGGCGGAGAGGTCGATGGTGACGGTGCGGGAATAGGCCGCGTCGTCGTCGGCGGCGAAGGCGGCCCACTCCCGGTCCACCCGGCCCTTTAAGTACGCCTGGGTCTTGTCGTCCACCGGGAAGATGCCGTTTTTGGCCCCGGCCTCGATGGCCATGTTGCAGATGGTGAACCGGTCGTCCATCTCCAGCTGGGCCACCCCCTCGCCGGTGAACTCCAGGGACTGGTAGAGGGCGCCGTCCACCCCGATCAGGCCGATGAGGTGGAGGATCACGTCTTTGCCGGAAACAAAGGCGCCCAGCTTGCCGGTGAGTTCCACCCGGATGGCGTCGGGCACCTTGAACCACAGCTTGCCGGTGGCCATGCCCGCGGCCATGTCGGTGGAGCCAACGCCGGTGGAAAAGGCGCCCAGAGCGCCGTAGGTGCAGGTGTGGGAGTCCGCCCCGATGATGACCTCGCCGGGGGCGGCCAGGCCCTTCTCCGGAATGAGGGCGTGCTCCACGCCCACCTGCCCCACGTCGAAGAAGTGGGTGATGGAGAAGCGCTGGGCGAACTCCCTGGCCTTGGCGCACAGCCGCGCCGCGGCGATGTCCTTGCAGGGGGTGTAGTGGTCCAGGACGATGGCGATCTTGTCCTTGTCAAAGACTTGGGTCAGCCCCGCCTTGTCAAACTCCGTGATGGCGACGGGGGTGGTGATGTCGTTGCCCAGCACCAGGGACAGATCCCCCTCCACCAGTTGGCCGGGTCGGACCTGGGGCAGTCCGGCCGCCCGCGCCAGGATCTTTTGGGTCATGGTCATGCCCATAGGATGGCCTCCTTTTTTGTTGATGTATCCCCAGTATGGCAGAGGGCTTGCCAAAAGAATGTATCTTGTGATACAATCTCAGGCGAGGTGAGAAAAATGTCCCAATGGCAGCCCTTGGCCCAGGGCCGCACCCCGCGGGAATACGCCCCCGGCCAGCTGATCTACCTCCAGGGGGCGGAACCCACGGAGTTCTACTATCTCTTGTCCGGCACCGCCCGGAGCTTCCTGTCCTCCCCGGAGGGGGAGGAGCGGGTGCTGGCCCTCCACCGGGGGGGCGGACTCATGGGGGAGGCGTCCTTTTTCGAGGGGTGCCCGCGGGTGTCCTCGGCGGTGGCGGTGACCCGGTGCCAGGCGGTGGCGGTGACCTGGGCGGCGCTGGAGCGCGCCCTGGAGCAGCACCCCCGCCTGGCCATCCCCATGCTGCGGTACCTCTCCCACACCGTCGGTCAGCTCTCCCGGCAGGTAAACGACCTCTCTTTCCGGGGGGCGGAGGGTCGCCTGGCCGCCCAGCTCCTCCGGGAGGCGGACGGGACTGGGCTGGCGTCCCTCACCCAGGAGGAGCTGGGCTTCCGGGTGGGGGTGACACGGGTGACGGTGGCGCGGATCCTCCGGCGGTGGGTCGCCCAGGGCTGGGTGGAGACCGGCTACGGCGCCATCCGGATCCAGGACGGCAAAGCCCTCCAGGAGGTGAGCCTGGCAGGGGAGTGAAGCAAGAAAGCGCCCAGACCACACCGGTCTGGACGCTCTTTTACTCTTCCGTCTCCTGGGGATACCAGATCCACGCCACCGGCAGCCGGACGCCGGAGGCCCGGAGAAAGCCGGTGAAGCGGCGCATGGAGATGATGTGCTCACCGGCGATGAGGTAGTGGTCCAGCAGGGGGATGTCCACCAAACTCAGCTCCCGGGCCAGGACGCTGGTGGCGAAAAAGTCGCTCCGGGAGAAATAGGGGAGAGCGTCGGGGTGGTTGTGGGCCAGGATGACCCCCCGCGCCCGGTGGTTCATCACCAGTTCCAGCACCCGCTGGGTGGTGCAGGACACCGCCGCCCGGCCGCCCTGGGCGATGAGTACCGAGGTGATGGGTTGCAGGTCGTCCCCCAGGAGGAAGGCGCACACCCGCTCGAAGTCCTGGCCGTAGAAGTGGGGCGACACCAGGGTCAGAATGTCCTCCCGGCTGGCCAGCGGATTGGGCCGGTCGGGGACGGTAGAGGTGTAGCGCTCCATCAGGGCGGGGATGAGCAGCAAAAAGGCGGCGGCGTTCTCCCCCAGGCCGGGGTAGGGCACCAGGATATCCTGGGGCTGGGCGAGCACCTGGCGCAGGTCGTGGAAGGAGTCCAGCAGGGCGTGGCTCACCTCACGGGCGGGGGTGGTCTCCAGCCCGGCCATGTCCAGCAGATGGGCCAGGAGCTGGACGTCGTTCATCTGGGTGATCTCCGGCTCTCGCCGTCGTTTCAGCGCCACGGGGATACCCTCGATGTCAGTTCAGGAAGTCCTTGAGCTTCTTGCTCCGGGAGGGGTGGCGGAGTTTGCGCAGGGCCTTGGCCTCAATCTGGCGGATGCGCTCCCGGGTGACGTTGAACTCCCGGCCCACCTCCTCCAGCGTGCGGGCCCGGCCGTCCTCGATGCCGAAGCGCAGGCGCAGGACCTTCTCCTCCCGCTTGGTGAGGGTGCCCAGCACCTCTACCAACTGCTCTTTGAGCAGGGTGTAGCTGGCGGCCTCGCTGGGTTCGGAGGCGTCCTCGTCGGGGATAAAGTCCCCCAGGTGGGAGTCCTCCTCCTCGCCGATGGGGGTCTCCAGGGAGACCGGCTCCTGGGCGATCTTCAAAATCTCCCGCACCTTCTCCACCGGCATATTCATCTCCAGGGCGATCTCGTCCGGGGTGGGGTCGTGGCCCAGCTCCTGGAGGAGCTGGCGGGAGACGCGGATGACCTTGTTGATGGTCTCTACCATGTGGACGGGGATGCGGATGGTCCGCGCCTGGTCGGCGATGGCCCGTGTGATGGCCTGGCGGATCCACCAGGTAGCGTAGGTGGAGAACTTGTAGCCCTTGGTGTAGTCGAACTTCTCCACCGCCTTGATGAGGCCCAGGTTGCCCTCCTGGAT
>CANRLZ010000099.1 GCA_947631595.1 uncultured Oscillospiraceae bacterium
GCGCCGCCTGCTGAGCATCGGCCTGCCCGCCGGGGTCCAGGGGATGGTGTTCTCCCTGGCCAATATCTGCGTTCAGTCCGCCATCAACTCCCTGGACACCCTGGTCATGGCCGCCTCCTCGGCGGCCTACAACCTGGAGGCGTTCACCTACTGCGTCATCAACGCCTTCGGCCAGGCGTGTACCACTCTGGTGGGCCAGAACTGCGGGGCGGGGCGGCTGGACCGCTGTCACCGGGCGCTGGGGCTGTCCATCGCCTTCAGCTCCGCCTTTTTCGCCGTCACCGCCTTTGTGCTCCTCACCTTTGGAGACGTGTTCCTGGGCCTCTTCAACCGGGATCCGGCGGTGATCCGGCTGGGGATGGTCCGGCTGCGGTATATGTTCCTGGCCCACGTGTTCTCCCTGTTTGTGGAGGTGCTGTCCGGCTACCTCCGGGGCTTTGGCATGAGCGCGGCCCCGGCGCTGTGCGCCCTGGTGTTCATCTGCGGCACCCGGATCGCCTGGGTCTACCTGATCTTCCCCCAGAACCCCACCTTCGCCCGGCTGATGACCGCCTACCCGGTGAGCATCGCCCTCACCGCCGCCGTGATCGCCCTCACCTGCGTGATCCTGCGGAAAAAGATCGCCGCCCGCGCCACCCGCCCCCCGGTGGAGGCGTGAACGAAAAAGAAGCAACCCACTGAACGGACAGAAAGGAGCGCGCCGATGGAAACATATCTGGGCCAGAACACACCCAAGCTGGGCTTCGGGCTGATGCGCCTGCCCAAGCTGGAAAACGGGGAGATCGACCTCCCCCAGACCTGTCAGATGGTGGACCGTTTCCTGGCCGCCGGGATGACCTACTTCGACACCGCCTACGTCTACGACGGCGGCAAGTCGGAGGAGGCGGCGAGGGCGGCGCTGGTGGAGCGCTACCCCCGGGATCGCTACACCCTGGCCACCAAGCTGTGCGCCTGGATGGGTCCTCAGAACGAGGAGAGCGCCAAGGGGCAGTTCTACACCAGCCTGGAGCGCACCGGGGCGGGGTACTTCGACTACTACCTCCTCCACGCCCTCCAGCGGAGCAACTACACCAAATATGACGAGTACCATATCTGGGACTTCGTGAAGGAGCTGAAGGCCCAGGGCCTGGTGCGGCACTACGGTTTCTCCTTCCACGCCGACCCGCCCCTGCTGGAGGAGCTGTTGACCGCCCACCCGGACGTGGACTTCGTCCAGCTCCAGATCAACTACGCCGACTGGGAAAACCCCGGCGTGCAGGCCAGGGAGTGCTGGGAGATCGCCCGGCGGCACGGCAAGCCGGTGGTCATCATGGAGCCGGTGAAGGGCGGGGCTTTGGCCGACCCGGTGCCGGCGGTGAAGGAGGTCTTGACCGCCGCCGACCCCAAGGCCTCCCCGGCGTCCTGGGCCATCCGCTTCGCCGCGTCGCTGGAGGGGGTCATCACGGTGCTGTCCGGGATGTCCAACCTGGCCCAGATGGAGGACAACCTCTCCTACATGAAGGATTTCCAGCCGCTGAACGAGGACGAGCGGGCGGTGGTGGAGCGGGCCAGGCTGGCGCTCATGGGCGACCAGTCCATCCCCTGCACCGCCTGCCACTACTGCACCGCCGGCTGCCCCCAGAACATCCCCATTCCGGAAATCTTCCACGTGATGAACCACCAGCGGGGCAACGCCGCCTTCCGGGGGGTGCGGGAGTACAACATCGCCACCCAGGGCCGGGGCAGGGCCTCCGACTGCGTGAAGTGCGGCCAGTGTGTCCGGGCCTGCCCCCAGCAGATCGACGTCATCGCCCGCCTGGCGGACTGCGCGGCGAAGTTCGAGGAGTGAGACCGGCCGCGGGGCCGCCGGCCGCCGCGAGATCAAGCGAGGGAGGGTCTATCCCATGAGCGAGGAAATGAAGCGGATCGGTATCCTGACCAGCGGCGGAGACGCCCCTGGCATGAACGCGGCGGTGCGGGCGGTGGTCCGCACCGCGCTGAACAACGGCCTGGAGTGCGTGGGCATCCGCCGGGGGTGGAGCGGCCTGATCAACGGCGACTTCTTCCCCATGGACAGCTCCAGCGTCAACCACATCATCAACAAGGGCGGCACCATCCTCTACACCGCCCGCTGTGCCGAGTTCCTGGACGCGGAGGGTCGGACCCGGGCCATCGCCACCTGTAAGCTGCTGGGGCTGGACGGCATCGTGGCCATCGGCGGCGACGGCACCTTCCGGGGGGCGCTGGCCCTGTCCCGGCAGGTGGCGGAGATGGGCCAGAAGCTGGTGGTGGTGGGCGTTCCCGCCACCATCGACAACGACATCGGCTGCTCCAACTACACCATCGGCTTCGACACCGCCTGCAACACCGCCATCGAGTGCATCGACAAGCTCCGGGACACCATGCAGTCCCACGAGCGCTGCTCCGTGGTGGAGGTCATGGGCCGCCACGCGGGATTTCTGGCCCTGTACGTGGGCATCTCCGTAGGGGCCACCGCCGTCCTCATCCCGGAGCATGAGGTGGACTTCCAGCGGGACGTGGTGGAGAAGATCCGCCAGGCCCGTCTGGCGGGCACCACCCACTTCATGATCGTGGTGGCCGAGGGGGCGGGCAGCGCCGTGGAGATCGGCGCGCGCATCCACGAGGCCATCGGCATCGACCCCCGGGTCACCGTCCTGGGCCACATCCAGCGGGGCGGCGCCCCCACCGCCCGGGACCGGGAGACGGCCAGCCGCATGGGGTACGAGGCGGTGATGGCCCTCCTGGCCGGAAAGGGCAACCGCATCATCGGCACCCGGGACGGCCGCCTCACCGACATGGACATGGAGGAGGCCCTGGCCATGGAGAAGAAGCTGGAGATGTACCGCTACGACGTGCTGGAGGCCCTCACCGCCAAAGGATGACTTGACATTTTTGGTATAGTTTGCTAAAATAAAGCAGATTTATCCTGGGCGGGTTTGGCTGTTTTGTCAACACCCGGGGTCAAAAGACTTGCGAGGGAGGCAAATCACGATGAAAGTCCGTACCCAAAAGTTCCTGAGTATGCTGTGCGC
>CANRLZ010000100.1 GCA_947631595.1 uncultured Oscillospiraceae bacterium
AAGTTCTCCTCCGCCAGCCTCATCACCCGCACCACCAACGACGTGAACAACATGACCATGATGCTCACCATGGGCCTTCGGATCATGGTTCGCGCCCCGGTGATGCTGCTGGTGGCCCTGATCATCGCCGTGGTGCTCAACAGCACCCTGGCCCTGGTGCTGGTGGTCATGCTCCCGCTGATGGTCGTGGGCATCACCGCCATCATGAAGATCGGCATCCGCCTCTTCGGCCTTGTCCAGCAGCGGGTGGACTCGCTGAACGAAGTTCTCCAGGAGAACCTGGTGGCCATCCGGGTGGTGAAGGCCTTTGTGCGCCAGGACTACGAGAAGGAGAAATTCCGCCGGAGCAACGACGCCCTCACCGACGCCTTTTTGAAGGTCGGCCTGCGCATCGTGGCCCTCATGCCCCTGATGACCATCTGCATGAACGGCGCCACCGCCGCCGTGCTGTACTTCGGCGGGCGGATGGTGATGGGCGGCACCTTCGACCTGGGCAGTCTCCAGGCGTTCATCGGCTACATCTCCCAGATCTTGATGAGCGTGATGATGGTGTCCATGTCCCTGCTCCAGCTCTCCCGCGCCCAGGCCAGCGCCCGGCGCATCCAGGAGGTGCTGGACGCCCGGCCGGACATCCAGGACCCCGCCGCCCCCGCCCCCCTGCCCGCGGCCAAGGGTGAGGTGGAGTTCCGGGACGTGTCCTTCAAATACAGCGCCTCCGACACCGGGGACGACGTACTCAGCCACATCGACCTGCACATCCCCGCCGGGCAGTTCACCGCCATCATCGGCGGCACCGGCGTGGGCAAGTCCTCCCTGGTGAACCTCATCCCCCGGTTCTACGACGTCACCGGGGGTGCGGTGCTGCTGGACGGGGTGGACGTGCGGGACTACCCCACCCACGAGCTGCGGGAGAGGATCGGCATGGTGCTGCAAAACAACGTCCTCTTCTCCGCCACCGTCCGGGAAAACCTCCTCTGGGGCAACCCGGACGCCACGGAGGAGGATATGGTCCGGGCCGCCAAGGACGCCCAGGCCTACTCCTTCATCATGTCCCTGCCCCAGGGGTTTGACACCCCCCTGGACCAGGGCGGCGTGAACCTCTCCGGCGGCCAGAAGCAGCGGATGTGCATCGCCCGGGCCATGCTGAAAAAGCCGGCGGTGCTGATCCTGGACGACTCCACCTCCGCCGTGGACTCCGCCACCGAGGCCGCCATCCGGGAGTCCTTCTACCAGAACCTGAAGGGCACCACCGTCATCATCATCGCCCAGCGCATCTCCTCGGTGCGCTACGCCGATGAGATCGTCATCCTGGAGGACGACCACATCGCCGGCCGGGGCACCCACGAGGAGCTGTTGGCCTCCAACGCCATCTACCAGGAGATCTACCAATCCCAGCAGGAAGGGGTGGGGGAGTAATGCCGCCGCAAAGAGCGCCCCGTGGGGGCTATCAGAAGCCCAAGAACATCGGCAAGACCCTCCGCCGCCTGGTGGGCTACCTCACCCGCAACCCCCTGCCCCTGGCGCTGGTGCTGGTGTGCCTGCTGGTCTCGGTGGGCACCAACCTCCAGGGCACCTATATGCTCCGGGATATCATCAACGACTTCATCTATTCCGGCTGTACCGACGTGGCCGGGCTGGGCCTTTCCATCCTCCGGCTGATCGGCGTCTACCTCATCGGCGCGGTGGCCGCCTACTTCCAGGCCGCCATCATGGTGCGCCTGGCCCAGCGGGGCACCAACCGCCTGCGCCGGGACCTCTTCGACGCCCTCCAGGACCTCCCGTTGAGCTACTTTGACCAGCACACCCACGGCGAGCTGATGAGCCGCTTCACCAACGACGCGGACAACGTGCAGATGGCCCTGGAGCAGAGCGTGGTGTCCATGTTCTCCAGCGCCCTGATGTTCATCGGCCTGGTCGTTCAGATGCTCCGGCTGAACTGGCGGCTCTTCTTCGTGACGGTGGCCATCCTCATCGTCACGGCGGTGCTCTTTAAGATCATCGGCGGCAAGAGCCGGAAGTACTACCAGGAGCAGCAGGCCGCCCTGGGCGAACTCAACGGCAACATCCAGGAGATGATCGAGGGTCTGCGGGTGGTGAAGGCCTTTACCCATGAGGCGCAGGCCACCGCCGACTTTGCCCAGCTCAACGACGCCTACCGGGACGCCGCCGGGCGCGCCGGGTTCTACTCCGGCATCATCGGCCCGGTGTCCCACAACCTCATGAACGTCTCCTACGCCCTCACCGCCTGCCTGGGGGGCATCCTCTCCGTGGTGCAGGGCTTCGACCTGGGCGGCCTGGTGGTCTACCTCAACTACTCCCGCCAGGTGGGCCAGCCCCTGAACCAGGTGTCCCAGCAGATGACCGCCGTCCTCTCCGCGATGGCGGGCGCCGAGCGCATCTTCGCCGTCATGGACGCGCCCCCGGAGGTGGACGAGGGCGCGGTGCGCCTCACCGCCGTGCGCCAGACCCCCCAGGGCCTGGAGGAGCTGGACCGGGGCGACCGCACCTCCCGCCAGTGGGCCTGGAAGGTGCCCTCTGCCGACGGCGGGCACACCCTGGTGCCCCTCCGGGGAGATGTGCGCTTTGAGAATGTGGACTTCTCCTACATCCCCGGCAAGCGCATCCTCAAGAGCATCTCCCTCTACGCCAACCCCGGGCAGAAGATCGCCTTTGTGGGTTCCACCGGCGCGGGGAAGACCACCATCACCAACCTCATCAACCGCTTCTACGAGATCGAGGCGGGGCGGATCACCTACGACGGCATCGACGTGCGGGACATCGCCAAGGACGACCTCCGCTCCTCCCTGGGCCTGGTGCTCCAGGACACCCACCTCTTCACCGGCACGGTGATGGACAACATCCGCTACGGCCGCCTGGACGCCACCGACGAGGAGTGTATCGCCGCGGCCAAGACCGCCAACGCCCACTCCTTCATCCGCCGTCTGCCCCGGGGCTACCAGACCCTGGTCACCGGCGACGGGGCCAACCTCTCCCAGGGCCAGCGCCAGCTCCTGGCCATCGCCCGGTG
>CANRLZ010000101.1 GCA_947631595.1 uncultured Oscillospiraceae bacterium
GCCACCGCCCGGCGGAAGGACCGGCCCACCCGGCCCCGGATCTGGTGGAGCTGGGCCAGGCCCATCTGGTCGGCGTTTTCGATGATGAGGGTGTTCACGTTGGGGATGTCAATGCCCGTCTCGATGATGGTGGTGCACACCAGCACGTCGATCTCCCCCTGGCTCATGCCGGCCATGGTCTCGTTGATCTCCTCCTGGGGCATTCGCCCGTGGGCCACGGCGATGGACACCCCGTCGCCCAGCAGCTCCTGGAGACGCTGGGCGGTACGGGCGATGGTCTCGATGCGGTTGTGGAGGTAGTAGACCTGGCCGCCCCGCTCCAGCTCCCGCCGGATGGCGTCGGCCACCAGGCCCCAGTCGTGCTCCAGCACGTAGGTCTGCACCGGCTGGCGGTCGGCCGGCGGCTCCTCCAGGGTAGACATATCCCGGATGCCGGACAGGGCCATATTCAGCGTCCGGGGGATGGGGGTGGCGGAGAGGGTGAGCACGTCCACCTGGCGGCTCATCTCCTTGAGCTTCTCCTTGTGGGTGACGCCGAAGCGCTGCTCCTCGTCCACCACCAGGAGGCCCAGGTCCTTGAACTCCACATCGCTCTGGAGCAGCCGGTGGGTTCCCACCAGCAGGTCGATGCGCCCCTCCTTCAAATCACGCAGGAGGTTTTTCACCTGGGCCGGGGGCGTGTGGCGGCTCAAAGACTCGATGGTCACCGGGTAGCGGGCAAAGCGTGCCTTGGCGGTGAGCAGGTGCTGGCGCACCAGGACGGTAGTGGGGGCGAGGATGGCCGCCTGCTTGCCGTCCAGGACGCACTTCATCACCGCCCGGAGGGCTACCTCCGTCTTGCCGTAGCCCACGTCGCCGCACAGCAGCCGGTCCATGGGCCGGGGCTGCTCCATGTCCCGCTTGATCTCCGCCACACAGCGCAGCTGATCCTCCGTCTCGGTGTACTCGAACTGATCCTCAAACTCCCGCTGCCAGGGGGAGTCCGGGGAGAAGGCGTAGCCGGGCAGGCGGCTGCGCTGGGCGTAGAGCTGGACGAGACCCTTGGCCAGGTCCCGCACCGCGGCCTTCGCCCGGGAGCGGGTGCGCTCCCAGTCGCCGCCCCCCAGGCGGGACAGGCGGCGCTCCGGGCCGTCCTCCCCGCCGCCGATGTATTTGTTCACCAGGTCCAGCTGGGTGATGGGCACGTAGAGCACGTCCGCCCCGGCGTAGGCGATCTTCATGTACTCCTTCTCCGCGCCGTCCACGCTCATGCGCGTCAGCTCCACGAACCGGCCGATGCCGTGCTGGCTGTGGACCACCAGGTCGCCGGGAGAGAGGTCGTTGTAGGAGGCCAGCTTCTGCCGGTTGGAGCGCTCCCCCGCCGGCCGGCGGCGCTTTTTCACCGGCGCGGCGGCGCCCTGGGTGAACACCGCCCGCTTCAGGCCGGGGTACTCGAACCCGGCGGTGAGGCCGCCCACGGCGATGACGCTCTGGCCGGAGTCGGGCAGGTCGTGGAGGGCAAAGTCCACCGCGGCGCGTACCTTGTGCTCCCGCAGAAGGCTCTGGAGGTTCAGCGCCCGGGTCTCGCTGGCCACCAGCACCACCACGCCGAAGCCCTCCCGCTGGTAGTGGGTGAGGTCGTCCACCGCCGTCTCCAGGCTGGCGCCGAAGGAGGGCAGCTGCTTGGCCGTCACCGAGAAGAGCGACCGGGGCGGCTGGGGGTAGCCGGAGTGGACGAAGGAGTCCAGGTACACCACCGGCCAGTCGCCCAGCCGATCCACCAGCTCCTCCATGGTCCGGGCAAACGCCCCCGTCCCGGGGGGCAGCAGCTCCTTCTCCATGAGGGCCTTCACGTCCTCGTTCAACTGCCAGAGGTAGTGCTTGGCCCGCTCGGCCAGGCGCCCCGTCTCGCACAAAAAGACCACGGCCTCCTCCGGCAGATAGTCCGCCGCGGTGGCCATCCGGGGGTAGAGGCCGGGCAGCTCCCGGTCGCCCCCCAACGCCTCCGGGTCGTCTCCAAACCCCGGCAGCGCCTCGGCGCAGGGCAGGGCCTCCGCCCGGTCCAGGCTCTCCGTCCGCCGCTGGGTCATGGGGTCGAACAGGCCCATGGAGTCGATCTCCGTGTCCCAGTACTCCACCCGCACCGGCCTGTCGTAGGCCGGGGAGAAAAAGTCCAGGATGCCGCCCCGGCGGGCGAACTGCCCCACCCCCTCCACCTGGTCGCACCGGCGGTAGCCGCCCCGAACCAGGGCCAGCTCCGCGTCCTCCAGCGGGATGGGCGCTTTGGGGTCCAGGGTAAACGCCGCCCGGCCCAGCAGCTCCGGGGGCAGGGTGCGCTGAAGCAGGGCCTCCACCGTGGCCACCACCACCCCCGCCTGCCCCGCCCGGAGGCGGCCAAAGGCGGCCAGCCGCCGGTGCTCCCACTCCCGGGAGGCGGCGCCGCCGTAGAAGTTGAATTCCCGGGCGGAGAGGCGGGTCACCGTCTCCCCGGTGAGGGCGGCCAGATCCCGCTCCAGCCGATCCCCCTCCTCCTCGTCGGCGCACACCAGCACCACCGGCCTGCCCGTGGCGTGGCGCAGGTTGGCGGCGAAGTGGGCGCGGTGAACGGGCGACAGCCCGGAGACCGCCGCGGGACAGCGGCCGTTTTCCAGGGCGGCCAACGTCTGTTGAAACTCCGGCAGGGCCTCCAGCATCTCCGCCAGCTTCCGCATTTCCTCTCGCCTCCTTCCCGGTGGTTGAATGGCTAATATCCGTTAGGCTAACGCTAATTAGCCTCTGTTCACCTGCTCCATAGCCCGCTCCAGGCCCCTGTCCAAAATGACCGGGATGGCTTTGGCGGCGCGCTGTACCGCGTCCCGGATGGCCGCGGCGTCCTCCCCCTGGGGCTTGGCCAGCACCCAATCGGCCAGGTCGTAGTCCGGGTGGGGCTTGCCCCCCACCCCCACCCGGAGGCGGGGGTAGTTCTCCCCGCCCAGGTGCTGGGCGATGCTCTTCAGGCCGTTGTGCCC
>CANRLZ010000102.1 GCA_947631595.1 uncultured Oscillospiraceae bacterium
GAGGCCGACGGCAAGTACACCTTCGAGATGCCCGCCGCCGACGTCACCGTCACCGCCACCTTCAAGAAGACCACCACCCCCGAGGTGACCTACACCGTCACCGTGGAGAAGGCCGAGAACGGCAAGGTGGAGGCCGACAAGACCTACGCCGTGGAGGGCGACACCGTCACCCTCACCGTCACCCCCGACACCGGCTACGAGGTGGATAAGGTCGAGGTCACCTACAAGGTTGGGAATGACACCAAGACCGTGGACGTGACCGCGGCCGGCGGCAAGTACACCTTCACCATGCCCGCCGCCGACGTCACCGTCACCGTCACCTTCAAGAAGACCACCACGCCGCCCACCGAGCTTGACACCAAGGCTCTGGAGGACGCCATCAAGGCCGCCAAGGACATCTATGATGTTCTGAACGACACCGACATCGTGGCCGACGGCACCAAGGCCGAGGACGTGGCCAAGGGTAAGACTGTCTACCCGCAGTCCGCTGTGGACGCGCTGAAGGCCGCCATCGCCGCTGCTGAGGACGCGCTGAAGAACGCCAAGACCCAGGCTGAGGTGGACGCCGCCGCCAAGGCGCTGAACGACGCCGTTGACACCTTCAAGAAGGCCGCCATCGTGGGCACCAAGGAGGGGACCGCCGCGCCCGACACCAAGGCTCTGGAGGACGCCATCCAGGCCGCCCAGGCCCTCGTCGACGCCCTGAAGGACGACGACATCGTGGCCGACGGCACCAAGCCCTCCTCCGTGACCAAGGGCGAGACCGTCTACCCGCAGTCCGCTGTGGACGCTCTGAAGGCCGCCATCGCCGCCGCTGAGGAGGCGCTGGCGAATGCCAAGACCCAGGAGGACGTGGACGCCGCCGTGAAGGCCCTGAACAAGGCCGTGGCCGACTTCAAGGCCGCCGCCATCGTGGGCACCAAGACCTCCTACGCCGGTGGCGGCAGCTCCGGTGGCCGTGGTAACTCCACCTCCACCACCATCACCAAGACCAACCCCTTCGGCGGCAAGGTGACCATCGAGACCGCCGCCAACGGCGACAAGACCATCACCGTCACCGATAAGAACGGCAACGTGGTGGCCAAGGTGGTCATTCCCGCCAAGGCTCCCGACCTGGGCTATCGGTTCGAGGATGTGCCCGCCGGCCACTGGGCCGAGGCCGCCATCCAGAACATGGCCGCGCTGAAGGTCTTCCAGGGTGTGAGCGCCACCCGCCACATCTTCGACATGAACTCCGCCGTGACCCGCGGCACCATGGCGCAGGTGCTGTTCAACCTGTCCCAGGGCAAGGCCGGGATCAACAATCCCTTCACCGACGCCCAGAACGGCTGGTACAGCGACGCGGTGGCTTGGGCCGCTGCGGCCGGCGTGGTGAACGGCGTGTCCGCCACCAGCTTCGCCCCCAACGATCCCATCACCCGTGAGCAGCTGGTGACCATGCTCTACCGCTACGCCCAGCTCCTGGCGATGGACACCAACGTCACCGCCGACATGGGCAAGTTCGTGGACAGCGACGAGATCAGCTCCTGGGCCTCCGAGGCCATGACCTGGGCCGTTGGTAAGGGCCTGCTCATCGGCAAGGGCGCCGGCAACCTGGATCCCACCGCCGCCGCCACCCGCGCCGAGGCCGCTGTCATCATCGACCGCTTCCTGAAGATGGTGTAAGCGCGAACGCGCAGACCCCATAACCCCAGCAAGAAAGGCCGTCCGGCATCCGCCGGACGGCCTTTTTCTACGCGCGGCGCATATCGCGCCGCTTCCCGCGCCTCCACGGGCGAGAGAAAAAGCACGCTTTCTTGAAAGAAAGCGTGCTTTTTTGTGGGGGAGGTCAGGAGAGGGGGGCGTAGTGGCAGTGGTCCAGGAAGTTGGAGAGGATATCGGTGGGGGGCGGGGTAAAGGCGTCCTGGCAGGCGACCTCCACGGAGACGGCGCAGCCGTCGTAGACGGTGAAGGCGGAAGCCCCCTGGGCGTAGGCGGAGCCGGCGGGGAAGGTGTAGGTCAGGGCGGTGAAGTCCTGGCCGTTGTGGGTCTCCTGGGCGGTGGCGGACAGGGTGTAGGAGTCCTCCGCCAGGGAGAGCCACTCCTCCACGGTGGCCTGGGCGGCCTGGTCGGAACCCTGGTCGGAGAGGAGGACCACCACCTGGGCGTCGTACACCTGGACCTCCTCCCCCTCCTCGTCGGTGTGGGTCTGGGCCTCCCCGGCGGACCAGGCGGTGAAGTACAGGTTCTTGGAGCCTTTCACGTCCCGGAGGGTGAACGCCTCGCCGGGGCCTTCCACCCCCAACTTCTGGCCCACCATGGTCCAGTCCTCGCTCCAGGGCGTACCGTCCGCCGCCGCGGCGGGCAGCTTGGAGCCGCACCCGGCCAGAGTCAGCAGCAGGGCGCACAGCGCCGGGAGAGCCAGTATCCGTCTCATTCGTCCACGCCTCCTGTTTTTAAGGTTCCTCCGCCGGGGCGGAGGCCAGGTATGAGATGTATTGTACCGCGGCGTCCGCCCTGGGGGTGTTGGCGATCACCCCGAGGTAGACCTTCTTGGGGAAACCGGCCTGGGCGAACAGGGGGAGGGAGGTGAGTTCCAGGGCGTTCACGTCCTCCCGGGTCTCCGCCTCGTACCGCTCCGCCTCGCCCAACTGGTACTCGATGGCGTTGTCCTCCAGGATCACGGTGTTGGCGGTGAGGTAAGGGGCTAGCCGGGCCTGGAGGTCAGGGTCGGCGGCCAGCAGCTCCGGCAGGGGGAGGAGGTAGCCGCTGTGGGAGAGGATGTCGTACCCCTTGCGGTCCATGAGGGTCACGTCCAGCTGCTTGGACTCGATGGCGGAGACCACCTTCAGCCGGGAGGCGTAGCTGTACTGGTGGTCCTCCTGGGAGGGGTTGTCGGAGAGGTAGAGGGCTTG
>CANRLZ010000103.1 GCA_947631595.1 uncultured Oscillospiraceae bacterium
ACTCGCACGTTTGCGGGCCGAGATGTATTTTTTCCGACGTACACGCCGCCGGAAAAAATTTCTTATGAGTCTTTCGCACCCTGCGGCGCGAAACTCTGCGAGGCTTTTTGACAAGCCGAAGCGGCCCGGCGTTTGCCGGGCCGCTTTTCGCGTCAGCGTCCCTCGATGGCGTCTTTGGCGCCCCGGCCCACGTCACGGGCGGCATCGCCCACGTCGTCCAAGGCGTTGCGCACGCCGTTGCCCACGTCCTCCAGGGGGCTGTCGTCGGAGTGGCGGGCGGCGTTGCCGTCCACCACGCCGTCCGCGCCGGCCAGGTCGCCCCGCTCCGGGGTGCCGGGCACCGCCGCGCTGGGCGCCGCCGAAGGCATGGCGGAGGGCAGGAGAATGTTCCCCTGGGTCTTCTCGCCGCTGCAACCGGCCAGGGACAGGGCCGCCAGGGCGGCCGCGCAAAGGATCGTCCAAGTCTTTTTCATGGTGTTTCCTCCCGGCGCGTTCTCGCTCTTTGCCGCGCCAAGGGTAGTTTCTCCGAAGAAGGACTGAAAAACCCCAGAAATTCTTGGCCGGACAGGGCGGATCTCGCCGGGAAAAGGACTTGTGATATTTCTCCAGCTATGGTAAAATCAGAATATATAAGGGGGCGCGTACCCCCGCGAGCTTCCGCCGCCGCGGCGGCGGGCAAACATTTTGGCAAAGGAGATGTTTTACATGGAACTGAAGGGCAGCAAGACCGAGGCCAATCTGTGGAAGGCGTTCGCCGGCGAGAGCCAGGCGCGCAACAAGTACACCTACTTCGCCAGCAAGGCCAAGAAGGAGGGCTACGAGCAGATCGCCGCCATCTTCCAGGAGACCGCCGACAACGAGAAGGAGCACGCCAAGCTGTGGTTCAAGGCCCTCCAGGGCATCGGCTCCACCGCCGAGAACCTGGCCGCCGCGGCCGCCGGGGAGAACGAGGAGTGGACCGAGATGTACCGGGAGATGGCGGAGACCGCCAAGGCCGAGGGCTTTGACGAGCTGGCCGCCCAGTTCGCCGGCGTGGCCGCCATCGAGAAGTCCCACGAGGAGCGCTACCTGGCCCTGCTGAAGAACCTGAAGGAGGACCTGGTGTTCCAGAGGCCCGACGGGGAGTACGTATGGGTCTGCCGCAACTGCGGCCACATCCACGTGGGCAAGTCCGCCCCCCAGGTCTGCCCCGTGTGCAACCACCCCCAGGCCTATTTCGAACTGCGCAAGGTCAACTACTAATACGCCGCCCAAAAGCCCCGCCTCCGGCGGGGCTTTTGCTTGCTTTTTTCCGTCTGTGCTGGTACAATGGAGGCATTCAATCACACTTTGGAGGTGTCTTACATGAAAAAACTAGCCCGCTGGGCGCTGGGCGCTGCCCTGTGCCTGTCCCTGCTGGTCTGCGGCGCGCTGGCCGCGGAGGATCGGGTGGTCGCCGTCCAGCTGGACGGCCAACCCCTTACCTTCACCGACGCGGTACCCCAGGTGGTGGACCAGCGCACCTTTCTCCCCTTCCGGGCGGTCTTTGAGGCCATGGGCGCCCAGGTGGACAACCAGGGCGACGTGATCACCGCCGTCCGGGGCGACAGGACGCTGACCATGACCATCGGCTCCACCCAGGCCACCGTCACCGAGGGGAGCCTGACCGTCCCCATCACCATGGACGTGGCCCCTTACGTGGACCCCGCCACCTGGCGCACCTACGTCCCCGTCCGCTTCGCCGCCCAGGCCTTTGACTGCGCGGTGGGCTGGGATCAGGACGCCTACACCGCCGTTCTCATCGACACGGAAAAGCTGGTGGACGAGGCTATGGCCGGCCGGAGCTTCACCCGCCTCCAGCAGATCACGGACCTGGACGGGCGGTACTCCACCATCTGGGACCTGGACGCCGACTTCACCATGGACTTGGCCTCCCTCTACGCCATGAGCGGCGACATCCAGGCCACCGTCCAGGACGAGTCCAAGTTGGAGATGGACATGGGCCTGAAGGTGGACATGAGCGGCCTGCTAGAGGCGATGGGTGACGACGACCCGCCCGAGCAGCAGGATCAGGCCACGCTGGACATCCTGGACACTCTGGCCACGCAGGGCGTGGGCGTCTCCGCCCGGGGCGACTTGGCCCAGGGCAAGCTCTACCTGAACATGGACCTCTCCGCCCTGGGCGACGCGGCGGCCCAGGCCGGCCTCGCCCCCAACACCTGGCTGGAGATGGACTTGGACAACCTGATGGAGCAGATATACGGCATGAGTTGGGAACAGGCGATGGAGCTGGAGGTCAACTGGGGCACGGACTACGCCTCCCTGCTCTCCGCCCTGGCGGGCGCCGTTTTGCGGCCCGATGACGCCGCGGGGGGCTACGCCGCCGCCAAGGCCACGGTGAACGAGTGCGTCGCCGCCTTCTCCGACGAGGGCTTTGCCCAGAAGGACAACACCTACACCACCTCCTACGTCCTCCCCCTGGGGGATAGGGCCAGCGGAGTGATCTCCGTGCGGCTGGACATGGGCGCGGACGGCGCGCCGGAGCGGTATCTGCTGCGCGGCGTCCTCTCCACCGGCGGGAAGAGCGTCTCCGACCTGGGCATGAGCGTCTCCGGCGACCGGGACGGGAAGATAAAGGCCGACGTGGCCGTCAGCGTCGACGGCCAGTCCCTGCTGGACGTGACCCTGGAGGGCGTCTTTACCCCCGGCTCCACCGCCCCCCAGATCACGCCCCCCGCTGGGGCGGAGATCCACTCCTACTAAGCCCGCCCTCGCGAGAAAAAAACCGACGCCCGCTGGGAAGCATCGCTTCCCAGCGGGCGTCAGCTTGTCAAAAAAGCCTCGCAGAGTTTCGCGCCGCTAGGCGCGAAAGACTCATA
>CANRLZ010000104.1 GCA_947631595.1 uncultured Oscillospiraceae bacterium
CACAGCATCCCTTACAGTGTAGCACATGACCTTGGAGAGGGTCATTAAAAACTACTACTCTATAATACAAGGAGATAAACTTTTGAAAAATCGAACTAAACAAGTGCAGTTTAGAATGGCTGAAGATTTGCACACGGTTTTGAAGGCGGCTTTAGCATATGATAGGAGTAGCTTTACAGATTTCTTTAATAAGGCTGCTGAGGAATATTTAAAAAAGAGAAAAGTGGATCAGAAAATAGATACGCAAAAAAGATTGGAGGAGTAGATGATGGGGAAAAAACAAGAGGCTCTCTCTGTAGGCCGTCTTATTAATGAAGTTTTGGTTGCCCAGTTAAGTATACCTTTTCGCCAAATTGTCAATGATACTACTTTTTCTAAATACACAGGGTCGATGCGGCCTGACATTCTTATCTCAGAGTTTGAGTATGATGGAACAAATGACGAGCAATACATTAAGAACCTTGTAGCTTATGCTGAGGCAAAGGATGATTGCGCGGTCGGCGACAAAGATTGGGAAGATGCTTTGAATCAGGGAAAGCTCAAAGCATCTAAATTAGGATTACCATATTTTATTGTAACAAATTGTAAAACGACTTATTTTTATAACGCAAAAACGCTTAAACAGTTGACCCTTAATGGCAATCCAATTAGAGAATTTCAAACGATTGATATTTATCGCCTTATCAAAAATAAACTTATGCACGATCCTGATTTGAGTGCTATTAATACAAACGTTGACTCTATTTCAACTATATCAGAAGCAATTTTCAATAAAAAATTATGGGAACTGGCAGGAGTATATCGGGGAATTAACTTTAAAGATAACACACAAAAAATTGATTTTACGGTAGGACTTATTGCGCTTGAATATTTTGAAGAAAAGGAAGAAATTGATGGTAGCAAGGATGCGACAAAAGTTTATTGGTCAACTTGCAATGATGAACTGGCTGAAAAGGTAAGAAATAATTTGACGGGATATATTAGTCGCTTAGAGGCTGAAACGACCTTTAATGAGTTCAAAAATGTTATGGAGGTCGTCCGAATCGCAATTAGTGGAGATGGGAGCAATAAACCTCTTGTTGACGTTGAAGAAGTAAAGCAGATTTACAGCATTATTGATTCTATGAAGCCATTACACGGCACGGGATTTGATTTGTTTGGTGCTGTGTATGAAATGTTTGCCTCATCAAAGGAAAAGAAAGACTTTGGAGAGTATTTTACTCGAAGGCATTATACACATATTTTTTCTAAATTACTGTTATTGGACGAAGATGTTTATAACAAAGGAAAGGAATTCTCTATAATTGATCCTGCATGTGGAACGGGAGGTTTTTTGACAGAGAGCTTCAAAGTATTATTAAACAATTATGAAAAGAGCGGCACCCTTACCGATGCCGCAAAAGTCTTTTTGTCTCAAAGGTGCTTCTATGGTGTAGATGTTCGTGATGAAAATATTTCTAGGACAAGGCTCAATATGTTCTTGGTCGGTGATGGACATACGCATATGTATACAGATAATTCACTAAAGCCTACACGGGCAGGTAGATCTGTATTAAATAAAAAGTATCAGTATGTTATAACAAATCCGCCATATGGAAATGGAACAATTAAAGCTAGTACAAATGCCATATCTACAAGTAGAACAGAAATTGCGTTTATCTGTAAAGCTATTGACTTGCTTGAAATCGGCGGGAAAGGTTGCATTATTACTCCAGATGGAGTATTGGAAAATCCTTCATATAAAAATTTGCGTCGAGAAATTCTGGAAAAATGTGAAGTATATGCGATAGTTTCTTTGCCAAAATTTGCGTTTGCACCGTATACAAAAGAAAAAACATATGCATTGTTTATCAAGAAACGCAGTAGCACAATTACAAAAGTCCAAGATAAACCAATCTGGATGTACATTATTGACAATGACGGGTTAGCCAATTCAGATAAAAGATTTCCCACCAAACTTCGCAATAATAGGAACGGATGGATGCATGATGAAATATCTGGATGGGTTAGCACCGATGGTATTGAGATGCCAGGCCTGCTGGAAAAGAGATGGTTGACTTTTGACGATAGTAGCAAACCGAGTACATGGACAGATGAAAAAGGGATAACCCAGACTGCAAGGAAGGGCGGGGAAATAAACATCGACTGTGTTTTGTCTGATAATTATATAACCCTACTGCCTGAATATTACTTGCGGCCATACTCGCCGCGCTATATTACAAAGGAAGAGTTTGATGACGCATTAGAAGAAATTGATGCTGAAGTAAGGAGAATGCTAGATGAAATTCCTTGATGTTTTTAATGAAATACAAAAAGGAGATTATGCGCTAACTGATGAAGCAGTATATGCTTCCCTTCAAAATGGGGATGAACTGATCCCGCTATATGGAGGCAATAAAGAGCATACTACAGCAGAACGCAAGATTTCTGTTTCAGCTAAAACAAAAAAGGGTGCTTCGATAACTGTTTTTTCCGGGCAAGGCATAATCATTAGCCTAGATGGTAGTGCGGGTAGCATGACTTATAAAAATGGAGAAAGGTTTGCGTTAAACCACCATGCGGGTTTTATTACATTAAGGAAAGAGGCCGAAGATAAAATCAACCTTGAATATTTCTCCATCTTCTTACAGAATTTTTATAGAGAACTTGGAATAAGCAGTGGGTCTAAAACATTGTCACTAACACAAATTTACTCTGAAGAGTTTAGCTTGCCTGAGCTAGACGTGCAGAATAACATTTTAAAATCATTGAAACGAGTTAAGGATAAGTTAAATATTTTAATTCAAATGAAAAAAAGTCTTTATAGTCTCATTGGCAAAGAACTATCTATGGACTATGGACGATATCAGGGAAAAGATATAGACATTTCAACTTGTATAGATTATATGAGTGGTAATGTAGGCCTGACAGAAGAACATATCTATCAAACATTACAAAATAATGCTGAACATTACCAAATATTATCAAGTGCCACCGATGAGAATACCATGATGGGCGAAGTCCCTATGAGCATTATTAATAATAAAAAGTTAAAAGTGTTTGAAGGAAGAGAGGGCCTCCTTGTTACTCGCAATGGAAAAGCGGGAAATGTTAAGTATTTAAGGGCAGGGAGATATACTATAAATGACCATGCATATATTCTTTTTAAAAAAGATGATTCTCCATTTGAAATAGACTTGCAGTGGATCTCGATACAATATAGACAAGCCTTTCTTGCCTATGCGTCTAATTCGGATAACGGAACATGGAATATGACTGGTTTCTTTTCTCATACTCGAATTGATATTCCAGAATACGCTGAGCAGCTATTGCTGGTTGAAAAGTATCAAATAATCTTGGATAGGATCAGTGCCATTGAAAAAATCGAAAAGCAGTATAACGCACTTCTTTCTAAGGAAATAGCGGAAATTTAAAAGGCAATGGTAGGGAAAGAAGGGAAAAACAGAGCGGGAGGCCTGCCTGGCAGGTCTCCCGCTTTTTTGGCTGTCTTGCCTCTTAGAGCGCGGCGCAGATGAGGGCGCCCATCTTTTCGGTGCCCACGGGGGTGACGCCGGGTTCGGCGATGTCCGGGGTGCGCCAGCCGGCGTCCAGCACCGCGTCCACCGCCCGCTCCACCGCGTCCGCCTCGGCGGAGAGGTGGAAGGAGTAGCGGAGCATCATGGCCGCCGACAGGATGGTGGCGATGGGGTTGGCCTTGTCCTGGCCGGCGATGTCCGGGGCGGAGCCGTGGATGGGTTCATAGAGCGCCGGGGCGGAGTCGCCCATGGAGGCGGAGGGGAGCAGGCCGATGGAGCCGGTGACCATGCTGGCCTCGTCGGAGAGGATGTCGCCGAACATGTTTTCCGTCACCAGCACGTCGAACTGCCCCGGGTCCTTCACGATCTGCATGGCGCAGTTGTCCACCAGCACGTCCTCATAGACCACGTCGGAGTACTCCTCCGCCAGCCGGTGCATCACGGAGCGCCACAGCCGGGAGGTCTCCAGGACGTTGGCCTTGTCCACGCTGGAGACCTTGCCCCGGCGCAGACGGGCCAGCTCAAAGGCCCGGCGGCCGATGCGCTCGATCTCCATCTCGGAGTAGGCCATCAGGTCGGTGGCCTCCAGCCCCCGGTCGGGGGTCTGGTACTTATCCCGCTTGCCGAAGTAGATGCCCCCCGTCAGCTCCCGCACCAGCATCAGGTCGATGCCCTTTTCCGCCGTCTCCCGCTTCAGCGGCGAGGCGGACTTCAGCGCGGGGCGCAGGGTCGCGGGGCGGAGGTTGGCGTAGAGGCCCAGGTCTTTGCGGATGGCAAGCAGAGCGGTCTCCGGCCTCTGCTGGGCGGGCTTGTCGCTGCCCCACTTGGGGCCGCCCACGGCGCCCAGGAGCACCGCGTCGCACGCCTTGCACGCCTCCGCCGTGCCCTCGGGGTAGCTCACCCCCACCGCGTCGGTGGCGCAGCCGCCCATGAGCACGTCCACGTAGGAGAAGCTGTGGCCGAATTTCTCCCCCACGGCGTTCAGGACCTTCACCGCCTGCTTGACGATGTCCGGGCCGATACCGTCGCCGGGAATGAGCGCGATCTTGTAGTTCATTTGGCAAGTCCCCTCGCTTTCAGAGAGTTGAGCAGGCCGCCGTTCTGGATGATCCCGTCGATGAAAGGGGGGAAGGGGGCGGCCTGGAAGGTCTTGTTCTGGGTCAGGTCCCGGATCTCGCCGGTCTGGAAGTCCACCTCCACCTGGTCGCCGGGCTGGATGGCCTGGGCGGCCTCCGGGCACTCCAGGATGGGGAAGCCGATGTTGATGGCATTGCGGTAGAAGATGCGGGCGAAAGTCTCGGCGATGACGCACTTCACCCCGCAGGACTTGATGGCCAGGGGGGCGTGCTCCCGGGAGGAGCCGCAGCCGAAGTTCTTGCCCGCCACGATGATGTCGCCGGCCTCCACGGTGGAGGCGAAGTCGGGGTCGATGTCCTCCATGCAGTGGGAGGCCAGGGCCTTGGGGTCGGGGTTGTTCAGGTGCCGGGCGGGGATGATCACGTCGGTGTCCACGTTGTCGGCGTACTTGTAGAGTTTCATGTGCCTAGCCTCCTTTTTTACAGCGCGCGGGGATCGGCCACGCAGCCCTGGATGGCCGAGGCGGCGGCCACGGCGGGGCTGGCCAGGATGATCTCCGAGTCGGTGGGGCCCATGCGGCCCACGAAGTTGCGGTTGGTGGTGGAGACGCACCGCTCCCCGTCCGCCAGCACTCCCATGTGTCCGCCCAGGCAGGGGCCGCAGGTGGGGGTGGAGAAGGCACAGCCCGCGTCCAGGAAGATCTCCGCCAGCCCTTCGGCCAGGCACTGGCGCACGATCTCCTGGGTGGCGGGGATGACGATGCACCGCACCCCGTCCGCCACCTTGCGGCCCTTGAGGATGGCGGCGGCCTCCCGCAGGTCCTTGA
>CANRLZ010000105.1 GCA_947631595.1 uncultured Oscillospiraceae bacterium
GTCCCCTACGCCCTCTACCGCTGCGAGGGCTACGTCTCCGCCAACCTGGCCCGGAAGGTCACCGGCTTTTCCGAGGACGATTTGAAGCTGCTGTGGGATGCCATCCGGAATATGTTCGAGCACGACCACTCCGCCGCCCGGGGCAAGATGGTCGTCCGGGATCTGATCGTATTCCAGCACGACTCCGAGCTGGGCTGTGCCCCCGCCTGGAAGCTGTTTGACGCCGTGTCCGTCACCCGGAAGGAGGGCGTCGTCGCCCCCAGGGCCTACGGCGACTACACCGTGGCCGTGGACGAGGCCGCCCTGCCCGCCGGCGTCACCTGCACGCGCATGGGGTGAGCGCCTTGCCGGAGGAGGACTACCTTCCCCTGTCCGGCCTTCAGCACTTCGCCTTCTGCCGCCGCCAGTGGGCCCTGATCCACCTGGAGCGGCAGTGGGCGGAAAATCTCCGCACCGTGGAGGGCGACCTGCTCCACCGGCGGGCCCACGACGAACAGCAGACCGAGAGCCGCGGCGACGTTTTGATCGTCCGCGGCCTTCGGGTCATCTCCCACCGGCTCCAGCTTCAGGGGGTGTGCGACGTGGTGGAGTTCCGCCGGAACCCCGCCGGGGTGTCCCTGGCGGGGCGGGAGGGGACGTGGCTGCCCTACCCTGTGGAGTACAAGCGGGGCAGGCCGAAGGCCAACGACGCGGACGAACTCCAGCTCTGTGCCCAGGCCATGTGCCTGGAGGAGATGCTGTTGTGCGCCGTGCCGGAGGGCAGCCTGTTCTACGGCGAACCCAGGCGGCGGACGCGGGTGGCCCTGGACGCCGCCCTGCGGGAGCGGGTGGAGGCGCTGGCGGCGGAGATGCGCGCCCTCTACCTCCGGGGGCACACCCCCAGGGCCAAGCCGGGCAAGGGCTGCGGCGCCTGTTCGCTGAAAGAGCTGTGTCTGCCCCGGCTGGTCAAGGGGCCGTCCCCCGCCGCCTATCTCCGCGCCCATCTGCCCGGAAGGGAGGAGGAGTCGTGAGGAAGTTTCTCAACACCCTGTTCGTCCTCAGCGAGGACAGCTACCTGGCCCTGGAGGGCGAGACGGTGGTGGTGCTGGCCGGGGAGGAAAAGCGGGGGCAGTTCCCCCTGCACACCCTGGAGAACATCCTGTGTTTCTCCTACAAGGGGGCCAGCCCCGCCCTTATGGGCAAGTGCGCCCAGGCGGGGGTGGGCCTGTGCTTTCTGACTCCCAGAGGCCGCTTTCTGGCCCGGGTCTGCGGGGAAAATCCGGGCAACGTCCTCCTGCGCCGCGCCCAGTACCGGGCGGCGGACGACGGGAACCAGAGCTGCCGGATCGCCCGCTGTTTCATCTTCGGCAAGGTCTACAACAGCCGCTGGAGCATCGAGCGCACCCGCCGGGACCACGCCCTGCGGGTGGACGACGAGGCGCTGGGCCGGGCCTCCGCCCAACTGTCGGACAGCCTGCCCGCCATCCTGGGGGAGACCGACTTGGAGTCCCTCCGGGGTCTGGAGGGCCAGACCGCGGCGGTGTATTTTGACGCCTTTGACGCCCTGATCCTCAACCAGCGGGAGACCTTCTCCTTCTCCGGCCGCTCCCGGCGGCCGCCCATGGACCCGGTGAACGCGCTCCTCTCCTTTGCCTACACCCTGCTGGCCAATGCCTGCGCCGGGGCGCTGGAGAGCGTGGGGCTGGACGCCTACGTGGGCTTTCTCCACCGGGACCGGCCGGGGCGAAATTCCCTCGCCCTGGATCTGATGGAGGAGCTGCGGCCCAGCTTCGCCGACCGCTTTGTCCTGACCCTCATCAACAACCGGGCCATCCGGGCCGAGCACTTTGAGACGCAGCCCGGCGGGGCGGTGTGGCTCAACGACGAGGGGCGAAAGGTCTTCCTGTCCGCGTGGCAAAAGCGGCTGGCGGAACCCATCACCCATCCGTATCTGAAGGAAAAGCTGGCCTGGGGGCTGGTGCCCTATGTCCAGGCGCTGCTGCTGGCCCGGTATCTCCGGGGGGATCTGGACGGCTACCCGCCGTTTCTTTGGAAGTGAGGGGATCGGGATGCTGGTGCTTGTCACCTATGACGTGAATACGGAGGACGCCGCCGGGCGCAAGCGCCTGCGCCAGGTGGCCAAGCAGTGCGTCAACTACGGCCAGCGGGTGCAGAACTCCGTGTTTGAGTGCCTGGTGGACCCGGCGCAGTATAAGCTGCTCCAGGCCAGATTATTGGAGATCATCGACCCGGCAAAAGACAGTCTGCGGTTCTACCAGCTTGGAAATAAGTACCAGAGCAAGATCGAGCACTTTGGCGCAAAAGCGTCCTACGAGCCGGAGGGGGTGCTGCTGGTGTAGCCGGTGCGAACAGGGAGCGGGCGACAAGCGCCGGGAGGTTCGCACCGCCGCGCCCCCTTCAAACCCAGGCCACCGCCGCCCTTTCGGGACAGGTGGCGGGGTTCAAAGCTCTTAGAAGTCCCGCCTTTTTGGCAAACGCCACAAAATCGCCAACGTGATTTTGTGCGAGTTTGCCGTCGCGCCCCCCGCGGGGCGCGTGGGTTGAAATTTTTGCTACGGGAGGTGAGCCGGTGGACGAGGATGTCGCGCCCCCCGCGGGGCGCGTGGGTTGAAATTATCCGGGAGGAGGCGCACAGGTACAACAGGGAGGGTCGCGCCCCCCGCGGGGCGCGTGGGTTGAAATACCGACGTTGAGGAAATCACACGTGGAAACGTGGGTCGCGCCCCCCGCGGGGCGCGTGGGTTGAAATTTAATATACTGCGTACTAGATTTGGAAAGATAGTGTCGCGCCCCCCGCGGGGCGCGTGGGTTGAAATCAGCCGCAGGCGGCAAGCTCCTCCGCCGCCTCGGTCGCGCCCCCCGCGGGGCGCGTGGGTTGAAATAGAAGGAGGGCCTTGCGTTTCCCATTGACAGTTTGCGTCGCGCCCCCCGCGGGGCGCGTGGGTTGAAATAAATCGTTTCCCGCAGCAGTGATAAGCGTATTTCCGTCGCGCCCCCCGCGGGGCGCGTGGGTTGAAATTTAATGAAAACAGGAGGAGACAAAAATGGATAAAGTCGCGCCCCCCGCGGGGCGCGTGGGTTGAAATTAGTTAGTCCGGGATAATTTCCGCCGCCGTAAAGTCGCGCCCCCCGCGGGGCGCGTGGGTTGAAATCTGCAATGAGTGCGGACGTAGCCGGTTTTAGTTAGTCGCGCCCCCCGCGGGGCGCGTGGGTTGAAATACCTTTGCGAACAAGCACCTGAACAGCCAGACCGTCGCGCCCCCCGCGGGGCGCGTGGGTTGAAATCTTTCTCCCGTGATGGAGGGGCGTAGCAAAATCCCGTCGCGCCCCCCGCGGGGCGCGTGGGTTGAAATCCCCAATGATCTTGACGAACGTGTGAAACAGGGAGGTCGCGCCCCCCGCGGGGCGCGTGGGTTGAAATATAGTCCGAGAAGTCCAAGACCACCGTTGTGTCCGTCGCGCCCCCCGCGGGGCGCGTGGGTTGAAATCAAACGGCGCTCATGCTATACCCCGTATAAAGGCGTCGCGCCCCCCGCGGGGCGCGTGGGTTGAAATTCGCAAAGGCTTTTACCATGACTGACGCAAAGGGTCGCGCCCCCCGCGGGGCGCGTGGGTTGAAATCACAGTGCATAGGTCAATGTGCCACGGACTATCCGTCGCGCCCCCCGCGGGGCGCGTGGGTTGAAATCAGATCGCCGAGGTCGTGCCGGACAGCGAAGCCGTCGCGCCCCCCGCGGGGCGCGTGGGTTGAAATCCTTTGTGAGCTTGTCAATCGTTGCCGTTAGCTGTCGCGCCCCCCGCGGGGCGCGTGGGTTGAAATCGGCGGTATCATGGGGACGTTGACGTAGTGGACGTCGCGCCCCCCGCGGGGCGCGTGGGTTGAAATTCATATCGTCTCCTCACTCCACAGCTTCCAGCCTGTCGCGCCCCCCGCGGGGCGCGTGGGTTGAAATTGTGAGAAGGTGAGACGGGACACCCAGCAACTCCGTCGCGCCCCCCGCGGGGCGCGTGGGTTGAAATTGGGAAGGGGGTGAAAGGTATGCGAAAAACGATGCGGTCGCGCCCCCCGCGGGGCGCGTGGGTTGAAATTTTGGCAACCGTCGCCACGTCCACATGATCGCCCGGTCGCGCCCCCCGCGGGGCGCGTGGGTTGAAATATCTGACCGGCTCTATGTTGTCCGCCGGAAAGCTGGTCGCGCCCCCCGCGGGGCGCGTGGGTTGAAATTGATCGCCGGGGCGACCGGCTCCGGCAAGAGCGGTCGCGCCCCCCGCGGGGCGCGTGGGTTGAAATCAATATCGGGACGTTATCGACATCGCCCCTGCCGGTCGCGCCCCCCGCGGGGCGCGTGGGTTGAAATCGCTTTGTCCGCGCCTCTGGTCACCAGGTCGGCCGTCGCGCCCCCCGCGGGGCGCGTGGGTTGAAATCGCTGAAATAGCTTCATGTCCACCGGCCCCCCTTGTCGCGCCCCCCGCGGGGCGCGTGGGTTGAAATTGGAGGGTATTAAAACGCAACCGTATGCGAGCGGGTCGCGCCCCCCGCGGGGCGCGTGGGTTGAAATCAGCACGGCCTCCCCAGTCGTGACCGGGGAGGCCGTCGCGCCCCCCGCGGGGCGCGTGGGTTGAAATGCCCTGTTCCCCGGCAGGGCCGGCAGGCCCGGCAGTCGCGCCCCCCGCGGGGCGCGTGGGTTGAAATCTGGCCGTCTGCCGGGGATTGCCGCCCGGTACTGTCGCGCCCCCCGCGGGGCGCGTGGGTTGAAATCCGGTTTTGGCGTTTGCTGAGGACCCGGCGGGGTGGTCGCGCCCCCCGCGGGGCGCGTGGATTGAAATTAGAAAACTTTTAGAATGGTTTTTCAAAATCACCTCGTCGCGCCCCACGTGGGGCGCGTGGGTTGAAATCCCTCTGAGTATCTGCGGCTGCCCGCCGGAGAGCGTCGCGCCCCCCGCGGGGCGCGTGGGTTGAAATGTATCCCAGAGATGCTTGAACGCAGCCACCAATGGTCGCGCCCCGCATGGGGCGCGTGGGTTGAAATTTCCGGGCGCACGGAAAATACGTCCGCTCCAGTGTAGTCGCGCCCCCCGCGGGGCGCGTGGGTTGAAATTTTATCTCCCGGATGATACCGATGATAGCTTTGTAGGTCGCGCCCCCCACGGGGCGCGTGGGTTGAAATCTGCGTAAATTGTTCAAAAAGGCGGCGTGAAAGGGTCGCCCCCGCGGGGCGCTGGGGCGGAGGGGGCGGCGATTGCCCGGCGCGGCGTGATCCATATACGAGCCGTCTGCCTTATTTTGGAAAATGTGAGAGCGGCGGGCAAAGAAACACCGGGATCAAAAATTTGAGTTGACTATAAGGTCGATTTATGCTATGCTTTCATATAACTGGGAGAGTGGCCGCTGGAGGAGGACGGCGGCATCCTGTGACTTGGTATAGATTCCCGCTTTTCGGCTCTACAATTCAGTTACATTGGGAGGAATTGCGCTATGAAAAAGAGACTGCTGGCAACGCTTTTGGCGCTGGTGATGCTGATCTCCGTCCTGCCTACCACCGTCTTCGCGGCGGGGGCGGATCAGTTCAACGACGTACCGGCGAGCGCCTGGTACCATGAGGATGTGGATTTTGTGGCCGACCACGGCTATTTCATCGGCGTGGGCGGCGGTTCGTTCGCGCCGAATATGCCCATGACCCGTGGCATGTTGGCCCTGGTGCTGGCGCGCTACGCCGGCGTGGAGAAGAAGGACATGGTGGCCAGCGGCTTCTCCGACGTCCCTGCCAGTTCCCCCTACGCCTACGCCACCGCATGGGCAAAGGAGCAGTGCGTGGTGGACGGCTGCGGTGACGACACTTTCGCCCCCGACCGGACCATCACCCGCCAGGAGATGGCCAAGATGCTGGACGGCTTCGTCACCTGGTATGAGAAGACCAAGGGCCTGCTGCACGTCATCGGCGGCGAGGTCAAGACCTTCGGCGACGCCGGCCAGGTCGCCTCCTGGGCCACCGATGCGGTGAAGAACTGCCAGGACTACGGCCTGATGCACGGCGACGACAGCGACCTGGACGGGGTGTACACCTTCCGCCCGGAGGCGCTCTCCACCCGCGCCGAGGTGGCCGCGGTCATCCACCGTCTGACCTGGATCAACGGCTACACCGTCACACTTTATAATGAGGACGAGGTGTACGCCTCCGCCCGCGTGGAAAAGGGCGGCGCCTACACCATCCCCGCCAACCCCACCCGCTCCGGCTATACCTTCCGGGGCTGGTCGGAGACCAAGAACGGCTCTGTGAATAGCGCCTACACCGCCGGGGCGAAGATCCAGGTCACCAAGGATCTGACCCTCTACGCCGTCTGGCAGCGCAGCTACTCCGGCGGCGGCGGTGGCGGCGGCTCCTACGTCACCAGTTACAAGGTCACCCTCCACAGCGACGGCAAGACCGAGGTCAAGACCGTCAGCAGGGGCAAGACCTTTACCACTCCCAGCGAGGCGGAGACCCGGGCGATGTTCAACCACGCGGAGGGTGACACCCTCCTGGGCTGGGCCACCGCGGAGAACGCCACCGAAGTTACTTATAAGCCCGGCGACGGCTTCACCGTCACCGCCAACACCGACCTCTACGCCGTCTGGCAGCCCCAGGTGCCGCCCACGGCTGAGCCTTCTACCGAGCCTTCCCCTGAGCCGACTCCCACGCCTTCCACGGAGCCGACTCCTACGCCCGAGCCTTCCACGGAGCCGACTCCCACCCCCGAGCCTTCCACCGAGCCGACTCCCACGCCTGAGCCTTCTCCCGAGCCGACTCCCACCCCCACCCCGGAGGTGATCATCACCCTCCACGACGGTGAGGCCGAAAAGACCGAGACCGTCACCAAGGGCGCGGACTACACGGTTCCCGACGGGAGCGTCTTCCCGGATCACACCCCGGCGGACGAGGTACTCCTGGGCTGGGGCACTGAGGCCGACTCCACCAAGGTCACCTACCAGCCCGGCGACACGGTCTACGGCGTGGAGAGCGATCTGGATCTGTACGCCGTCTGGGCGGAGGACGACATCCTCCAGGCCGTTCAGCAGATGCAGCAGTGGCTCGCCGGCAACGGCAGCCTCGTCGGCATCATCGGTGAACCGGTCAACGGTATGCTGGGCGGCGGTCTGACCTCTGAGGTCAATGTGGGTGGCGTCGACTCCGCCTCCCGCGTCCAGGGTGAGCGGACTTTCACCGTCAGCGCCACGGCCGGTGTGGAGAACCAGGTGGTCCTCGCCGTTATCCAGCAGGCTACCAAGATCGCCGAGGGTCTGCTGGGCGATCCCGGCACCGGCGAAGGCGGCACCGGCGGCACCGGCGCCCAGAGCCTTACCGACACCCTCAAGCAGCTCCTGAAGGACATCGCCAAGAAGCTGGGCGTCGACCTCACCGCGACCGACCTGGAGGCGATGGCCGAAGAGTTGCAGGCTATGCTGAAGGAGACGGCGGCCAATATGTCCGCAGAATTCAAGGCCTGCTTCAACACCTATAACGGCGCGGTCTGCGTCAAGGATATCACCATCTATGTGGACGGCGCCGACGTGGGCACCTACACCGTGGGCAGCATCACCCGGGACGACGCCGTCAAGGCCGCCGCGGCCATCGCTCGCGGCCTGCTCAACAGCGCCCACGATATTACGGATTGGGCCGACTTTGTGGGCGAGACCACTGTGACCCTCGCCTTCACGCCGGTGGACGACATCGCGGGCGCCTATCAGACCAATGGCGGCGTCCTGCCCACCGAGTACACCGTGGTGGTGGGCCTCACCGGCAGCAGCGACTTCATCCAGTACAAGTACGACGGCGCCGACAACCTGAAGGTCACCGTGAAACAGGATGTCCAGAAGGCCTACGAGAAGGCCATTGACAGAGTCATTGGCCTGCTGGTGAAGAGCAACCCGGAGGTAGAGGAGAAGATCGAGCAGACGGTGGAGAACGTCCAGAACACCGCCGATAAAAAGCTGGACGACCTGGGCGGCAAGCTGGACGGTTTCACGTACTCCGGCACGTACTCCGGTGGCAAGGAGAAGAGCATCACCACCGGGCACGCCGAAGCGCTGGCGGAAAACGCCAAGGAGAACCTGAACCGGTGGATGGCGGACAACGGCCTCACCAGCACCAGCACCAGCGAAGGCATTCTGGACAGCTCCCTCTACCAGATCCTCTGCGGCCGCGACCCGGAGAACGCGAATAACGACGCGCTGGTGAAGATGGTCCAGGGCCTGGGCGAGGATCTGACCACCGCCATGCTGGACATTTTGCCGATGCCCATGCCCGACGCCAATCCGAAAGAGATGACCAAGCTGCTCACGACGCTGTTCCCCAGCGCTGCGGACTACCTGGAGGACCCGGCGTACCAGGATGCGGGGGACTATCTCATCGCCTGCCTGTGCGACAGCATGGTCGAAGCGGCGCGGAACGATCCCACCACGGCGGGCAGAGTCCCCGCGGATTACGTCCCCTATGCCACCGATGAGATGAAGGACGCCATGATCCAGGACGTCTACGCTCTGCTCCAGGCGTTCGCCGCCGGCGACCTGACCCTGCCCATCGCCGCGCAGCCCACCCCCGTGGCGCGCATCGCCGCCCAGCCCGGCGCGGAGATCGCCCCGATCGACGCTCCTGCCGCCACCGCCCTGGAGGGCTTCAACACCGACGAACTGCTGCGCATCCTCAACAAGGTGGGCACCCTGAAGGGCGCCTTCGACCAGCCGTTCAGCGCCCTGGCCAACCTGATGGCGAAGGACGCGGTCAAGAACTACCTGGATAGCCACGACGGCAACGCCTCCGCCCAGGTGCGCAAGGCCCTGAAGGTGCTCACCGCCCGGCTGCCTGGCAGCGCCGTGGTGACCATCGACGGCGTGGAGATCACCGCCGCCGAACTCAAGGCCCTGGGCGCCGCCCAGACCAACGGGGAGCTGCTCGACGGCCTCACCGACCTGGTGGCCAAGCTGGGCGACCTGCGCCTGGCCGACTTCGCCGACGGCAAGCCCGTCCAGGTCACCACCGGCAGCCACAGCGTCACCTTCAACCTGTACCTGGTGCTGGAGTGATCTCCCGCACCGGGAAGACCGCCTCATAGATCCACAATGCGGCCGTGGAAGTCCCACCAATGACTTCCACGGCCGTTTGATAGAAAAGGAGTCATTGCCATGAGAGGATCATTCAAGCGTTTTCTGGCGCTGCTGCTGACCATCTGCCTGATGCTGGGCATGGTGCCGGCCACCGCGGCGGCCGCCGGGTCGGCTGACGATACGTCGGCGGAGACCGGACCCGTCTCGGCCTACGACACCGACGAGTACTGGCAGGAGGTCAACGCATTCCTCCGCGACTACGGCCAGGGCCTGACCCAGGAGGAGCAGGAGCAGCTCCTCTCCGGCGAGCTGCACCTGGACGACTTCATGGAGGACGCCGACCCCAAGGTGAACGTCATCATCGAGCTGAAGAGCGAACCCCTCCTGATCCGCGACCCCGACGCGCTGGAGGTCATCCGCGCCAACGCCGCCAAGGGCATCGCCACCGTCAGTGACGAGGACGCCATCTCCCAGCGGCAGGTGGCCGCCATCGCCAAGGAGACCGGCGTGGATATGGACGTGCGGTACGTCTACTCCCTGGCCTTCAGCGGCGCCGCGGCGGAGGTGAACTACTCCGACATCGCCAAGATCGCCCAGTCGGACAAGGTGGCGCGGGTCTACATCGACCCCACCTTTGAGCTGGTGCCCACCGACGCCACAGAGGAGACCGTAAGCCCCGACATGACTGGCTCCAACGGCATGACCGGCGTGACCGGCGCCGGCGCTCCCTCCGTCACCGGCGCGGGCACGGCCATCGCCATCATCGACACCGGCCTGGACCTGACCCACGCGGCGTTCCAGGAGAACACCTATACAAAGACAGGCGGGAAGCTGGACCAGAGCGCGGTAAGCGGGCTGATGCAGCAGCTGACCTTTATCAAGAAGCACAGCGATAGTGACCCGGTCAAGCCCCCGGAAGTGGCGGAGATCTATCACAGCAGCAAAGTGCCCTTTGCCTACAACTACGCCGACGAGAGTACTGACGTCTCCCACGACCACGACACCCAGGGCGACCACGGCACCCACGTGTCCGGCATCGCCGCCGGCTACGCGGTGGACGGCGAGGACAGCGTGGTCTTCCGGGGCGTGGCTCCCGCCGCCCAGATCCTGGTCATGAAGGTTTTCGGCAACCAGCGCGCCGGCCAGTGGTCGGACATTCTGGCCGCCTTGCAGGACGCGGCGGTCCTGGGCGCCGACGTGGTGAATATGAGCCTGGGCAGCCCCGCGGGCTTCTCCTCCACGGAGGCCCAGGAGGGCACCAAGACGGTGTTTGACGCGCTGACCGCCGCCGGCGTGGTGATCTGCGCGTCCGCGGGCAACGAGTACAGCTCCGCCTACGGCAGCAAGTATGGCGACCTGGCGCTGGCCTCCAACCCGGACAACGGCGTGGTGGGCTCTCCGGCCAGCTACGAGCAGTCCCTGGCCGTGGCCTCCATCGCCAACACCAAGTACACCGGCCAGTTCCTGTCTGTGACCGGGGCCGACGGGCAGGAACACAAGATGGCCTACACCAACAACGCCACGGCCAAGAGCCGTGAGATCCTCGGCCTGCTGGAGGATGGCGAGTCGGAGAAGACCGTCGAGTTCATCACCCTCCGGGATGGCAGCGGCAAGCTCCTCGTCGGCACGGGGGAGGACTTTGCCCAGTACAAAGAGCAGTTTGGAGCCACGAAAGCCATCGCCGTGGTGCGCCGCGGCCTGACCTTCACCGAGAGCGTGGCCAACGCGGAGGCCGCCGGCGCCATCGGCCTCATCGTGGCCGACCACAGCGTCGGCTCCCTGTCCAACATGGCGGAGAACCTGGATGTGTCCATCCCCGCGGTGTTCATCTCCAAGGCCGACGGCGACATTCTGGAGCAGATGGCCACCGGCCAGATCAAGATCTCCCGGAGCGTGGGGACGGCGGACAACGTGGGCGCCGGCCAGATGAGCGACTTCTCCTCCTGGGGCGTCACCAGCGACCTGAAGCTGAAGCCGGAGATCACCGCCCCCGGCGGCAACATCTACTCCACCCGGGACAAGGGCACCTACGGCAACATGAGCGGCACCTCCATGGCCTCCCCCAACATGGCCGGCCTGGCCGCCCTGGCCAAGGAGTACATCGTGGGCAACACCGCGTTTGACACGTACTATAAGGCGGACGGCGCGGCGGACGTGCAGAAGCTGACCACCCTGGTCAAGAACCTGATGATGAGCACGGCCTCCCCGGTGGTCTTCCCCGGCACGGATGGCGTCTTCTACTCCCCCCGGAAGCAGGGTGCCGGCCTGGCCAACATCAAGAGCGCCAGCGAGGCCAAGGCGTTCCTCTCCGTGACGGGCGCCGCCTCGGCCAAGATCGATGTGGGCGAACTCAATGCCGCCACCACGTTTGACCTGAACTTCAACGTCAACAGCGTCAGCGGCGACCAGGAGACCTATACCCTGGACGTCCAGGCGCTCACCGAGAAGGTGATCGAGAAGACGGTGACCTACCAGACCTACAACTGGGACGTGGCCGAGCAGAAGTACCTCACCGAGAACCTGACGCGGAAGTTCATGAGCGGCGAGCCGTACAAGCTGGACGATATCATCGTCACCACCACGGTCAATGGGACGGCCAGCCCCGATAACACCGTCACCGTGGCCGCCGGCGCGACCGCCGCGGTGAAGGTAACTGTGAAGTTGAACGACACGAGCTACATGACGGCCAATTTCCCCAACGGCATCTATGTGGACGGCTTCGTGCGGCTGAAGTCGGACAGCTCCTCCGATCTGTCCATCCCCTTCCTGGCCTTCTACGGCGACTGGGAGAAAGCCCCCATCTTTGACGAGGGCACCTGGATGGACGTGCTGTCGGGCGGCAAGACGGAGGTACACCCCGTATTCGGCGTGTCCACCGCCATGATCGATAGGCTCTACGACCCCAACGCCTTTTTATTCTTTGATATCTCCGCCCCTCTGGGTCTGCCCGACCTGGCCAAAGCAAATCAGCGGGACATAGCGGAGCGCGGATTTACCTATAAGCCCTCCAACAATATGTTTACGCCGGGGGCAGAGGTCTACAACAGCATTTTCCCCGACGTGTCCATGCTCCGCGGCGCGGCGAAGCTGAAGATGACGCTCCACGGCGTCAAGGCCGGCACCGAGGAGTCCCAGCTGGACGACCCGACCCAACTGGCGAGCCTGATCGATCCCGCTGTGACCTATAACACGGTCACCGGCGACTGGTACAACAAGACCTACGACAACAGCGGCGCCAAGGATCACAGCGACTACCTCAGCTACCGTCTCTACTGGAACGGCAAGAAGAGCGACGGCGGCGCGCTGGCCGACGGCACATACGTGATCGCCGACGTGACGGCCGAACTGACCCCCGGCGTGGAAAACGACCAGCACTTCTACTTCCCCATCGTGATCGCCACCACCGCTGCCGATGTGACCAGCATCGATTGGGCCGACAGCGGCCGCGACGGGACCGTCACCGTCAACATGGACAAGCCCTTCCACGGGCAGATGGAGCTGGGCGTGGAGGCCGTGCGCGGCAGCGACATGGGATATGTGGATCTGAGCGTGCCCCAGGGCTTCGACACGCGGTCTTCCGTCACCACCAAAAAGATCCTCAGCGGCGAGACCACCACGTCGGTCACCCTGCCTGGGGTGTGGGACAACGTCACGAAGATCATCGGCATCCATGTGACCTTGACCGACTTTGCCCACAATGAGTCCCTGGCGACATACTACCCCATGAGCGACCTGCGGCTCCGAGGCGATAATACCACCGTTTCCGAGGGCAAGAGCATCCACCTGATGTTCAACCCTGAGAAGAACATCCGCTACCCCTCGCTTTATCCGCCGAATACAACCATCGAGCAGGGCGACAAGTATACGGTGAGCGTGGACCACCCCGAACTCCTGTCTGTCACGCCCAGCGCGGGGACCGCGACGGCTGCCGGGGGCGGGAGCGGCTATGACCCCATCGATCTGACCCTTACGGCGGGCGGCAGCGTGCCCCAGGCCACCAAGGTCGCGGTCACCGTAAAACCGGGGATGAACCCCAACGTCTCCTCCACCTATTATGTGACCGTTCTGCCCTACAAGCTGCAAAAGCAGATCGACGACGCCGAGGCGACCGACAGCACCGGCCCCGTTATCTCCGCGAGCGGACCCGACTTCGTGGACAGCGTGACCATCCAAAAGAGCCTGACGCTGGACCTGAACGGCGGCACGATCACCGCCCCCGAGGGCGAACCGGCCATCCGCGTTGAGGGCGGCGATGTGACCATCACCAACGGCACCATCAAGGCCTCCTCCGAGGGCCTTGGCGGCGCCGGGCTGGACCTGCTGACCGACCTGACCGGCGAGAAGGCTCCGGCCATCCGCGTCAGCGGCGGGAACGTGACCCTGGACAACGTGACCGTGGTGGGTTCGGATATGAAGGGCGAGGCGCTGGACGCCTACGTCTCCAGCGCGGTGGATCTGACCAGCGGCGCCAACCTCACCGTGAAGGCCAGCGAACTCTACGGCGAGTACGCGGTGAACAACAAGGCCGCCGGCCAGCTCTCCGGCGGGTCGATCACCGTGACGGACGGTCTGCTCTCCGGCGAGGTGGCCAGCGTCAAGGCGTATACGGACGCCGAGACGGTCATCACGCCGGACGTGAGATCCACTGTGCTGAATACCGAGGCGCTGAACGCCGAGGCGCTGGGCGCGGTTTCCGCGGACGGGCCTATGACAGGGCACGTGGAAAAAGAGACCACGGATTCGTATTTCTACTTCGACCTTACCGACCCGGACGAGGTGAACAAGTGGACGGTGGGCAGCCCCAGCGCCCCCGTCGACGAAACCAGGGGCACCATCGCCTTTGAAGACGGCAAGATGGTCGTCCGGTCGGCAAAAAGCGACTGCTGGATCTACAGGACGCTGGAGCCGGAGGAGTATATCACCTTTGGGAACAGCGTGACCATCAAGGTGTATTTCACCAGCTGCACCAGCACCGGCCTGTGGAACTATTTCGCGATCTCCGAGGATGGGAGCAAGTGGGATCAGAGCGGCTATATGTCGGGGAGCAATAACCGCGTCAGCACAGACAACACAGCCTTTGCCGGAAAAACGGCGCGCTATGTCCGTCTGAAGTTTAATACCAGCAACCAGACGATGGTCATGACCGGACTGGGCGGTTTCTCCAGCGCCGACAAGGCCGAGAGATATTCTAAGATGGTGATAGACACTGCCCCCGGGATGCTGACCGTTCTGGATCAGAGCGTTCTGGACAGCATGCCGGTGGCGGCCCAGACCGGCGAGGACGGCGCCACCGTCGTCACCGCGCCGGAGGACGTGCCCGTGGGCGAGGACTCCGCCTTTGGCTACATCTGGACGCCGGTGAGCGTCACCGTGACCCGCGCCGCCGGCGACCCGGAGACGGCGCCCTTTACCGAGGAGGGCACGGCCACCATCGCCGCCCCCGTGGGCGAGGGCGACGCCCTGTCGGTGAACTGGGAGGCCAAGGTGAAGGACAGCGCCCTGCGCCGGGAGCGGATCGCCCGGGTCACCGACCCCGCCTACGCCGACCGGGCCGCGGACGAACTCCAGCAGTATTTCCAGGCCATTGTGGACATGGCCAACCTGGACGAGATCATGCCCCAGGTGGACGCCCTGAAGACCAACATGAGCCCGGCCATGATCCAGGCGGCGCTGAAGCTGCGGGATGAGAACAAGATAGACTCCCCCCTGGAGCAGGCCACCTTTAACGCGAACTTCTCCTCCCTTGCCGACGAATTCGCCGCGTATACCGGCGGCGAGGACGGAGAGATTTTCCGGGGGCTGATCAAATCGACGAGTTGCGGCCCCTACTGGATGAAGTCGGCCACCACCGACAGCGCCAGCTCTGTGAAGAGCTACTATGACGCGTTCCTCGGGGTGGGGAGTAAGAACGAATCGGCGGTGGTCCGCTACGCCCAGTTGGAGGAGGACCACCAGATCATCAGCGGCGCCAACGCCAAGCTGAAGGAGATGCTGGCCGTGTCCAGCACCGGCTCCGGCACGGAGCGCCTCAAGGCGATGCTCAACTGGTGGAGCGAGAACGGCGCGGATACCCTTACCGCGGTGGGCGAAGCGCAGACGGCGCTCCGGCAGAATACGGACTCCGATAACTACAAATCCTCCGCCGCCTGGGACACCGTACACTACTTCGCCCTGAACGGCAAGGATCAGTTCCTGAATTACAGCAGCCACCCCGTCTGGTACTACTTCGGCGGCGACGGCAGCACCTCCGCCGACGGCAAAGCCGTGGACAACGCCATCAACGCCCTGGATACCGACAGCCTCGACCTGATCGCCGCGCTCCAGACGGTGAACAAGTTCACCTCCGTCATCGGCACCCAGCGCACGGTGAACCTGGAGCGGAACGCCCAGGCCCAGGATGGCGGCAAGAGCTATGTGGAGACCCTGGTAGACGGCCTGTCCACCAGGGGCGCGGAGGTTTTCGCCACCGAGCAGATCGGGGAGAACCAGTACTTCAAGGGCGTCCAGGCCGGGGACGTGAAGTACGTCAAGGTCGCCTTTGAAGACGGCGGCCACGGCACAGCGCCCGAACCCCTCTACTGCCCCGCGGGCGGCCAGGTCACCCTGCCCGCCATGGAGGCCACCGGCTACGTCTTCCAGGGCTGGCAGACGGCGGAGGGCGACACCGTCGGCGGCGAGGACCTCTACACCGTCCCCGACACCAACGTGACCCTGACGGCGACCTGGGAGGCCACCGACTCCAGCTATGACCTGGAGGTCTACACCCAGAAGCTGCCCGCGACCTACGGCGACCCCATCGGCACCACCGAGGGGGACTACGAGCTTCTGGGCACCCTGAAGGTCCCCGCCATGACCGGCGACGAGATCGACCTCACCGCCGACAAGCTCACCCAGTACCTGGGCGAGCTGAACGCCGTGGACGAGGCCGGCTCCACGGAGACGGAGAACAAGCTGGACCTCACCGGCTTTACCTTCACCGTGGAGAATGAGTACAACCAACTGTCCGGCACGGTGCCCGCCGCGGAGGGGGAGGCCCTGACCCTGAAGGTGTACTTCACCCGGGATCAGCATAAGCTCACCGTCTCCAAGTGGGTGGGCGAGGAGGAGACCGCGGACGTGTACTTCGGCACGCCTCTGGAGGACGTGCTGGCGCAGTACGCGGACCGGGACGGCTACGAGGCGCCCGCCTGGCACACGGACAGCGCGGAAGGGCCGGATCTGGGCGCGGAGCGCACCATGCCGGCGGACGACCTCAATGTCTACGCCTCCTGGACGGCCAAGACCTTCACCATCACCTACAAGGACGGCACGGGCGAGGACGTGACCGGCGAGGTGCAGGATATGCCCGACCCCCTGGAGCAGGAGGTGACCTTCGGCACCAAGCCCACCCGGCCGGAGAAGGAACCCACCCTGGAGGGCTTCAAGTTCGACGGCTGGTTCGAGGACGCCGCCGAGACGCCCTTCGACTTCAACGCGGATATGCCCGCCCGCGACGTGACCCTGACGGCGCGCTGGTCGCGGGGTGAGTACACCATCTCCTTCAACAGCGAGGGCGGCAGCCCGGTCACCCCCATCACCGCCAACTTTGAGGAGGACATCACCGCCAAGTGGCCGCAGGATCCCACCAAGACCGGCTATATCTTCGGCGGCTGGTACACCGACACCACCTATGAGGAGCCGGCGGTGAACGTGGAGACCTACGGCGGCAAGATGCCCGGCAGCGACGTGGAACTCCACGCCAAGTGGACGCCCGCCACCTTCACCATCACCTTCAACAGCCAGGGCGGCACGGACGTGAAGCAGATCGAGCAGGAGTACGGCTCCACCGTCACCGCACCCACTCCGCCTGTCCGGGATGGCTACACCTTCCAGGGCTGGTATCGGACGCCCAGCGGGAGCAACGAGCAGGACAAGTACGACTTCACCCAGAACACCACCATGCCCGCGGAGAACTTGACCCTCTACGCCAAGTGGGCCGCCAACACCTACCACATCACCTACACGGATGAGGAGGGCAGCACCGCCACCGGCATCCCCGCCGAGCGCCAGTCGGTGATTTTCGGCAACAAGCCCGCCAAGCCCGCCGACCCGGTGCGGACAGGCTACCAGTTCGACGGCTGGTTTGAGCAGACGGACGGCGGCGAGGCCGCGGAGGCCTTCGACTTCACCAGGGACATCCCCGCCCATGACGTGACGCTGAAGGCGCACTGGACCATCCTCTCCTTCACCATCACCTTCGACACCGAGGATGAGGACATCACCCAGGAGTACGGTTCCGCCCTCACCCTGCCCCAGCCCACCAGGACGGGTTACGCCTTCGGCGGCTGGTTTGAGACCACGGAGGCCGGCGAGGTGGAGTTCAAGGACGAGACTATGCCCGCCCGGAACGTGAACCTCCACGCCAAGTGGAACATCAACCACGTCACCATCACCTTCGACACCGGCGACGGCGGCCCCGACGTCCAGCCCATCGAGGAGGAGTACGGCCAGCCCATCCAGGAGCCGGAGCGCCCGGTGAAGAAGGGGCACACCTTCGGCGGCTGGTACACCGACCCGGAGTTCCAGGAGGACAGCCTGTTCAAGTTTGAGGACAACACCACCATGCCGGCGGAGAGCTTCACGCTGCACGCCAAGTGGATCCTCAACCAGTACCGCCTGAGCTTTGACACCGCCGGCGGCGAGACCATCGACGACAAGATGGTGGAATACGGCACGGCCCTGTCCACCGTGGTGCCCGAGACGCCCATCCGCACCGGCTACACCTTCCAGGGCTGGACAAAGAACGGGGCGGACTTCGCCCTTGAGAGCCAGACCATGCCCGACGAGGCCCTGACCCTCACGGCCAAGTGGCTGAAAAACTCCAATCCGCTCCAGGAGATGATTGACCAGGCCCAGCCCGGGGACACCGTCACCTGGACCGGCGAGGACCTGGACGCCGCCATCACCATCGACAAGGCCCTGACCCTGGACCTGAACGGCGCCACCATCACCGGCCTTGCCGGTGAGCCGGGCATCCTGGTCAAGCAGGGGGCCTCCGATACCGTCACCATCTCCAACGGCACGGTGGAGGGCGGCGGTGACCAGTCCTGCTCCGCCATTCTGGTGTCTCGTGGCACCCTGGTGCTGCGGGATATGATCTGCCGCGGCGACGCCCTCACCAGTGAGGACGGCACCTCCGTGTACAACGGCAGCGGCCTGGAGGCCCACGACTACGCCAACGTGGAGATCTACACCAGCGTCCTGGCCGGCATCTACGGCATCAACAACGGCAGCACCGGCGATTACAGCGGCGGCGGCGGTATCAAGATGCACTCCGGCGTTCTGCTGGGCCTCGCCCGGGATGTGCTCAACGTGGGTTCTATGAATGTGCCCAGGGGCGAGTCGGTGAAGCTGGAGCAGCAGGACTACATGGAGCAGCTCCTGAACGGCGCTCCCACCCCCGACGCGGTGCGTGAGCTGATGGCCCTCCTCACCAGTGAGCGTATCACGGTGGTGGTGCCCCAGTTTGACGCGGAGAAGCCTGTTATCGACTGCGCTTACAGCCAGGACGACCAGCTCACCGTCACCGTGACGGTGGACGAGGCCGACCTGACCGCCCCCGCCTTCACCAGCCGCTGGATTCCCGTGGCGCTGGACGCCGCCGACAGTGAGGCGGACTTCGCCGAGACCGGCACCTCCGGCGTGTTCACCGCCACCGGTGACCCCGACAGTACCCAGGTGGAATTCCGCAGCGAGTTCCGCTTCGCCCAGCAGGAGATGAGCCAGATCGTCAACCTGGCCCAGACCGTGGCCCTGGGTTCCCTGATCCAGACCGGCAACTACACCGCCCTGGACGAGAAGCTCGACGGGCAGATTGCGATGGCCAAGGGGATCATGCCGGAGATCTACAACACCCTGGCCAACTTCCAGAACGACCCGGTCAACCAGCTGCTGGTGTCCATGTACGGCTTGACGGAGGACATCCAGAGGACCATCGACGCCCTGATCACCCTGGGCGGCTCCTACGCCTACGCAGGCGCGGAGGGCACCGGTTACATGGGCCAGATGGAGCGTTACCACCAGGAGTACCTGGCCAAGGAGACCGACCTGGAGAGACTCCAGTACCTGTGCGACAACTACGGCGAGATCAGCACGCTCATCAAGAACGCCTACACCCAACTCCGCACCATCTACCGGGAGGCCACCGACTCCCTGGTGTTCACCCTCATCGCCTCCAGCGCCTACGCGGATGAGTACGACCAGTGGATCGGGGTGCTCCAGGACGTGATCCGCCGCTTCGACGAGATCACCTTCCAGCTGGACGGCAACCTCCTGCTCATCGCCAACGACAGCACCGCGGACGCCACCCACTCCATTTTTGACAAGCTCACCGCCGTGCTGGAGACCGATGTGGGCCAGGTGGAGGTGGCCGCCGGCGCCGCCCTGGTGGACCAGGGCGGCAGCACCTTGGAGACCCTGCCCCTGAGCGCCGACGTGGTCACCCTGACCCTGGACTGGAACGACGGCTCGGACAAGACCCAGCGCGTCGCCGGTCTGGCCGGCGATCCCATCGACGAGCCGGAGAGGCCCACCCGCACCGGCTACACCTTCCAGGGCTGGTATGAGGACGCCGCCGGCACCGGCGAACCCTTCGTGTTCCAGACCATGCCGGAGCAGAGCATGACCCTCTATGCCAAGTGGAGCGTCAACCGCTACACCATCACCTTCAACACCCTGGGCGGCGAGGCGCTGGACGATCTCACCCTGGACTACGGCGCGGAGCTTGACCTGCCTACGCCCGTGCGCGCCGGCTACGGCTTCACCGGCTGGTTCACGGACGAGGAGCTTGCCGCCAAGTTCACCGAGACCACCATGCCCGCCCAGGACATCACCCTCTACGCCGGCTGGGCCGAAGGGGCGTACACCCTCACCTTTGACACCCTGGGCGGCGAGGCGCTGGACGACCTCACCCTGGCTTTCGGCGCGGAGCTTGACCTGCCCACCCCGCAGCG